>CAVLCA010000001.1:0-172944 GCA_963661495.1 bacterium
TCAAAAGTTTTGACTGTTATTCCTTTTATTTCACTCGGTACTGACAAATTAGTTACACTAGCATCACTATTATACTTAGTAATACAACCTGCATCATCAATCTCAAACATATTATCGGTTCCGACTTGGAACATTTGATATTCACATTCAAGCTCTCTGCTGTATTTTAAAGTTGCTGTTTTATCATACGCCACGCATCTTAAATCAGTATCTTTATTTATTGTGATAGGTTCTGTATAAAGTGTGCTTGAAGTTGTCGGATATGAGCCGTCGAGTGTATAATATATAGGATAATCAGATTTAAGTTCAACATTTATTTTGTCGGTATAATTTCCACTTTTATAATTACATTTTGGTGTGTCCGGTATATTAATTTTAAATATCTCATTTAACTGAATCAAACCGTAACCGTTTTGTTTAAACGGACAATCGACAGTATAAGGATATTGCGGCTTTTTAAAATTATAAATAGTTTTCCTATTAAAATTTTCGTCGGTATATATTTCGTTATTCATATAAACATTTAAAGAAAAGATTGTTGACTGTTTTAACATTTTTTCTATTTTATCGTAAGAATAATCAATATTTGCCGTTTTGATTAAAGCAATTATTCCTGCAACACAAGGAGTAGCAAATGAAGTTCCTGACCAAATATCGTACCTGTTATTAGGAACAGCTACATTAATATCTTCTCCCGGAGCAACAAAGTCAATATATAAACCGTTGTTAGACCAAGAGCAAATCCTGTTTGCTCTGCTTGTTGCACCGACTGTTATTGCTGTTTCAAATTTAGCAGGAGAATAATTCCATGCAATTATATTTCTGCCCTCGTTACCGGAAGCACAAACGATAGGTATATCTTTTTCATAGGCAAGTTTACAAGCTGATTTTGTTAAATCGTTTTCATCGGCAAAAGCCAAGCTCATACTTATTATATCAACATTATCAGAAACAGCTTGGAGTATACCTGCACATATACCTACAATGCTGTTATCGCCCTCGTCATCAAGAACACGGTACACTGCAACTGATACGCTGTCAGGGGTATTGTCTACAACAACACTGCTTGTTGCCGTTCCGTGACCGTCAATAAGGTCAAGTTCGTCATTCTCATTGCCGTCTGTAGTAGAATTAAAATTAGTACGGACAATTCTGTCTTTTAAAAATTCGTGATTATAATCTATACCTGTGTCAATTACGCCTATGGTAAGGTCTGTCAAAGGAATATTATTTTTCTTAATGTATTCATTTACCTGAGCAGACTGCGTTCTTTCAGTTGCCCAATCGCAAAGATGACCGTTTGAGCTTTCAGGAAAAACATCTGTAGAAGTATCTTCTTCCTCATCGTTACCGTCTTGAAGTGGAGATACTATTTTATCAATACTTACAGAGTCAACATTCTTTTCATCTTTAAGCTTGTTGTATGCAGATTTTGTATCAGACACACTTTTATATTGCAAAATATTAATGTCTTCAAATCCTTTGATATTCTCTTTTGCACCGAATGTTTCAAAACTGCCTGTAGCTTTAACAATCAATCTACAGCTTTGAAAATCATTATTGTCATTATCGTCAACAGTAAACTCTTTATCAGAATCATACTCTTGAATTACATCGCAAGTGTTTTCAATAAAGCTGTCTAACGACTTTTGCTCAAGCACATCAGCATAGGCTGTAAAGCCTATGCTAAATGTGGTTGATACTATAATGAACGATAAAATTATTGATATTGCTTTTTTCATTGTATCACCCTATGGTTTCATTTTTTTATCTGATATAAATTTGGCAATAAAGTAATGGCACTCAATATATATACAAGCACAACGTTTAATTGTAGTTTATATAAATTCAAATAATATGAATAGAGAATTATATATGAGACAGTTTGACTTAATATCATGATTACTCTTTCGTACACACTATGTCTTTTGTCATAATAACCAATTAGTATCAATAACATTGCACAAGTAATAATTAATAAGATATCAATTGCTTTCTTATATCCCAAGCCGGCTGGAATACAAACATAACTTACTATTATAAAAAATATTATTAATGTACTTTTTTCATAAATTATACCTATCTCAGACCAACTGTTATTCCATATAATATATTACCATTTTTTGTCCTTGACCAAGTAATTGAGATTCCTTTACCTTCAATTAGAACTCGGGCAACCTTATATGGCTAAATCATAATTTTCATATTTTTTTGAAATTCGGCGTCTTTGACGTCTGTTTCGTTATGCCTTTTTAGACTTGATTTTTAATAGTTTGTCTTTTTAATTATTATAGCATTGCGAAAAAATGATGTCAATAAATTCCATTTAAAAAGGGACTGCTTTTTAATGGATGAATTGTTCTTTTAAAAGTGCAACTTTTGTTGTTAACATTTTTTATTCTTCCGTTATAGCGTCAAAAGCTGAACGAATATTTCTGACCGGAACGATATCCATATTTACTTTTATATCCTTTGACAGTGATTTATAGTTGTGAAACGGTATAATACATTTTGTGAAGCCGAGGCGTTGAGCTTCGGTAATTCTTTGTTCGCAGTTGTTTACGGCTCTGATTTCACCGGCAAGTCCGATTTCGCCAAATGCAAGTGTGTTTTCATTTACCGGCTTGTCCTTTAACGATGAAATAAGTGCCATCGCTACGCTCAAATCCGCCGCCGGTTCATACAGCTTTAAACCGCCGATAACATTAAGATAAGCATCCATTCCGTTAAATAAAAAACCTGCACGCTTTTCAAGGACCGCAATTAACATACTCATTCTATTGTAATCAAATCCGGTGCTCATTCTTCTCGGTGTTCCAAAACCTGATGAAGTAACAAGACCTTGAACTTCGGCAAGTATCGGCCTTGAACCCTCCATTGTGCATGCAACGCAGGTTCCGCTTGTGTTTTTCGGTCTGCCTGAAAGCATCATAAGTGACGGATTTTCAACTTCATCCATTCCGCCTTGCGTCATTTCAAATACGCCTATTTCATTTGTCGATCCGAATCTGTTTTTTGCACTTCGTAAAATTCTGTATGAATAGTTACGCTCACCCTCAAAATATAAAACAGTGTCAACAATATGTTCGAGTACTTTAGGTCCGGCTATTGCACCGTCTTTGTTGACATGACCTACAACGAATATCGGTATTCCAAGAGATTTCGAAAGATGCATAAATATATTGGTGCATTCTCTTACTTGTGTAATGCTTCCGGCAGATGATGAAATATCATCAATCATCATGGTTTGAATTGAATCAATAATAACCATATCGGGCTTTTCAACTTTGACAGTTTCAACAATAATCGAAACATCGGTTTCGGCAAGAATAAATAGGTTATCGGTATCAACGCTGAGCCTGTTTGCACGAAGTTTTATTTGACGGGCGGATTCTTCGCCACTGATGTATAAAATTTTATGTTTTTGACCTAAGCTTTGACATATTTGAAGTAAAATAGTTGATTTACCGATACCCGGATCACCTGAAAGTAAAATAAGACTTCCCTCAACAATTCCGCCGCCGAGAACTCTGTCAAATTCTTTTATACCCGTTGAAAGTCGCTTCTCGATGTCGCTATTGATTTCGTTAAGTCTTTGAACAGGCTTTATTGTTGCTTTTGACCTTGTTACGCCTTTTGATGATACGACGGGAGTTTGTTCTTCCATAGTATTCCACTCGCCGCAACCGGGACATTTTCCAAACCATTTAACGCTTTCGTAACCGCATTCGCTGCATACATATACCGATTTAACTTTTGCTGCCATTATACTTCCTCACAAATTCCTGCAAGAATCGAATATGCCATATCTTTTTGATATTCTTTATTCTGCAATTTGTCGTTTTCTTTTTTGTTGCTTATAAAACCGCATTCAATCATAATTGACGGCTTTTGTGCTTTATATAATATGTAATAACTGTTGTCCGATTTTCTGTTTGTTCTTGTGTTTTCAGGTTGAATGTTTTTCTTGACACTGTTTAAAATCATATCGGCAATCGTTGGGCTTTTTTCGTCGTTCGGAGAATACCAAATTTGAGTTCCCCACTCTGCTTCGTTTTCAAAGTGGTTTTGATGTATCGATATTAACATGCCGTCGGGAACTGAATTTATAAAATCCATACGATTATAAAGATCGGATTTCACTCTTCCCTCTCCTGCCTTGTAAACCTCATAATCGCCATCACGGGTTAACACAGTGTTTATACCCGAAACCGAAAGATAATCATATAAATCAAGAGATATCGACAAATTGATGTTCTTTTCAAGCGAACCGTCAATACCGACTGCACCTACATCAATTCCGCCGTGTCCCGGGTCAATTATAACCGTTTTTCTTACTTGACCGCTATTGTTATTAACCGCATCTATTATAGTGTTGTCAATATTGCAACTTGTGCCTAAAAAAATAACCGTAAACAGAAATCCGAAAATCAATATTATCAATGTCTTTTTCATTATATCACCGTTTTGTAAAAGTGCTGACATTAATAATATGATTAAATTATACAACATATTTATTAATCTTTCAATAAATCAGTTGATTTATTTATTTATAAGGGATATAATTTGTACAAGTACTATTAAGATAAAGGAGCGATGGTATGAAAATAGTAAATTTAGACGGATATACAACAAACCCGGGTGATCAATCATGGGAAAGCTTTAAAAAATACGGTGATTTTACTGTATATGAAAGAACCGCACCGGAAGAAGTGCTTGAGCGTGCAAAAGATGCAGATGCGCTTATTATAAATAAAACAATTATAACTGTCGACATGCTTGATAAAATGCCGAATCTTAAATATATAGGGCTTCAGTCAACGGGATATAATGTTGTTGATTGTGAGGCAGCAAAGAAAAAAGGAATTGTTGTTTCAAATATTCCTGCCTATTCTACAGCAGCTGTTGCACAACTTGTTTTTGCTCTTATTTTACAAATTACTAATAAGGTTTCTCTCCACAGTGATGCTGTTCATAACGGAGAATGGACTTCTTGTCCTGATTTTTGCTTTTGGAAAGCACCGCTTACTGAACTTGACGGAAAGACAATAGGAATTATCGGATTCGGTTCAATCGGTCAAAGAGTTGCAAGTATTGCAAAATCTTTTGGTATGAGTGTTTTGGTATTTACTCCACACCCAAAACCTGATGAGTTTAAAGATGTTGAATTTGTTGATTTTGATACTCTTTGCAAACAAAGTGATATTGTTACCTGTCACTGTCCGTTAACCCCTCAAACTGAAAATTTGATTAATAAAGACGCTATTTCAAAAATGAAAAAAGAAGTAATTATTATTAATACTTCAAGAGGCCCTGTTGTAAATGACAAAGACCTTGCCGATGCACTTAATAACGGCGATGTTCAGGCAGCAGGCGTTGATGTTTTGAGGGTTGAACCGCCTACTGCCGACAACCCACTTTTGACGGCTAAAAATTGTATTATTACTCCTCATATAGCTTGGGCGGCATATGAAACAAGAAAGCGACTTTTAGGCATTCTTGAGGATAATCTTAAGGCGTTTATTGATGGTAATCCGCAAAATGTTGTTAATGATTAATTGAGCTTTGTCAATAAAAGTGTGTAAGGTTTTTAAAAAAGTTATAAACGGCTTAAATCGTGTGCTCGTATTTTTCAATACGGGCACTGATTTTTTCGCTTGTTGAAAGTTGATTTTTGACATCGTTCCACTTTTTGTAAAGCTCGGTCATGCGTAAATAGAGCAATTTGAGCAGTGCGTTTTAATTACTCAAAAGTTTAAAATGTTCGGTATCGTTTATGCTTGTACAACCGTTTATGCCGACGGCGATATAATCCAAAAACACAATGCCTATGCTGTTTAGCAAAGATTTTAGCTGTACCACAAACGGAATATCACCATTCGTCACATCTTGTAAACCGTAACGCATAACGAAAATCGCACAACAATTTTTCATAACTGCATTTTCCAAAATATAATTTTTTGCAATCAAATCGAGAGTATCAAATTGAAAATTGTCCAAAGCAGAGCCGTCCGGACTTACGAAAATCGCATTATACTTTTCTTTACCGAATAAGTTGGCTTTTGCGTAACCGATACGGTTATTTTTATCGAGCAAATTCTCGCATTTTACATTCTCAACCCTTTTCATCAAATCGTTATAAAGCATAATCGCCACAGCGGTGTTATCACCTATTCCGTCAACAGAAATAAGTTCATCATAGCTTGCCGTAAAAATTCTTTCAATCTTATCAAAGCGATTAAATAGAGCATAAGCAATCGGTTTAACATCTTTTCTCGGAATGAGAAGTGCCAAAAACAGTTCCACGAGATGAACGCCGCTCATATTTTCAGCACCGTGTTCAAGATAAGCCTGTTTTATTCTGCCCCTGTGCCCTTCACGCCCGTATTTTGCCATTTTCTCACCCCTGTTCAACTATGGTTATAATGTAACATATATATAAGTGATTTACAATGTTTTTATAGAATTTATTCGTTTTGCTTCGTTCTATTTCATACCCCTGCATAAGCCTGAATTTATAATTTTTTAAAAAAACTTACACACTTTTATTGACAAAACCCTCACCGTGGCATTACGCCTACCTTAATTATCTCTATTCTTCGGTGTTCTTACCACCATACTTACGATTTCTGCAATTGCCCATATGCCTAATGCTGTTTTCCAACTAAACGCTATATTGAACGCAATGGCAATTAGTTCGAACATCAGTGTTACAAACAGATACCTAACGCCGAAAATAAACACTATTGCAATAAGAAAACCTATAACTTTGCTTAGTATCTCTTTCATACCTTGCTCCTTTGGGCATAATAAAAGCACAATAGATTTAATCTACTGTGCTAAATTTCTTTCGCTTGTTTCATCATCGGGTGAGTGAATAAATATTCAATTCCTTTTGGTGTTATCTGTGCTCCGACAATTTCTTCAGTTGGTTCGTCGTCGTTAATGTATTCGTGCTCTGTTCTCTTGGCTGTTATATACTCTTCATCAAGTAAACTATGTATAATGTACAGCCAATAGTCAGCCTTTATATGAATGTATAAGTCTTTTACCAACTGCCGACAGTCAACCGTTGTTGTGCCGTTCTTTAATTGTTCGTATAGGTAATTTAATACATTGTAAACAATAACAAAATAATCGTCTTTTTTCATATTTTGCTCCTTTTGGACAATAAAAAAGCACAGCTTTCGCTATGCTTCTGTTTATTAAATGAATAATAATATAATAGTACAAAAAACTATTGCTGTGCTTTGTTTAAATATTCTAAAGATATAAGCGATATTTCTTCTGCTGTTATATTCGGGTTACTTTTTATATAACTTATCAAATCTTTTTTATCTTTTTCGTTTTTTACTTCACTCATAACCCCTAATATAAAATCGTAGTTATTAAATATCGTCTTTAATAATTTTATCAATTCTTTGTCTATATTGTTCATCTATATCATACTTACCGATTATTCTATATTCGCCAAATCCGTTATTTTCAACAGTATAAATGTTATTGCCTATCGCTTTCTTAAATACTTTCATTTGCTTCTGTTCTTTGCTAATATCTGTTGCGATTGTATGCATAACCTTGCCGTATTCGTCCTTCGGCAATTCAACGGTTTTGTATTCGCTTGATTTTTTGGCAAACAGTTGTACATTCAGTTTTAACGGCTTGCTGTTATTATCAATATTAACATTTTCGGTTGACGGTGTAAAGCTTTTTTGATTATTCTTTACTATCTGTTCAGATACAAGTTCTCGCGAATAGTCACGCTTTAAGTTGTTTCAATCAATACTGCTTTTTCGCCTGTAAATTGTTCCCAACGCTCGATTATTACATCAATGTACTTAGGGTCAAGTTCCATCATATAACAATTACGGTTTAACTGTTCACACGCTATGAGCGTTGAACCGCTTCCACCGAATACATCAAGTACATTGTCACCCTCGCCCGAAAAATCATTCAATATGTCTGATAACACTCTAATGGGTTTTTGAGTTGGATGAACCCTCTTTTCTTTTTCACCTTCTCGTATCATACCATTCCATAATTGATGAAATATTCTGACAGGAGTATGAAAACTGCACCAAGCCATTTCCCCATCTGCGAAAGTGTTTTTTATGCCGCTGTCACATCGTTTATCCCATATAATCCAACCATCGCTAAAAGGCAAAAAATCTGTAAAATAATTGCCGCCCCACAATATTAATCTATTGCACAACGATTGCAGGATGTTATATGATTTTTGTGCAGTTTCCGTTGTATCGTCCGCAATCACCTTCGAGTAAGTACCTTTTGGTACAACACCGAAATCTGCTCCGACCTTGCCGTTATCTCCGACAACATCAATTCCGTATGGTGGGTCAGTTAACACCATATCTATTTTGTTACCATCTAAAAGTTTTTCAACATCCTCAATACTTGTACTATCTCCGCACATAAGCCTATGCCTACCGAGTTGATAGATGTCTCCGAGTTTTGCTTTTGGTTCTTTGGGTGGTTCAACTTCAAAATCATCCTCTTGAACCTGCTCTTCTACCCCCCACTAAAATCCAAGTCAAAACCGAATGCCCCCATATCAATGTTAACAATATCGTTTATCTCAAGAGGTAATAAATCAAAGTCCCATTCCGCTTTTTCTGCAACCTTGTTATCTGCAAGCCTAAAGGCTTTGACTTGCTCGTCTGTCAAGTCATCGGCGATAATGGTCGGAACTTCTTTCATTTTCAGCCTTTTTGCCGCCTTGTATCGAGTGTGTCCTGCAATAATAACATTGTCTTTGTCAATAACAATCGGCACTTTAAATCCGAACTCTTTTATTGATTCTGCAACATACTTGACAGCCTCGTTGTTTTTCCTCGGGTTCTTCTCATAGGGTTTTATGTCGGATAGTTTAAGCATTTGAATGTTCATACATTGCTCCTTTTGGATAATAAAAAAAGCACAGCTTTCGCTATGCTTTCATAATAAACTTTTAGGCTATTTGGTAAGCGTACACTTTCTCTTACATCTCTCGAATTTAATCTGTCATACCATCGGCGTGTGGGCTGTACGAAATTTCCCACCTCAAATAGCCTTTTGTTTATTATATTATACTATTTTTCTTTATAATTGTAAAGCACTTCTTTATTTCTTAGTAGCCTTTTCCACTCTTTGTTGTCGATTTTTATAAATGTGATAATTGAATTTTTATAATTACTGTTATCTAACGAAGTTTTTAACCTCAATATTGTTTTCGTCTTGATGTTATTATCAACTATTTCTTTCATTAATACAGCAGTATTTTCCTTATTACCACGAATAATGTAATTAGGGTTGGCAACTATTTCATTCAAATACTCCCCATATTTATCATATGATAAATCGTGTTTATTGCAATGTTCAATTCTTTCATCTGTAATAATTACTTCATCTGTGGTTATGTCTTTACTTATTTTTTCAAACATATCTTTATTTATCTTGCCCACATAATGAATTGCAGGATTATCATTGATGACAGGGGTTAGAATTTTGTTTGTGTCATCCTGTATGTATTGTTTATTGTTTACTTTCGTATAAGTATTCTTTACTATCTGTTCAGATACAAGTTCTCGTGAATAGTCACGCTTTAAGTTATTAGCTTTACACCAATTGTTTATCTCATTGCTTTTGGCTGTTATTTTTGCTTTAAGCATATCACTTGTTTCTGTGTCACCTATGACATCGGCACAAGCCTTTTTCTTTTTAAGCAAACGCATATCACGCTCCAGCTTGCGTTGATGTTGCCTTGCTTCGTATATACGCTTGTTTTCTTCTTCATTATGGAGTGCTGATACATATTTTGCAAATAAAAAAAGCACTTATTACAAGCATAATAAGTACTTTGATTGGTGCTGGTGACCGGACTTGAACCGGTACGGTATTGCTACCGAGGGATTTTAAGTCCCTTGCGTCTGCCGATTTCGCCACACCAGCACAACATATATATATTAATTGATTTTTTATATAATGTCAAGTTTTAATTTTATTTTTTAGCTTATTAACAATTTCGAGCATTTTAAATTTGGGGATGTATTTCTTTGAGGTAATCATTTTCTTTTCCTCTTTGGTAAGCACTTTGTCAAAATCGTCTGTGCATGCGGATATGCAAACGCTTGGGTACATTACACACCACCAGTTATGCCCCTTACCCTCCCCTATTACAATTTTTATTGCATTGTAATATCCCGAAGGTAGTGTAAAATCATTGTATTCTCGAATATCAAAGAATTCCTTGTCGATATAAACTTTTACCGAATAATTGCTGTTGTATTTTTTAAGCGTGCTTTCGGCTGAAGTTTGGAATAGTTTTGTGTTGGCTTGGGCTGTTTTTATTGATTCGTCAAGCGTGTTGCAATCGTTAAATATATATGCCGTATCTTTTAAAATGTTATTTTTGACGGCTATTTTTAGATGCTGATCTTCTTTACTGTCGCTGTTTGCCAATATATGCAACCTTAAAACCTTTTGACTGATGTCGTTTGACAATGTGTTAATCGGTGACATAATGCCGAACAAAACCAACGAAATCAAAAATATAGGTACAAATAAGTATAATTTTTTTGACATAACGAAACCTGCCTTTCAAATGAATGATTGGCAGGTTTAAACTTTTTTATTCGGATTCGATTTTACAGCCTTTGCTGACAGGTAAACAAATATGTATGTCTTTGGCATACTTTTTAAGTTCTTCGGCAGATTTTTCGGCGTCTTCCTTATGTTTAAATATACCGAAAACAGTCGGACCGGAACCGCTCATACAAGTTCCGAGTGCTTTGTTTTTACGCATAATGTCTTTAATATATACTCTTTCCGGAACCTCGATAAACTGCTCAAAAACATTTTCCATTTTGGAACAAATTTGTTCTAAATCTCGTGATTGCATTGCATAAAGCATACCGAGTTTATCAGGGGTGTGAATTTTTCCGTTTTCATCGAACATTTTAAATGCATTTCCGGTATTTACACCTGTTTCGGGTTTGGCAAGAAGAATGAAGCACTTGCGAAGAGGCTTTACAGGGTTAAGAACTTCACCGATGCCTTGTGCAAGAAGAGTTCCGCCGCAAATGCAAAACGGAACATCTGCTCCGATTTTAACGCCGATTTTGCAAAGTTCTTTGTTATTCAAATTTGTTTTGTATATTTGATTTAATGCAACAATAACTGCGGCACCGTCGGCACTGCCGCCGGCAAGTCCTGCGGCGTGCGGGATACGCTTTTTAATATCGATATGAATTCCGGTATCTTTGATATTGTTTGATTTGAAAAATGCGTCAGCCGCTTTGAATGCAATGTTTTTATTATCAAGCGGAATACCGTCTGTGTCACAAGACAAGGTGATTTTTTTACTGTTTGTCTTTTCAACGGTTACGGTATCGTAAAGTCCGACAGACTGCATAATCATAAACAAATCGTGATAACCGTCTTTTCTTTGAGCGACTATATCAAGCATTAAGTTTATTTTTGCATAAGCTTTTACTTTAATCTTCATTTTTGAGTTCCTTAACAAATTCACCTATTCTTGTAATTGCTTCTTTGATATTATCAATGGAATAGCAATATGATGCTCTGATATACCCTTCTCCGCTTTCACCAAAGGCGTTGCCCGGTACAACTGCCACACGCTTTTCCTTTATTAATCTTTCGCAAAATTCATTACTTGAAAGACCTGTTGATTTTATGCACGGAAATACATAAAAAGCTCCTTTTGGTTCAAAACATTCAAGACCAATTTTTCTAAATGCGTCAACTGTAAATTTGCGTCGCATATCATAATCCATAACCATTTTTTTAATATCTGTGTCGCCGTTGCGGAGTGCGTCTATAGCGGCATATTGTGAGTTGGTAGGAGCTGACATAATTGCAAATTGATGGAGTTTTGTCATCTGTTCGATTATAGGCGCCGGACCGAGAGCATAGCCGAGACGCCAACCTGTCATAGAATAGGTTTTTGAAAAGCCGTTAATAACTATTGTGCGTTCTTTCATTCCGTTAATAGAGGCAATTGAAGTATGACCCTCCGGTGTGTATGTGAGTTCGCTGTATATTTCGTCGGAAATAACAAACAAATTGTGCTTGATTATAATCTCACAAACTGCCTTTAATTCCTGTTCATTCATAGCTGCACCGGTTGGATTATTAGGAAACGGAAATACAATTGCTTTCGTTTTTGAGGTGATTGCGTTTTCTATTTCTTCCGGCATTAATTTAAACTCGTTTTCAAGTTTTGTTGCAATAGGAACAGCCTTGCCACCGGACACTTCGATTATAGGCTTATAGCAAACAAATGACGGCTCTACAACAAGAACTTCGTCATCTTCGCATATAAGCGTACGAATAGCCATATCAATGCCCTCGCTTCCGCCTACAGTTACAAGGACTTCATTTGTGGGTTCGTATTTAACAAGATATTTTCTTGCGTAAAATGTAGATATTTCATTTCTCAGTTCAATAAGACCGGCATTTGCCGTGTATCTTGTTGAGCCTGTTTCAAGATAGTCGATGCCTTGTTGCCTAATGTGCCAAGGTGTTAAAAAATCAGGTTCGCCTACGCCGAGAGAAATGACATTATCCATTTCTTCTGCAATAGCAAAAAATTTTCTGATTCCCGACGGTTTAACATCTACAAGATTCGGATTTAAAAATTCATTGTAATCAATCACAGCGAGAAAGTCCCCCTGTCGTCTTTTGATTGCTCTGCAAAGTTTATACCTTGTTCTTTATATTTTTTGAGAATGAAATTGGTAGTGGTTGATACTACATCTTCAAGCGGTGAAAGACGCTTTACAACAAACATTGCGACCTCTTCAAAGGATTTGTTTTGAACAATACAGCAAAGGTCATATCCTCCGCTCATAAGATAAATGCTTTCAACCTCTTCAAGGTTTGCGATTCTTTGAGCCACTTCGTCAAATCCGTGACCGAATTTCGGTTGTACCTTTATTTCAATAAGTGCAGTACATGATTTTGCATTTGCCTTGTCTTTATCAATAATAGCACGGTAACCTTTAATTACTCCACTTTCTTCGTATATTCTAATTTGTTCTTTAACTTCGTTCTCGGTTACACCAAGCATTACTGCAAGTTCTTCGTTAGTAAGTCTTGGATTGGTTTCAAGTAAATATAGTAATCTGTCCATAAATTCTCCTATTCAATGTTGATGAGTGTTGGCTGTCTCTTTTTAAATATTGTAAATGAGTCAAACCCGCACGCCTTTAATATGTCATAGCCTTTGTCAATGTTTTTGCATACCTTGTCACAATAATGTGAATCTGAGCCGACTGTAACATATTTTCCGCCCATTTCGTGAAATTTTTTAATATATTTTTTATTCGGCAATGTGTCGTTCATATCCATCGAAAGACCTGAAACATTGAGCTCTATCGCTTTTTCATTCTTAATAACGGTATCAAAAATTTCTTCGATAATATCATCAAATTTTGACATATTAACATTAATTTTTTCTCTTGCAACAATATATCTTAACGGATAAGTTAGATGTGCTAAACTGTCGGTTTTGTTCCACTTTGCCAAATCAAGTAAGGCATTAAAATATTTCTGAAGTAAATCATAAATATCATATTCTTTATAATCCAAAAAGTAAAAATCTTCCATGTCTTTAAGATTATGAACTGAACCCAGTACAAAATCAAAATCGTAAGACGCAAGAAAATTTTCCGAAAGTTCTTTTTCAAAAAGTCCTTGACCGAGTTCAACACCGTTTAATACGGTTAACTGTTCAAATTCGTCTTTTGCTTCAAGTACATCCTTAAATTGCTTGTCTTGAAAAGACCAACAATCATCTTTCATTCCGTCAATATCGCAATGGTCGGTAATCGCTATACCTATACCGCCGTTTTTTATTATACCTTCACATAGTTGCATGCAACTGTGGTTTCCGTCAAAGGAATTAACAGAGTGTGTATGAGTGTCAAATATATTGTGGTATTTCATAATTATCACCCGGCTCAATATTATAGCACAATATTTGTTAAAATAAAATACTAAAATTTAAAATATTTATTTGACAATCTTTGCTATAGAATTTATAATAATTATAAATTTTTTAAAGAGGTAGTATAAAATGAAAAAGAAATTAATATCATTAGTTATGGGAGCAGCTGTGTTTACGGCTTCGGTTCTTCCCTTTTCGACTTTAACGGCTTTTGCTTTTGATTCGATTCAAATTCTTGATTCAGCATCAAATTCGGTTCAGGATATTTCTGTTGATACAGACGATGTAACGCAACCGTTAAAACAAGCACTTCAGTATTGTGCGGTAAATGCAAATGCTTCAAATGTTTTGACAATCAAAATGCCTGCAGGTGAATACAGAATAACCAAAACAAATACTGCAACAAGCTATACCGTTCTCGATCTTACAAACGGTACAAAGATTTCAAATGACTGTTCGGGTAAAGGAAATATAATTAATTCTCCGAGCGGATACTATAATTACGATGGTCTTACAAACTTTACTGTTCGTGGCGGAGAACTTTCTTATACGGATGAAAACGCAAACGAATCAACTATTTCAAGAATTGCTCACGCTAATGGCGTAAGATTTGAAAATGTTAAGTTTACCGAAGGCTATATGTCGCATTTTGTTGAGGTTGCGGCTTCAACAAATGTTGTTTTTGAAAGCTGCGTTTTTGACGGCTTTATCGGCGATTTGTCCACATCGAGTTGTGAGGCTATTCAAATTGACATTCTCGAGGAAGAAGAACATTTCTCCGGATTTCCTTATTATGACGGTACAATGAATGACGGCATAACCGTAGAAAATTGTACTTTTAGCAATTTAGTCAGCGGTGTAGGTACAAAGTCATTATTCCACGGATATTATCAAAATAATATTACAATTAAAAACAATACATTTACAAATTTATCGGGCTGTGCGATTTTCTGTACAGCGTATGTAAATACGGAAATCAGCGGTAATACTATTACAAATTGTGGTGAAGGCATTAATTATTTTATGATGCGTCAAGACTCAAAACTTGCTTCGGTTTGTGAAAGCGATAGACTTGGTTCGATTAATAAAAATTGTCAAACGAAAATCTATAACAATAATATCAGTGTAACATCGACAAGCGATGTTTCAACTGCTTCTGCAATTTATATATTTGGTAATAATGTAACATCGGCAAAGCAAAGTAAATATGATTCATTTGCAAAAATCGGAAATTATGCCGTTAACAAGATTTCAATTTACAAGAATACGGTAAATACAACCGGTCACGGTATAAGAATGTACGATACAACCAATTCAAAGATTCACGACAATACTATTACAAGTTCAAAAAACAGTGGCGGTTACGGAATTTATGCCGCTAACAGCTCAAATTCAAATACAATATATTCAAATAAAATCACAAAGTTTTCAAATGGTGTCTTGATTGCTTCTTCAAGTAAGAATAATACTGTAAAAAATAACAGCGTTAACGGAGCCGGAAGCAGCGGAATTGTAATTAACAGCGGTTGTAACAGCAATTCTGTTAAATCAAATGTTATTTCGAATTCCGGCAAAAACGGTGTGTTGATCGGTCAAAATACAGGTTCGAATATTCAATATAATAACATTTCATCATCAGCAGCAGACGCTATACATGTAAATGCAAAAGCAAATGTAAGTTCTGTAAGCGGAAATTTATTTAACGGTCACGGCAAATATGCTATTTATTTTGAAAAAGACGCAGTAGGTAATGTTTACACAAACAATTATAAAAATAGTTCTTCAAGATATGGCTACAGTAAAGGTGCAAAAAAGGATTATAAATTTGCGAATTACAGTGTTCCGAAGCTTAATGCAATAAGTAAAAAAGGTACAACTGCAACTGTATCGTGGAAAAAAGTAAGCGGTGCGTCTGTTTATTATGTATACAGATCAACAAGTAAAAACGGCACATACAGTTATATAGGCAGTACAAAGAAAACGAGTTATAAAAATACAAAACTTAAAAAAGGAAAGAAATATTATTATAAAGTTTCTGCTGTGAAGTTGGCAAACGGAGTTAAAGCCCGTTCAAATCTTTCATCATACAGAGGTAAAAAAATATAATTATTTGGAGGATATATTATGAGATGTGTAATTACGGTAGTAGGTAAGGATATGGTTGGTATTCTTGCTTCTGTATCGGGTATTTGTAAAGAATGTAATGTAAATGTTACAGAGGTATCTCAGTCAATTTTGCAAGATATGTTTTGCATGATGATGATGGCGGATACTTCAAAAGCAAATGTTGATTTCCCTGCATTTGAAGAAAAACTTTCAAATTACGGAAAAGAAAACGGGTTGTCTATCCATGCGATGCACGAGGACATTTTTAATTCAATGCACAGAATATAAGCGGAGGACGTTGTTTTGATTAACACATACGATATACTTGAAACAATCAGAATGATTCAGGACGAATGTCTTGATATAAGAACAACAACAATGGGTATTTCCCTTTTGGATTGCGGCGACAGTAATATAGATAAATCTTGTCAAAAGGTTTATGATAAAATCTGCAAAAAAGCTGAAAACCTTGTAAAAACCGGTGAAGATATAGAAAAAGAATACGGTATTCCAATTATAAATAAGAGAGTCAGCGTCACTCCTATTGCTTTTCTTGCCGGAATAAGCGGTGGCGATCCTGTTAAATACGCACTTGCTCTTGAAAAAGCGGCAAGGACAATCGGCGTTAATTTTATCGGCGGATATTCTGCACTGGTGCAAAAAGGTTTTGCAGCCGGAGACAGAGAACTTATAGAGTCGATTCCTCAGGCACTTGCTCAAACAGAGCACCTTTGTTCTTCTGTAAATATCGGTTCAACAAAAGCCGGAATAAATATGGATGCGGTTCGCATTATGGGACAAAAGGTTAAAGAAGCCGCAGAACTCACAAAAGATAATGATTGTATCGGTGCCGGTAAGCTTGTTGTTTTTTGCAACGCTCCCGAAGACAATCCGTTTATGGCAGGTGCTTTTCACGGCGTATCTGAACCTGATTGTGTAATTAATGTCGGAGTTTCCGGACCGGGTGTTGTAAGAGCTGCCGTTGCTAAACATCCTGATTATTCAATTAACGAAATCGCTGAACTTATAAAAAAGACTGCTTTTAAAGTTACAAGAATGGGACAGCTTGTAGGAACGGTCGCAAGTGAAAGATTAGGCGTCCCGTTTGGTATTGTTGACCTTTCGTTGGCTCCTACTCCTGCTGTCGGTGATTCAGTTGCTCATATTCTGGAAGAAATCGGTCTTGAACAATGTGGTGCGGCTGGAACAACCGCGTGCCTTGCAATGCTTAATGACGCTGTAAAAAAAGGCGGCGTAATGGCTTCTTCGAGTGTCGGCGGACTTTCGGGTGCTTTTATTCCTGTTTCAGAAGACGCCGGTATGATTGCTGCGGCTAAATCAGGTGCCCTTTGTATTGAAAAGTTGGAAGCTATGACTGCTGTTTGCTCTGTCGGACTCGATATGATTGTAATCCCTGGAGACACCTCTCCTGAAGTCATTAGCGGCATTATTGCCGATGAGGCGGCAATAGGTATGGTTAACGCAAAAACAACCGCTGTAAGGGTAATCCCTGCGGTTGGTAAAAAAGACGGAGATGTTCTTGAATTTGGCGGATTGTTAGGCTCGGGTCCGGTTATGAAGGTTAATACAAAATCACCTGCTAAGTTTATATCACGCGGTGGTAAAATTCCTGCTCCGTTACATTCTCTTAAAAACTAAATATATTATGGCTGTTGTTTGTAACTGCCTTGATATAAAAACACCGTCGATTTGTTCGACGGTGTTTGATATTTATTATGTAGTTACTTTGCAATAAGTGAAGTCCCGTGGAATGTAACAGGAGTATATTCACCATTTTGATATGCATATACGGCCGAAAGATTGATTGCAACTGCATATGTTTTACCGCTTGCCTTGAATTCATAACAATCTGCATTATTAACTGTAACAATGTTTGATGTATAGTTAATAGCAGAAGATGATGGGTCACTTGAGTAAGATAATGTTCTCCAATTATCGTGAAGAACTTGCTTCAAAAGAGCCTTAGCTTCAGATACGCTGTAATTCTTAGTTGTTGTTATTTCATGCTCGTTGACATATCTTTCGTATTCCTGAGAACTTGAAGATGAGTCTTCAGCACTGTCTTCAGCACTTTTTATAGGTGCAACATAATTAAACCACATAACCAAGAAATAAATTACCAACCAAATTAAAAGAACTAAAATGATAAATTTGAATATCTTTTTGCCTTTGCTTTGTTGAACTCCTGCAAATGCTTCCTCTTGTGTAGGAATAGGAGCCGGTGTGAACGGTTTACCTTTTTTGTTAGCTTTCTTTTCAGCCTTTGCATTCTTCTTGTCTATATTTTTAACAAGTTTTGCATATTGGCTAGCCTGCTTTTTTTCAGCTTTAGCAGCTTTTTTAGCAGCCTTAGCTTCTTTTTTTGCGATTTTAGATTCTTTACTCAAAGCAGTCCCCTCCTTATAAGTATGAATGTAGTATAACATTATTTATTTTAAAATTCAATAACTATTTTTAATTTTATACTTGATTTTTGTGAACAAACTGTAAACATTAGTTATATTTGTGCTCGTATTATACTCTATCTTGTAGAATTGTTAACAAAATGTGATTGAAATTTATAAATCTTTACGATAAAATATATGCATATTATATTAGGGGGATGTTTAATATGGATAGTGCGATTGATTCAAATTTGATTGATTCGCTGAAATCTTTTGTGAGTAATACGGATAAGCTGATAGACTTGGCAATCGGAATTGCAATATTTTTGTTATTGTTTATATTTAAAAACAAAATATCTACAGCTTTTATTAATGTTTTTGGAAAATTGTTCTTTAAAAATAACAAGGACAAAATCGATTCGTTGATTAAATCTATTCAAAAGCCGTTAGCTTATTTGATTGGTACATTGGGTTTATATATCGCTTTCTTGATTAATTATAATAAATCCGGTGTTACAAAAGCATTTAAAATTCTGTTTATACTGATAATATGTTGGGGTACGATTAATTATTTATCCGATAATTTATTCTTAAGCCTGCATTTTGGAGATAATGCAGACGACATTATGAATACAACCGCTCTCCGTTTTTTGAAAAACATATTAAAAATTGTTGTTATAGCTTTCGGAATTGTAATGGTTATAAGTGAGCTTGGCTATAATATAAACGGCCTTTTAACGGGCTTAGGTGTTGGCGGATTGGCCGTTTCTTTAGCGGCTCAGGACGCTGTGAGCAACCTTATAAGCGGTTTTATCATATTGTTTGACAAACCGTTTAAAGTAGGTGATTTAATAGAATCGGCAACCGTTAATGGCTTTGTTGAAGAAGTGACTATGAGAAGCACAAAAATTCGCACGCTTGATGACAGCGTTATAACCGTTCCTAATTCAACGCTTACCAAGGAAGCGGTTACGAATATTTCTATGATGGATAAACGGCGAATTAAAATGTCTTTCGGTCTTGTTTATTCAACATCTAACGAAACAATTTTAAAAGTAAAATCTGAAATACAAAAATATATTACAAACAGTGAAGATATTTTTTCGGATATTTGCAGAGTTAATTTCAGAAATTTTGGTGACAGTTCACTTGATTTTGAAGTTGAATGTTATACTAAGACATCGGATATGGATGAATATTTGCATATTGAAAATGAATTAAATCTTGCTATAAAGGAAATTGTCGAAAGCAACGATACAGACTTTGCATATCCGACTCAAACTTTATATATGCAAAATTAAAAAGGGGTTCGCTCCCCCTTTTTATTTTATCCATTTAACAATATTGTCTAAATCTTTACGCTTTGGCATTTGAGGCTCAATGTCAGGATAGCCCACTGCAATGACTGAAACAACTGTTTCTTCGTCAGGAATGTCCAATGTTGTCTTTATTCCCTTGCCGTCTCTTATACCCATTACAAGCGTTCCTAATCCCATTTCTGTAGCTTTTAGCAACAGGTTTTCATTTGCAAGACCTAAATCATAGTAGCCCCAACCGTTTTCACATTCGTTTTGAGGTTCTCCGTCAGATTTAAAGCCGGAACGGTTATGTACGAAAGTTGTAACAATCAGTGCGGCGTTTTCTGAGTTGTTTTGGTTAAATTCAGGCAAATATTCTCTGATTTTAGCAATAGACTCTGAATCAACAGAACAGTAATATCTTGCTGTTTGAGAATTCTTCCAAGACGGAGCATATATTGCAGCTTCAATTAATTCTTCAATTTGTTCTTTTGAAACCGATTTGTCTGCTTTATATTTTCTGATACTTCTTCTTGCTTTAATTACATTGTTAAAATCCATATAAACCTGTCCTTTCAAAAATATAAAAGCCTGAATCATAAGACTCAGGCTTTATGGAGGCACCACCCAGACTTGAACTGGGGATAAAGGTGTTGCAGACCTCTGCCTTACCTCTTGGCTATGGTGCCATAAAATTAATAGAAAACACTGAAGTGTTTTCTATTATGTGGAGCGGATTACGAGACTCGAACTCGCTACCTTCACCTTGGCAAGGTGACGCTCTACCGGATGAGCTAAATCCGCAAATTGGTGCTTCCGGACGGAATCGAACCATCGACACGAGGATTTTCAGTCCTCTGCTCTACCGACTGAGCTACAGAAGCATATAAATGGCGACCCGGAACGGGCTCGAACCGTCGACCTCCAGCGTGACAGGCTGGCGTTCTAACCAACTGAACTACCGGGCCATTTATATTCCAAGGCTTACGCCTTGGAAGTGGTGGAAACAACAGGGCTCGAACCTGTGACCCCCTGCTTGTAAGGCAGGTGCTCTCCCAGCTGAGCTATGCTTCCGAATTGCTACTTGCAACGTGTTATACTATACAGTATTTTGACTAAAATGTCAACACTTTTTTTCAACTTTTTTAAATTTTTTATTTTTTAGTTGAACACTCTATCAAATGTTTTATATCGTCCGAAGTAAAAACATATTCCTTATCGCAAAAATGACATTCAACCTTTGTGTCTTTTTTATCGTTTGCCATTTCGTTAAGTGCGTTTAATCCGGTTGAAATAAGTGCATTTTCAACTTTTTTTCTTGAGCAATTACATCTATATTCGGCTGTACTTTCATCAAGTTTATCAAGTTCTATTCCCTGCATAGCTGTTTTTGCAATTTCGTCAGGTGACATTCCACTATCAAGCATTTGAGTTACGGAAGGGATTTCGCTAATGTTTTTTTCTATTATATCTATAATTTCATCGGGACAACCCGGCAAAAGTTGAATTATATAGCCGCCTGATTTTTTTACAGTTAAATCAGGGTTAACCAAAACGCCTAACGCACAAACTGAAGGTGTTTGCTCACTCGTTGCAAAATAATTGGTAATATCCTCAGCTATTTCTCCACTGATAATCGGAACTTGACCTACATACGGTTCTTTCATTCCGATATCTTTAATAACATAGAGTTGACCGTCTGTTCCTACAGCTCCCGATACATCAAGTTTGCCATTTTGCTTTAAAGGAATTTCCACAACAGGATTTTGTACATATCCTCTTGCGTTACCTTCGTAATCCGAAACAGCGATTAAATCACCGCAGGGACCGCCTCCGTTCATTCTTACAGTAATACTGTCTTCTTTATCTTTGAGCATATCACCCATCATAGAAGTCGCAGTTATCAGTCTGCCGAGTGCTGCAGTAACGGTTGCACTTGTTTTATGAATTTGTTCGGCTTTAAATATAATATCGGTAGAGTCGGTTGCAATTACAAATGCTGAGCCATCTACTGCAATATATCTTACTATTTTTCCCATTATAATTACCTTTTACATACAAAATATATTCTTTCACTATTCTCTTTAGGAGCATTTAATGAAAGTTCGTCATATACATTTATGTCTTTAAATCCTGAATTAATAAGCAATTTTATCAGTTCGTCGACAGTATATGCCGTTTCTTTAAATTCTTCACTGAATCTGTCATAAGATGAACCGTTATATACAAAAATATCAAGAAGAATACGAACTGCTCTGTCGTTAACAGTTTCATTGTCCCAAACAAGATAAAAATCTTCTTCATCAAATACAAAAGTGTTGTCGGAAAGTATGTTGTAGTGTTTATAAACAGTGTTAACATCAAAAACAAATAAGCCGTTTTCTTTTAAAGATGCGTATACATTTTCAAATGTTTTTTGTACATCGGATATATTATTAAGATGGTTTATACTGTCAAGACAGCAAATACAGGCGTCAATACGGCTTTCAAGCCTGAAATTTTGCATTTCTGCTTTTAACAAAGAAAAATTGTTACCTTTTTGTGAAAACTTGTTTGAAGCGATTTCAAGCATTTGCTCGGAACAATCAATGCCGACAATATTATATCCTTTTTCCATAAATGGTAAACTCATTGATCCGGTGCCACACGCCAAATCAAGCACGGTGCCCGATTTAATATTACTATTTTCAAAAAGAGAATAGATATAATTGCTTCTGGTTTCATATTCAACATTTTGAGTTAACGCGTCATAAAAATAAGCAAAAGTATTATAACTGCTCATCGTTTTCGTTTTCTTTAATTCTTTCAAAGATTTTATCATATCCGTCACAACCGTATTGAAGAGAACGGTTTACACGGCTTATGGTTGCGGTAGAAGCTCCGGTTTGTTCAACGATGTTGGTATAAACACTTTTTTCCGATAGCATTTTTGCAACAACTATACGCTGGCTGAGTGTCTTTAACTCTTGTGCAGTACATAAATCTTCAAAAAAATCATAGCATTCATCTGTGTTTTTAAGTGCTAAAATGGCTTTAAACAAGAAGTCGATGTTTTCGTTATGCAGCTTATTATTCATTATTTAAGCCTCCATATATAGTATACTGATATTTTAGCACATTAAATCGTGATAGTAAAGTTAATTTTAAAAAAAGCGACAAGAAAATTTCCTGTCGCCGAAAATAAATTTATTCTTTAATCAAATCGTTATAAAAATCAAAACAATCAAATGTTGAAAAATAATCCTTTGGAGTTTCTGCTCTTCTTATAAGCTGATAAGTTCCGTCTTCATGAAGAAGAATTTCGGCACTTTTAAGCTTACCGTTATAATTGTACCCCATTGAAAAACCGTGTGCTCCGGTATCGTGAATATAGAGAATATCTCCCATTTCAATTTCAGGCAACATTCTGTCAATAGCAAATTTGTCGCAGTTTTCACAAAGTGAGCCGGTTACATCATATTTGACAGTGTTATCTTGATTTTCTTTGCCTAAAACAGTGATATGATGATAAGCACCGTAAATTGCCGGACGCATAAGGTTAACGGCGCAAGCGTCAACACCGATGTATTCTTTGTGTGTATGCTTTTCATTGATTGCAGTTGTTACAAGTGCTCCGTAAGGACCCATCATAAATCTGCCGAGTTCTGTACAAAGTTTAACATCACCCATTCCTGCCGGAACAAGAACTTCGTCAAAAACTTTGTGTACACCCTCACCGATAACTCGAATATCATTCGGTTCTTGGTCAGGTTTGTACGGAATGCCTACACCACCTGACAAATTGATAAATCCGATATGAACACCAATTTTTTCTTTAAGTTCAACAGCAAGTTCAAAAAGAACTTTTGCAAGCATCGGATAATAATCGTTTGTAACGGTATTTGAAGCAAGAAAAGCGTGAATGCCAAATTCTTCAACACCTTTTTCTTTCATAATCTTGAAGGCTTCAAAAATTTGTTCCGTTGTCATACCGTATTTTGCATCGCCCGGATTATCCATAATATCGTTGCTTATTTTGAAAAGTCCGCCCGGATTGTAACGACAGCTCATTTTTTTAGGGAGTTTACCGCATGCTTTTTCCACAGCTTCGATATGAGTGATATCGTCAAGATTTATAATGCCGCCTAAATCATTGCAATATTTAAATTCCTGAATCGGAGTGTCATTTGAAGAAAACATAATGTCGTCGCCTGTTGCACCGATTGTTTTTGCCATCATAAGTTCGGTCTTTGATGAACAGTCACATCCGCAACCGTATTCTTGTAAAATTTTAATAAGAAATGGGTTTGGAGTAGCCTTTACCGCAAAGTATTCTTTGTATCCTTTGTTCCAAGAAAAAGCTTCTTTAAGAGCCTTGACATTTTCTCTTATTCCCTTTTCATCGTAAATATGAAAAGGCGTAGGATAATCCTTGATGATTTCTTTTGCTTTTTCTAATGAAAGAAATGGTTTTTTATTCATTTTTATCCTCCTCAAATCACTTTATTCGGATAGTGATTTTTCAATTAACATTTTTATTTTATCAAGCCCAAGTCCGTTTTGTGAGGAAAAAGAAATAATGTTATCGCTGTTTACCATTGGTAACTCTGTTTTAATTTCTTCTTCCCTCTTTTTGAATTCTTTAACTTTGAGCTTGTCGGCTTTTGTGCAAACAACAATAAAAGGAATGTCCATATGTTGCATAAAGTCTATCATACCGTAATCGTCTTGTGACGGTTTGTGACGCATATCCACAAGTTGAACAACGAGTTTGATATTTCTTCCACTTTGGAAATATCCTTCCATAAGTTCTCCGAAACGGTCACGCTCGGTTTTGCTGAGCTTAGCATATCCGTATCCCGGAAGATCAACAAACTTATATCCGTCAACATTATAAAAATTGATTGTAATTGTTTTACCGGGTACGGAGCTTACTCTTGCCAAAGATTTTCTGTTAAACAATTTGTTTAGCAACGAACTTTTGCCAACATTTGAGCGACCTGCAAACGCAATTTCCATAATATCGCTCGCTGGAAGCTGACTTGATATTCCGTATGATCTTTCAAATTCTGCTTTATTATAATTCATATTACTGTGTCACCACTGTTGAAACCGAATCATCGGTTTTTAATATTACATTTTTGTTTTTATCGTTTTTAGGCACATACTCAAGTGCTTGTGTAATAACTTCATCAAAAGAAGTGACGGGAATAAATCTTACGGCTGTTTTGACTTCGGTACCGATTTCTGCTAAATCTTTAAAATTGTCTTTAGGTATAATTACAGTATCGCATCCGGCTTTATAAGCAGCCATTGATTTTTCTTTTAATCCACCGATTGGAAGTGCTTTGCCCTTCAACGATATTTCACCTGTCATTGCAACATTTTTTTTGATAGGAATACCTGTAAGCTCACTGACAAGTGCTGTTGTTATTGCAAGTCCTGCCGACGGCCCATCTTTTGGTATTGCAGCTTCAGGTGCGTGAATATGTATGTCCTTGGTTTTGTAAAAATCAGACTTAATACCATATTGTTCTGTTTTGCTTCTGACATAACTTATAGCGGTTTTAGCACTTTCTTTCATAACATCGCCAAGGTTGCCTGTAAGTTCTATTTTACCGGAACCGTCAAGTGCAGAGATTTCAATTGGAAGCATTGTTCCGCCAACCTGTGTCCAAGCAAGACCGTTTACAATACCGATTTGGTTGTTATCGGGTATTTCATCTTTTGAATATTTCTCTACTCCTAAATAGTCTGAAATATTCTTATTGGTTACTTTAAAAGTTCTTTTGCCGTTTTCAAGTTCAAGGGTAGCTTTTCTGCAAAGATTTGCAATGTTCTTTTCAAGTCCTCTGACTCCGGCTTCTCTTGTATAGTTTTCAATGATTTTATATATTGCTTCATCCGTAATTTTAAATTCTCTGGCAGATAAATTATGCTTTTTTAATTCTTTTTTTACCAAATGAAGTTTGGCAATATTGAATTTTTCTTCAACTGAATATGAATTGAGTTCTATAATTTCCATTCTGTCATGAAGTGGCAGAGCAATGGTTGAAGTATCGTTTGCTGTTGTAATGAACAAAACTTTGCTTAAATCAATTGGGAAATCAATATAGTGGTCGTTAAACGAATTGTTCTGCTCAGGGTCTAAAGCTTCTAACAAAGCTGATGACGGGTCACCTTTGTAATCGTTTCCAACCTTATCGATTTCATCAAGCAAAACAATAGGATTCATTGTACCGGCATCGATAATTGCTTGCATAATTCTGCCGGGCATTGAACCGATATACGTTTTTCTGTGTCCTCTGATTTCAGCTTCATCGTGAACACCGCCGAGGGCAATTCGAACATATTTTCTGTTCATCGATTTTGCAAGTGATTTTACAATACTTGTTTTTCCGACTCCGGGAGGACCGTATAAGCAAATGATTTGACCGTTATATTGGGGATTTCGCTTAAGTACGGCAAGCGATTCTATAATTCTTGATTTTACTTTATCAAGACCGTAATGGTCGGAGTCAAGTATTTTTCTTGATTTTTCAATATCGATTCTGTCTTTTGAATACTTACCAAACGGTATTTCAAGACATTTATCGAGGTAGGTTCTTACAACTGTGCCCTCGTGTGAACCCGAAGGCATTTTCATAAGCTTATCACACTCTTTAATGAGTTTTGCTTTGATTTCATCGCTGCATTTTAAGCTGTTTATTTTTGATTTATATTCATCGGCTTCTTCAACCGGCGTTTCGCCTTCTCCGAGTTCATCAGAAATAACTTTCATTTCTTCGCGAAGATAATATTCTCTTTGACTTTTATCAATTTCTTTTTGAAGTTTTTCTTGAATCTCAGCTTCAATTTCAAGTGTAGCTGTTTCCTTTTTTAAAAGAACAACAAGTTTTTTAATTCTTTCCTCGGGATTAAATTCTTCAAGCATTGCCTGCTTGTCCGAAAATGAGAAAAAGCTGTTTTCGCAAATATAATCTGTCAATTCATCGATATTTTCACAGCATACAATCTTTGCAACAACTTCGTTAGAGATTTTTTTAAACATTGAAGCATAGATTTCATATTCTTTTTTAACAGTTCTGATATATGCCGTGTTTTCAGGAGAAAGTTTTTCATCATAAATAGGTGCTCTGTCAACAACAGCGTTGAAATGATTGTTGTCAAAATACATTGTGACTATAGTTGCTCTTGATATACCCTCAACAATTACACGAAGATTCGATGAATTAGGTATTTTAATCATTTGCTTAATTTTGCAAATGACACCGACATCAAATACATCTCGTTCTGTAGGGTCTTCGATTGTTGAATCTGTTTGAGAAACCAAAAAAATCATTTGATGTGTATCCATTGCTTCATTAAGTGCCGCAATACTTTTCTTTCTGCCTACATCAAAATGCAAGTTCATATTTGGATAGACCACAAGTCCACGAAGCGGAACAACAGGAATATCTTCAAAATTGTTTAAATCAATATAGTTTTTCATATAATATATCCTTAAAAATATTTATAATATTATATAATATCTAAAAGTATATTTCAATACCAAAAATAAAAAGGCGTATTGCAACGCCTTTATTTTAATTTTTATAATTGATTTTTTTAACTTTAAAAATGCTTCGCAGTATAGGTGCTAACAATTTTGGACTTTTAATAAGTACTATTTTCATTCTACCCCCTACTTTCTGCAACAGATTATAATTCCGAGGATGATAACAGCCATTGCAAGAACTCGGGTTAGCCATACGGTTGGTAAACAACAAGCCAAAATACAACCGAGACCGAAAGCAATCCATAAATAGTCTTTTTTGCACATTCTTTTCATAGCAAACACCCCCGTAGCATCTGTGCTTACCATAATATATGCAATATTTGATTAATCGTTACTTTCTATTAGAAGTAGCGTGCCTGATTCAAGAGTTATTTGGGCATAATCTTCGCTGACAAAATTACTTTGAGCAAATTGGTCATATCGTTTTATATCAAGGGATTCTTTACCGTAAAATCCGGCAGTATAATATGCACCTTTTATTTTAACGCCTTTACAGTCTGACAAAAAAGCAAACAGAGAAAAATTATCATAATCTTTGTTAACTGTTCCTTTGCCGTGAATAAGAGAAATTCTGTTTTTTCTGTTGACAATACTGCATTTAACACCGTGCTTTTGACAATAATCAAGTAAAAGTATATTTGAATATGTATGGTCGATTCGTGAACCTATGGCACAAAATATTTGAATATCATTATACCCCCTGGTTATTGCTTCCATAACACAATGAAATGAATCTGTGAATGCCTTTTCAACTTCCAGGGTTATTATTTCGCAATCGAAATCCGGCTTTTTCGATGAATCAAAATCCCCTATTATCAAATTCGGAAGAAAACCTGCTTTGATACAATTCAGATATCCGGAGTCTGCACAAATTATATACGAATTTTTACATATGTTATCTTTTAAAAAATCAATGTCATTATCCGGTGCGCCGGATATTATTGTACATTTTTTTATTTGAGTTCCCATTCTTTGATATCTTTAACCTCATTGTACATTGAAATATAGCTTTCATGTCGTGATTTGCTTATTTTACCGTTATTAACAGCATCAACAATCGCACATCCTTTATCATTTGTGTGGGTACAGGTTGAGAATTTACAATAACCGATATATTCTTCAAATTCTCTGAAACAGTACGGTAAATCATCTTTAAGTATTTTTTCAATTTGTTTGAATTCAAGAGATGAAAAACCCGGTGTGTCGGCAATATAACCGTTATCTGCTTTGAATAGCTCACAGTGACGGGTCGTGTGTTTACCTCTTCCTAATTTTTTACTTATTTCCCCTGTTTTTAGTTTCAACTCAGGAAAAATATTATTAAGAAGTGTTGACTTTCCAACGCCTGTATTACCTGTAAAAGCAGAGCACTTGTTATTTAGGAGTTTGCGAATTTCTTCGCCGCCCTCACCGGTTGTGTTGTTACAAATCACAACATTAAATCCGGCACCTTCATAAATCTGTTTATACTTTTTGGCACTTGTATCAAGGTCAGTTTTTGTAATTACAATAATAGGTTCAATTTTTTTATATTCGGCAATTGCCGTTAAATTGTCTATTATGACAGTATTTATTTTCGGTTCCACAAGTGATGAAACAATAAACAGTTGGTCAAGATTTGCAAGTGGCGGACGAATAAGCTCGTTTTTTCGCGGATATATTGTGTCAATTGTATTTTCTGCATTGTCGTTAATACTTATTTCAACATTATCACCAACAAGCGGAGAAATTCCCTGCTTTCTGAAATTTCCTCTTGCTTTGCATTCATATATTTCGTTGCCTGTATCGACATAATAAAATCCGCCGATGCCTTTTATTATTTTTCCATTTGTCATATTTCTTTTAAATAACATCAACGGCGAGAATGTCGCCGTTGAATAAAATTACTGATTTGTTTCCGCTGCGTTTTCCTGAGTAGTAGTTGTTGTGGTGGTAGTGGTTGAATATTTCGACGCAGACGAGAAGTTAATAGATATTTCTTTATCTTTTTTACCGTCAATATGCTTCGTTTCGGTTACACCTGTTGATTTCAACGACACTTTTATATTTTGAGATTTATTACTTTCGGCAGTGATGTTAATCGGAATATTGCTACCGTTAAGAGTAACTTTTCGACTTGAATATGTGTCATTGCCAACCTTAACAACAAGAGTGTCTGTTGCATAACTGCCGTCTTCGTTTTGTACAACCGGAAGAGTAATTCCTACCGAATATTTAACGGCTTGGGCGGTTGTTGTTGTAACGCCCGAACTGATAATAACCTTGATTGAATCAGTCGCTTTTGCCTGTGTACCTGCAGTTGGACTTTGTGATAAAACAACACCTTTTTTAAGTGCGTCATCTTGTGTTACAAATGAAATGTTTGTAAAACCGAATTTTTCAAGAAATGCTCTTGCGCCGCTTTGAGTGAGACCTGTAACATCCGGTACAGTAAGCGTTTCGATTACAGTTGTGGTCGGGCCTGACGAAACATAGATAGTGACTTCTTGCTCTGCTGAAACAACGCTTGTTGCCTTTGGATCTGTATATATTACCTTTCCCTCTTCAACATTATCACTTGCAATGTTCATTGTTTTAAAATTTGACAACCCTTCAAGCTGTAAACTTTGCTGTGCAAGTTCAAGAGTTAAGCCGTAAACATTAGGCATGGTAATATCTTTTTCGGACGAAGCAACCACAAGAGTAACTTTTGAGCCTTCCATTACTTTTGAACCTGCTTCCGGACTTTGCTTTATAACTGTTCCCGGGTCGTATTGGTCGGACTTTTCATATTCCGCTACAAATTCATAAGAGTATTCGCTTTGGTTTTGCAATTGGTCGTATGAAAATCCGACAAAATTAGGCAATTTATCTGTTTTTGTATTAAAGCCTGATGTGAACATCATAACTATACCGACAATTGCGGCAATTAGCACAATAATACCTACAATTACAGCAGCCGCCGTTTTTTTCTTGCGAGAAGTATTGTCGTAAGAAATTTCCGTTTCGGAGTATTCATCCTCAATTATAGGCTCAATTTCTTGAGAAGGTTCAGGGACCACCTCATTGTTTATATAATTAAAGGTTTTATTAGGTTTTTTAACAATTTCTTCTATGTCAAGAAGCATTTCTGTAGCAGATTGATATCTGTCCGCCGGATTTTTTTGCATTGCGTGCATACAGATTTGCTCAAGACCTAAAGGAATGTCGGGATTTATTTTTCTTAAATCTTCAGCATTTGAGTTTACTTGCATAAGTGCAACCGAAACGGCACTTTCTGCTTCAAAAGGAACTTTTCCCGAAAGCATTTCATATAAAACGACACCGATAGAATATATATCTGCTTTTTCGTCGGTATATTCACCTTTTGCCTGTTCAGGAGAAATGTAGTGTACCGAGCCGATGGCTTGTTCCGTTAAAGTTTTTGTGTCGGAACGGGAAAATCTTGCTATTCCGAAATCCGTAACTTTAAGATTACCGTTTGAAAGCAAAATGATATTTTGAGGTTTTATGTCGCGATGCACAATACCTTTATCGTGAGCATGCTGAACCGCTCTTAAAATTTGTGTCATAAAAAACAAAGCGTCATTCCAAGTAATAGACCCTTGCTTCTTTATAAATTCTTTAAGAGTAATACCGTCAATGTATTCCATAACGATATATTGCAATTTTTCACCAAAATTTACATCATAAACTTTTACAATGTTTTCGTGAGAAAGAAGTGCAATAGCTTTTGATTCGTTTTTAAATCTGCGTTTAAAGTCATCGTTGTTTAAAAATTCATCTTTTAATATTTTTACTGCAACGATTCTGTCATCAATATTATCATAAGCTTTATAAACAACCGACATACCGCCTACGCCGATTATTTCTTGTATTTCATATCTTCCGTCTAATCTTTTACCAACATAGTTATCCATATTTTCTCCTAAAATATATGTTAAATTGCGATTGCTACAACCGTAATATTATCGTTTCCGCCGTTTTTGTTTGCTCTTTTAACCAGCCTGTCTGCAAAAGCGTAATATTGACCGTCTTTTATATCTTCTGCGATTTCTGCGTTATTTACACAATTGCTTAAACCGTCCGTACACAAAACAAGTGTTTCATTTTCTTGCAAGTCAATTTCTGAAAAATCAACATCGATTCTTTTATCAACGCCGAGAGCTCGTGTAATTACATTTTTGTTTGGATGATGCTCGGCTTCTTCCTTTGTGATCTCTCCCCTGTCAACAAGATTTTGAACAAGACTGTGGTCTGTGGTTATTTGTTCAACACCGTCGTCATTTACAATATACGCTCTGCTGTCCCCTGCATGGGCAATATGTGCAACATTATCCCTTACAACAACAGCGACTACAGTTGTACCCATTCCTTGTAAATCGGGTCTTGAATACGCCATATCATACACTTCGATATTTGCGGCTGTAATTGCAGAATCCAAAAGATTCTTTATTGAAGAGTCACGCATTTTTTCGTTATATGAGGATGTGATTTTGTCACTTATAACTTTTACAGCGAGAGCAGACGCAATGTTACCGCCGGCTGCACCGCCCATTCCGTCACAAACAACAGCCCATGCAACTTCACCGGGAAGCTCACCGACTGCATATGCGTCTTGATTGTTTTCTCTAACCAATCCTTTGTCTGTTTTAGCAACTATTTTCAATGGATTTCACCTTCATTCTTCTTGCGTCTTAATTGTCCGCATGAAGCATTAATGTCTGAACCGAGCGTTCTTCTTATTGTAGCATTTATTCCGAGTGAATACAAGGTTTCACAGAAATTTTTAATTGATTTATCTGTTGAACGAACATTTCCTCTTTCTTCAACATCATTTACGGGAATTAAATTTACATGACAAAGTATTCCCGATAATTTTGAAGCAAGCTCTTTTGCGCATTCTTCAGTATCATTTACACCGTTTATAAGAGTATATTCAAAGGATACCCGCCTTCCGGTTTGCTTAGCATAGTTTTTACAAGCTTCAATTGCTTCATTAACTCCCCATTTGTTGTTTACCGGCATCATTGACGAACGGATTTCGTCATTTGGTGCATGAAGTGATAATGTCAAAGTTATAGGTATTTGTTCATTAGCTAAGTCGTACATTTTAGGCACAACGCCACACGTTGACAATGTAATATCACGCATTGAAATGTTTAATCCTTTGGCATTATTAACCGTTTTAATAAATCTAATAACATTATCATAATTGTCAAGAGGTTCACCTATGCCCATAAGAACAATATGAGAAATTCTGATATTTAAATCCTTTTGAGCAATATGTAATTGTGATTCCATTTCAGACGAAAGTAAATTTCTTTTAAATCCGGCAAGTGTTGAAGCACAAAATTTACATCCCATTTTACAACCAACCTGTGAAGATATACAAATTGTGTAGCCGTATTTATATTTCATAATTACAGCCTCAACATATTCTCCGTCGTACAGTTTAAACAAATATTTTACCGTATCGTCAATTTTTGAAATGTATTTATCTTCAATTTTAACCGATGGTATAAAATAATCTTCGCTTAACTTTTGTCTTAAATCTTTTGAAAGATTTGACATTTCATCAAAACTTTCTACGCCTTTCTCGTGTAACCACGAATAGATCTGCCCTGTTCTGAATTTAGGCAGACCTATTGAAGTTATTTCATTATTGAGTTCATCAAATGTAAGCGATTTAATATCAGTCATTTATCTTTTCCATTAAAGTATAGAAAAATCCGTCGCCGCCGTTTTCATTAGGAAAAACGGTTACTTCGTTTACTAATTTAAAATTACTGTTGTTTTGTAAAAATCTTTCGACGACCTTTTCGTTTTCTTTTTTATTAAGTGTACAGGTAGAATAGATAATTCTGCCTTTTGCTTTTAAATATTTTGACGATGTACACAAAATATCATACTGAATTTGCGGCAAATCTTTTATATCATCAAGGTTTTTATATCTGATTTCCGGCTTTCTTCTGATTATACCAAATCCACTGCAAGGTACATCACAAAGAATTTTATCAGCCATAGGAATATCTGCGTTATATATTAAAGCATCGTTTATGTAAGTCTTGATATTACTAAGCTCAAGTCTTTCGGCTGATTTTTTAATAAGTTCAACTCTGTGTTTATGTAAATCGTAGGCATATATTTCTGCCCCGGATTGAGCCATGGTAAATGATTTTCCGCCGGGTGCGGCACAAATATCAAGAACAATATCATCCTTTTTGCAATTAAGAGCTTTTGCACAGGAGTATGAGCTGTAATCCTCGATATAAAAGAGCCCATTATTAAACGCCTTTACACTTCCTAAATTAAAAGACGAATTGAGTTTAACGACATCTTCAAAAACTTCACAATCAATTCCGTCATCTAAAAGCTCATAATGAAGTTCTTGTTCATCAACAAATTTTCTGTTTGGGATTGCAAAAACGGGAGGTCTGTTATTAATCGTTTTAAGAATAGATAATGTTTTTTCATCTCCGTACATTTTTTTCCACATATTTATTAAATGTTCAGGACAAGAAAATTTGATACTTAAATCAGAGATATTATCTAATTCAGTTTTATTATCAATAATTCTATGTAAAACAGCATTAATAAGCTTTTTGTAATAAGAAAGACCGATTAAATCTGCAAGTTCTACAGTTTCATAAACAGCAACAGCATCGGGAATTTTATTCATAAAAAGTATCTGATAGGCACCTATAAAAATAATGATTTTTACTTTAGGCTTAACTTTTGAAGTAAGAAATTTATCAGCAAAATATTCAAGAGTGATTTTTCGTTCAATTACTCCGTAAACAAGTCTTGAAACAAACGCTTTATCTTTTGTTTCAACCTCAGCCAATCCTTTTTCAACAGCAAGATTTGAATAAGCCCCGTTTTTAAGTATGTCATATATAATATCAAAGGCGGATAGTCTGCTGTTTTTCATCGTCTGTTACCGCCGTTTATTACAAGCAAAAGTCTGAATATTGTAGCAAGTGCCGATGCTAAAGCGGCAACATAAGTCAATGCGGCAGCTGTCAGAACTTTTTTTGCACCTAAATATTCGTTATCTGTCATAAAATGATTTGACTCAATAGTTTCGAGTGCCCTTCTGCTTGCGTTAAATTCAACAGGAAGTGTAATAAGTTGAAAAAGTGCAACAAAGCAATACAAGATTATTCCGACATATGCAACGATTTGTGAATGGATAAGCATACCGATTAAACACAGCGGAATACCCAGTGAAGAACCGATATTGGTTGCAGGAATTACAAGATTTCTGATTTTTAGAGGGAAATATCCCTCAGCATGTTGGCATGCGTGACCGGCCTCGTGACATGCAACTCCGATTGCGGCAATTGAACGAGAGTCAAATACATCTTCACTGAGACATATTTCTTTTGCTCTTGGGTCGTAATAATCTGTCAGCGTACCCGGAATTCTTCTGATTTTTACATCATTTATACCGTTTAATTGTAAAAGTCGCCACGCCGCATCGGCACCGGTCATTCCCGAACGGCTGATAACTTGCGAATATTTATTAAAATTCTTTTTTACTCTTGCTTGACAAATTAAAGCAAAAATGAACACAGGAATCATTATAAATCCTGTCATATAATACATCATATAGTATCCCATAACTTAATTATTCTCCTAAAACAGTACCGAGTTCAATATTATTGCCTTGAAGAAAAGATTTAGTATCCATTCTTTTTTTGCCGTCAAGTTGAAGTTCAAGAATTTCAAGGCAATGACCGTCACCGCAACAAACAACAAGTTTATTTTTATTATCTACAATTTCACCCGGTTTATTTGCGGTAATGTCTGTATGAACGGTTTTGTGAATTTTTAAGCTTTTAGTATTAACTGATGTTGTTGCCACAGGCCAAGTTTGAAGTCCCCTAACCTGATTGTGAATTTTTTCTGCCGAATTATGCCAATTAATCGGGCACATTGATTTATCAATCATTGAGGCATATTCACATTCGATATCACTTTGTTTTGTGGCAACAGCTTTTCCGTCTTTTATCATATCGAGAGTTTTGATAAGTGCATCTGCACCTATAGATGATAACCTGTCAAAAAGTTCTGCACTTGTTTCATTTTCACCGATTTTTGTTTTTTCAACATATAAAACATCGCCGGTGTCAAGTCCTTCATCCATCTGCATTATTGAAACGCCGGTTTCTTTGTCTCCGTTAAGAATTGCCCATTGAATCGGTGCGGCACCTCTATATAGAGGAAGAAGTGAAGCGTGAACATTAATACATCCAAACGGTGCGACCTCAAGAATCTCTTTTGGTAAAATTTTTCCGTAGGCAACAACAATAATTATTTCCGGAGCAATTTCTTTAATAATGTTTAATGAATCGGAGCCTTTGATTTTCTCGGGTTGATAAACGGGAATGTTATATTTTTGGGCACATATCTTAACATCGGGAGAAGTTAAAATTTGCTTTCTTCCTACCGGTTTATCCGGCTGTGTAAAAACTGCCGCAACATCATGCTTTGCTTCGATTAATTTTTCAAGGCAAGGCACAGCAAAATCCGGAGTTCCCATAAAGATAATTTTCATCAGCCTTCCAACTTTCCTATTACTTTTGATACAAATAAAATACCGTCAAGATGGTCAATTTCGTGACAAAAGCATCTCGCTTTCAGTTCTTCCCCGGTATATATATGCCATTTGCCCGTTCTGTCCTGAGCTTTAACCTGAGCTTTTGCAGGGCGTTTACAAACACCGTATTTACCCGGAACAGATAAGCATCCTTCAGATTCCATTTGTTCGCCTTCGGTCATTGTGATTTCAGGATTTACAAGTTCAATAGGACCGTCGCCACAATCAATAACCACAACCCTTTTAAGCATACCTACCTGCGGAGCTGCAAGACCGACTCCGTTTGCGTTATACATAGTTTCAAACATATCATCAATAAGTGTTGAAAGTTTATCATCAAATTTTTCTATTTTTCTGCATTTTTTGTTTAAAACAGGATCACCTATTTCAACAATATTTCTTAAAGCCATAATACTTCCTCTTTTTATGATATATCCGGCGGATTTAAGCTAATACTAATGCTTACTTTGGAATATACCTTATCTTTGTTAACATCTTTTAAGATTTTTGTTATCATTTGGCGAATTCTTTGTGAATTTTTACACTTAATAGCCAAACGGTATCTGTATGTGTTGTTGATTTTTGATATTTTGGCTGCTGTAGGCCCTAAAACAACAAGTTTTATATCTTTATATTCATTATTGTTAAAGAATACAAGACGGTCAAAAAAAGCTTTTGAGCACAATGCAACTGTATTTTCATTTTCACCTGTAAAAGTTGCGGAATATATGTCACAAAACGGCGGATAAATCATGAGCTTACGCATCATAATTTCATTATTATAGAAGCCGATATAATCCTGACGTGAGGCAAAGTCAATTGTTTCATTTTGAGGATTAACGGTTTGTATAATTGCTGTTCCCTGACTGTTTCGCCTGCCTGCTCTTCCGACAACTTGTGTTATAAGGTCGAATGATTTTTCGTTTGCGGTATAATTTTGGTCGTACAAAGAATTATCGGCGTTAACCACACCTACAAGTGTAACATCTTCAAAATCAAGTCCTTTTGCAACCATTTGTGTTCCGATTAGAATATTGTATTCTTTGTTTGAAAATTGCTCAAGAAGTTTTTCATGAGCAAATTTTGTAGCTGTTGTATCTGCATCCATACGCAAAATTTTTGCTTCTGGCAAAAGTGCTTGTATTTCTTCTTCGATTCTTTGTGTACCAAATCCACTGTATCTAACTTCTTCACTTCCGCATTCGGGACATATATTATCAAGCTTTTTTGTATATCCGCAATAATGACATACCAAACGGTTATTGAAGCTGTGGTATGTGAGTGAAATAGAGCAATTAGGACAAGTTATCACGTGACCGCATTCGTTACAAGCGATAAATGTATTATACCCTCTGCGATTTATAAGCAAAATGGCTTGTTTGTCATTGTCGATTATTTCGGTTAAATATTTCAATAAAACAGATGAAATAGGACTTTTATTGCCCTCTCTCATCTCTTTTTTCATATCGACTGTTATAACATTAGGCAATACTGCATCGCCGTATCTTTCGGTTACAGTTGAAAGAACATATTTTCCGTTTATTGCGTTGCTGTATGTTTCCAATGAAGGCGTCGCTGAACTCATAAGAAAATAAGCTTTGTTATATTTTGCTCTGAATTTTGCTACATCTTTGGCGTTATATCGAGGAGTGCGTTCCGATTTATAGGTTTGCTCCTGTTCTTCGTCCATAACTATAAGTCCGAGATTATGAACAGGTGCAAATATAGCAGAGCGTGTTCCGACAACGATTTTAGCGATACCTTTATCAATTCTTTTATATTCGTCGTTTCTTTCACCCAATGACAAGCCACTGTGAATGACAGCTACCTTATCACCGTACCGTTTATGAAATATGTTCATAGTTTGCGGGGTAAGCGATATTTCCGGAACAAGAACGATAACATCTTTTCCGTCGTTTATAACTTCGTCGATTAACTTTAAATAAATTTGTGTTTTACCGCTGCCTGTGACTCCAAAAAGAAGTCCGGTTTTGCCGGAATTAAGCATTTCTTTGTTTATTTGATATGCTTTTTGTTGCTCGTCGGAAAGTATAATATCACTTTTGTCGGTGCTGGTCTTTCCCTGATATGGATTGCGGTATATTTCTCTTGAATAAAATTCAATAATTCCGTTTTTCTCCAAAGTTTTAAGAACAGAAATACCTACACTGCAAAATTCGCAAATCTCATTAGCTCCTGCCGAACCGATGTCAAGCAGTAAATCACATACTGTTTTTTGCTTTCTCGTAATATTTGCAAAAGCATATTCATCATTAACTGTAAGCTTTACCATTTTTTCGGATTTTGATTTTAAAACACCGTATTTTCTTGGCAACATTTGTTTCAAACAGTCATATGTTGTGCAAAAGCATCTTTCTTTAAGCCATAAAGCAAGGCGAACCAGTTCGTCACTCAAAACCTTTTCGCAAACAGTGTTAAGTTCCTTTAACCCATCAGAATTACACTCTGTTATACTTACAACTATGCCGTCCCTTGTTTTATCGCCTTTGCCAAAAGGAACAGTTACTTTTGAACCGATTTGAACAATGTCTTTTAAACGATTCGGAACTGCATAGCTATAGTCGGTATCAAAACTGAAAAATGTATTGTCAACTGCAACGGTAGCTACAAGTGAGTTCATTATTTTGACTTGATTTCGTCCGGTTCTTCAATAACATATTTGCCGTCCCAAATTTCTTCAATAGCGGTAGAAACGGTTTTTTCGTTAAGAATAGTGTTGTTTTCTACAGCTTCATCTCTTATTTCTCTTGCTCTTTTTGCAGTACCTACAACAAGGCTGTATCTGCTGTTTACATTATTTAACATTTTCTTTAAATCCGGATTGAACATTATTTTATCTCCTTACTGTTAAGAGTTAATAACTCTTTATTGATTATATTATTTATATTATTTACACATTCGTTTAAGTCGTCGTTGACGACTGTATATTTATATAGAGGTGCCATATCAATTTCCCTCTGTGCGATTTTCATACGGTTCTTGACATCTTCGCTATCATTTGTAGAACGGTTAACGAGTCTTTTTTCAAGCACTTCTAAACTTGGAGGCAATAGAAATATCGATATTGCGTCCGGGCGTACTTTTAATATACTTTGCGCTCCTTGAACATCAATTATAAGAAAGCATATTTTGCCGTCGTTAATTGCTTTTTCAACTTCTGAAACGGGTGTTCCGTAATAGCAATTGTTATATCGAGCATATTCAAGCAGTTCATCATTTACAACCATAAGCTGAAAATCGGAATCAGATTTAAAATAGTAATTTACTCCCTCAAGTTCGCCTTCTCTTGGCTTGCGGGTTGTTGCCGAAACAGATTCGACAACATCATTTCTTAATTCCTTAATTGCTTTAAACACAGTGTCTTTACCGCAGCCGCTCGGTGCCGACAAAATTATAAGCAAGCCTTTATTATTCATCATTTCGCACCTCCACACCAAAGCGTACGGCTATTTGCTTTAAGTCCATATAGCTTAAAACAACATTATCACTGTCGGTAATAATGATACTCATCGTTTTTCTTCCGTGAGTTGCATCTATAAGCGTTCCGTCTTCTTTTCCTTTTTGAACAAGCCTTTTTGCCGGAGCACTTTCCGGAGAAATGACAGAAATTACTCTGTCGGCATTAATCAGGTTTCCAAATCCTATGTTAACTAAATTCATTTACATCACCGATATATTAATTATTCAATGTTTTGAATTTGTTCTCTGATTTTTTCTACTTCTGCTTTTATATCAACAACTTTGCGTGCGATGTCCACATTGTTGGCTTTTGAACCGATTGTGTTTGTTTCGCGGTTAATTTCCTGAATTAAGAAATCCATTTTTCTGCCAACAGGTTCATCTGATGAAATAAATGTGTTGAGTTGTTCAATATGAGAACGAAGTCTTACAGTTTCTTCTGCTACAGCAACTTTGTCCGCATAAATTGCAACTTCTTGCAGAATCCTACTTTCATCAAGAGAAACATCTCCTAAAAGCTCATGAACTCTTTCGACAAGCTTGTCATTATATTCTTTTACGGTTTGAGGTGAACGCTCTTCAATATAAGAAACGCAATCTAAAATATACTGACCTCTTGAATAAATATCGTCTTTCATTTTTGAACCTTCAACAGTTCTCATTGCAACGAATTTATCAACCGCATCGGAACATACATTTTTAACATAATCCCAAAGCTTTTCTTCATCCTCATCCGATTTTCTTACAACAAGGACTTCCGGAAAACGGGAAATTGTTGAAGCACCGTAATCGTCTTTAAGATTATATGTTGCTGCAATTTCTTTAAGTGCATTTACATATGCGTCTGCTAAAGTGTGATTTACAACGACATTTGCCGTATCGGTGTTGAGAGCCTCAATGGAAACATAGCATTCGATTTTACCGCGAGAAACCCTACTGTTAATAAACGATTTAAGCTTTTCGTCAAGAAAACCGTATTGACGAGGAACTCTTGATGAAAATTCAAAATATCTGTGGTTGACGGATTTTATCTCAACAGATATAACATAGCCGTCTATCTCTTTTTGGGCTCTGCCGAACCCGGTCATAGATTTTAGCATAATACTCCCCTTTATTTTTATTAAAAAACATTATATTTATACGAAGTGTTAAAGTCAATATTTTGTTTACAGTTTGTTTACAAACTTAACAGAATATTTACAAAGAAGAAGCCTCAAACAATGAGGCTTCTGAGATATATAATTTATTTAGTTGTAGTTTGTGATGTTTGCTGTGCCTGTGTTGTGGTTGTAACGGTTGAGGCAACAGTAGTGGTTGTTGTAGTTTCTTCAGCTGCCGTAAGTCCAGTATAACCCTGATGGAGAATTTCGGTATTTTTATCATAAAATCCCATATCCATAAGAATAGGCAAGACATTGTTATTTAGAAAATCAGAATCGGCACTTTCGTCAATTATTTTATATGCTGTTGTCGATTTATCGGTATATTTAAGTGCTTCTTGAAGACCTTCTATACCGTTTACTTCTACTGCATCAACGAAAATATATGTACCTTTAATAACAATCGTACCGGCATAAGCTTCTTCAAGTGAAGTTGTGGTTTCCGTTGTTGTTTCTTTTGCAGTTTTGGTTGTGTTGTTTTTAACGAAAGATATGTTTCCGGTAAAATAAAGACCGCAGAATACAGCTGCAATTATAATTATTATCACAAGTATAGTCGGTGCCTTATTTGATTTTTTGTTTGGGTCTTTTTTGAATCTGTGACGCTCAAGAGTAGGCTTTTTTTCTTCTTCGATATGAGTTTCATTCATATCAACATTTATCCCGCCGTCTTGATACGAAGCGTCTGTTTTTTTATGAACAACAAGTGGTGCGTCAAGTTGTTCCTCTTTAAATTCATCACACATAATTATCCCTCTATTTCTGATATATATTTTTCGATTTTATTAACAATAGCTGTGATTTTCCCATCATTTTCAACAGGTAAAAATGGACTTCTCGGAATTCCGGCATTAATGCCGAATCTCTGTGAAATAACATTTTTTGCAGCACCGTAAAGCGACGGCAAAGCAAGTAAATCGAAAATTACATCATTAATTTTATATTGGAGTTCTTTAGCTTCCTGAATGCGATTTTCGTTAATTAGTTTATCAAGTTCAACAAATAATTCGGGCATTGTTCCGTAAGTGCCTCCGATTCCGGCATTTGCACCCATAAGTCTACCGCCGAGAAATTGTTCATCGGAGCCGTTAAAAATAATAAAATCGTTTCCGGCAACGGTTCTGTATCTTTCCATATTATATACAGGCTCTTCCGAATTTTTGATGCCTATTACTTTAGGATTTGATGACATTCTTTTAAATAAATCAAGTGGCAAATTGAAAGAAGTAAGCTGCGGAATATTATAAATTATAAAAGGCAAATTAGTAGAGTCTATAATACCGTTCCAATGCTTTTCAACGCTTGTCGGTGAAAGATGATAATATACCGATGGGACGGCAGAAACAGCGTCAACACCGATTTTTTCGGCGTGTTTTGCAAGTTTAATACTTTCTTTTGTTCCGGCACAACCAACATGCACAATAATGGTAAATTTGTCTGAAGCGGCATCTTTAACCGCTTCGGCAACTTTCATTCTCTCTTCGGTCGAAAGCAAAAATCCTTCGCCTGTTGAACCGCAAACATAAACTCCTTTTACGCCTTTCGATTCATATACTTTTACAAGTTTTTTTATTTCTTCAATGTTTATTTCGTCATTATCGTCATATATAGTGTTAAGTGCGACAAAAACACCTTTAAATTTATCTAAACCCATATTCGTTCTCCAAAATTTTTACTTTAGTAAAATCATATCACAAAAAGCTTATTTTTTCAATATTAATATTGAATATAAAAACATTAATTGGTATAATTATATTTATGAGAAATAAAATAGAAATCTTAAATCAAATTAAAGGCGGTCTTATCGTTTCCTGTCAGGCTTTAAAGACCGAACCGCTTTACGACTCTTACATTATGTCCAAAATGGCGTATGCAGCTATGCTCGGCGGTGCTGTAGGCATTAGAGCAAATACAATAGTTGATATTTTGGCGATTAAAGAAAGAGTGGATTTGCCGATAATCGGTATTATAAAAGAGGAATATGACGACAGTGATGTGTATATTACACCTACTATGAAAGAAATCGACGCACTTGTTGAAATCGGCTGTGATATTATTGCCACTGACGCCACAAATCGACCTCGTCCCAACGGTGTTTCTTTTGAAGAATTTTTTAAAGAAGTCCGTGCAAAATATCCGGAACAATTGTTTATGGCTGATACATCTTGTTTTGAAGAAGGAAGCTTGGCTGCAAAACTCGGAATTGATTTAATCGGCACAACCATGGCAGGATATACACCTTATACAAAAGGCAGACAACTTCCGGATATTGAGCTTGTGCACAGATACGCAACAGAACTTGACAAACCTGTTATTGCCGAAGGAGGTATTTGGTGCCCGGATGATTTGAAAAATGTCTACAAAGCCGGTGCTTTTAGTGCTGTGTGCGGTACTGCTATTACAAGACCTATGGATATAACAAAGCGATTTGTTAAATCATTGGAGGAATGATATGAGGATACTTTGTTTTGATATCGGCGGAACATTTATTAAATACGCTGTATGTAATGAAAAGTTTGAACTTTCTAAAAAAGAAAAAGTGCCTACAAACGCTAAAGAAGGCGGTCAAGCAATTATAAACAGAGTAATTGAAATAATTGAAAGTTACGATGATATTGACCGTGTCGCGATTTCTACAGCCGGACAGGTTGACAGTGAAAACGGAATTGTTGTTTATTCGACAGACAATATCCCTTATTATACGGGAATGATGGTTAAAAGCATTATTGAAAACAAAACAGGAATACCTACATTTGTTGAAAATGATGTAAATGCTGTTGCACTTGGTGAAGCTCGTTTTGGAGCCGCCAAAGGACAGTCAAATTTTATTAGTATTGCACTCGGCACAGGAATAGGCGGAGCGATATATCTTAACAATGCTCTTTACAAAGGCTCAACATCTGCTGCCGGTGAAATCGGGCATATGATAACTCATGCCGGTGGAAAACAATGCACATGTGGCGGCGAAGGTTGTTTTGAGTGTTATGCTTCTGCCAATGCTTTAATTAATGCGGTAAACAAAATATCCGACGAACCTCTTGACGCATTTCAAATTTTTGAAAAAGAAAATATGTCTAAACCTGAAATTAGGTCGGAGATTGATAAGTGGATAGACGAAATTATTCTCGGTCTGATAAATATAATCTATATTTTTAATCCGCCGTTGATTGTTATTGGCGGAGGCATTATGAACGAAGATTATATTATTGAGTTAATTGACAGAAAAATTTACAATCGACTTATGGAAAACTTTCGTAATGTAAAAATTGAAAGAACAAAGCTTGGCGGAGATTCGGCACTTTTAGGAGTTGCTTCTGAAGCAGCCAAGTTATAAAAATTGGAAGGTGAAATTATTCGCCTTCCCTTTTATATTAACACAAAATGTTACATAAAACATTCTCCCGACTTAACAGCCGGGAGAAATCAATATATATTTAGTTTTAATTGTACATTGGACCGTACCTCAAATCAATTTAATTTGAAATTAATTAGCCCATTGGAATTTACCTCTTTTTCATAAATTTTAATCTAAAAAGATAATATTTAGTACATTGGAGTTTACCTCACAAAAATATTTGTTTGAATTTAAAGAGCCATCTACTCTGATTATCTGCAGGATGATAACCTTATATACCCTTACTATTAACTTTTCTCGACACCTACAAGTATTTACCCAACCCTGCAATAACTAATTAATATCTCATAAGATTTCAGCCGGTGATTAATTCCGTTTTAATACCCACGACTGCCAAAGTTCCGTTATTTATTGGGATACTGTATAGGTGGCTGGTGTATCAATCTGAAGTTTCATATTCCAGCCTCCTTTCATTTACTGAACTCTTCCTTAAGTTCAACTAAATATTAGCATACTTTTTGTAGAATGTCAATAGTTTTTTTGAATAAAACTAAAAAAATATATTAAAAGTTTACAAAGAGATGTTTGCTATTGACTAATTTATATATTAATATTATAATAAAGACAGAAATGGGGTGTAAATATGGAAAACGAAGAAATTTATGAACCGGATCTTCTTTCTGTTACAGATGAAGACGGAACCGAGATAGTTTTTGAACTTCTTGAAAGATACGAAACAGACGATGATGTTTATGTTGCTATTACAGAATATCACGATACTGCCGAAGAAATTGTTGACGCCGATTATGAAGTGATTATTCTTAAAGTAGTCGAAGATGAAAACGGTGACGAATATCTTGAAGAAATTCAGGACGAAATGGAATATGAGCAGATTTCGGATATTCTTATGGCTAAAGTCGAAGAAAAGTTTGATGTTGAATATTTTGAGCCGGAACAGTAATATTTATTAATTTATTGCATAATTTAATAATGTCTGCGCATCTCGACAACCTATCGCCTAAATAACCCGAACAAATATTATATTTAGGGAACCAGACTCCGATTTATGGGAATGCAGACCTCCCTGTTTTGCAGGACGCTGGGAGCACAAAGTTTATTGGGTGGTGCCCACCTGCCTTTAACAGCAGGTTATATTCGGCATAGGCGGATGTGTGGATATTTTTATAAACTCAAGTATATTACTTGGGTTTATTTTTTTGCAAAAAATAACGGATAGAAAACCTATCCGTTAAATAAATTATTGATTATTCACCTTTCATTTCAAGGAGTTTAGCCTTACCTTCAAATGAAGCCTTAGAAAGAGCAATTGAGTCAAAGATGGCTGCTTCGATATCATCAGGAGTACAGCCGAGTTCTTTTGTGTCGTCAGTAGGAATGAAAAGATTCATACCCATAATGTCTGCAAGACCTACAGGGTCAATACCGGAATCTACATTTCTCTTTGCGTAATCTTTTCTCATAACAAGACCAAAAGCCTGGAATGTCCACTTCGGAACATCAACAATCTTTCTGTTAGGAATTCCGTCCATTGCTCTGTAAACAATTTTAAGGAATTCTCTCCAAGTAAGGTTGTAACAAGAAATGCCGTATGCTCTTGCACCTTTAACTTGTTCAGCAGCACCTACAATTGCTTCGCCGACTTGGCGAACTGTAAGCATTGCAGTACCACCGTTTGGATACATTGTGAAAGGCATTTTTTCAAATCTTTGAAGTTGTTCAATAAGAATAACCCAAACAGGTCTTCTGCCCGGTTGTGTACCGAAAATATACGGAAGTTCAAGAACAGCAACGCCCATATCGTCATCTGCATATTTGAAAGCAACATTTTCCTGGTCGATTCTTGAGCGAATATACGGGTGCTTTTCGCAAAGCTTCATATCCGGACGCTCTTTTGCAAGCCATGCAAAGTATGAGCCAAGAACAACGCAACGCTTAACGCCGCACTTTTTAGCCATAGCAAGGCATCTGTCTACAGGGTCAATGTTGTACTTTTTGTAAGCATCATATACAGGAGCCGGAAATTCAACTCTTTCATCTACGCCTGCAGCATAAACAAAAGCATCCATACCTGTCATAGCTTTTTCAAGTTCTTCATCTGTGAGTTCAAGGAAGTTGCCAAATTCAATTTCCATTTCTTCAGGAATCGGAGCGCCTTCAGGAAGTGGAGGAAGAGCAATTGTCTTAACCTTGTGTCCTCTGTCAATAAAAATTTGTGCAGCAGCCGAGCCAAGAAGACCGGTACCGCCGAAAATCAATACGTTCATATTATCCTCCCGTATCTAAATTAATTTCAACATTTCTATTTTACTACAAAGTTTGCACATAGTCAATGTTTAAAGTTAATAATTTGTTTATTTTTTAACCGTTTAATTGCACATAATCTTTTGAGTTAATATAGCCGTCTTTGTTAATATCAATATACGGGCTGTACCCTTGGGTTGCACTTGTTGCCGGATAAAGTTCGGTGAACATATCCGATTTATTAATTTCAATATAATTTTGTGAATCGGACTTTAACGCATAATAAATTGTTCCGTTAATTTCGCCTAATCCGCCACAAACACCGTTAATATCATAAAATGTGTATTCGTTTTCTGTCTTTAAATCATAGCAATTTAAATTTGCTGAATTATTTAACGATGTTGTAAAATACAGTGTGTCTTTGATTTTTACTAACTGTCCATATGGCATAGTGACGCCGTCACTGTATTTTCCGTAAACACATAAATAGCTTTTCTTGTTTAAAACTGTTGTGTTCCCTTCTATGTCTCTTTTTATTATTCTTAATAAAAAATTTGTTGTGTCAATATCAAGATAGTAATAATCGCCTTTATATGTAACGATATTGCAAGTATAATTATCCCAAAAAGCGTTATCGTAAGTTGTATCTGTGCACTCTATATTGTCCGGATAAATCATTCCTTTATGATTTTTATTCGTTTCAAAATCAGTTGTACTTTTCATAAAGTATTTGTGTGAATATTTACCCATATCGTTTGAATTAGTACCTGTGTATGTTGTGTCATCATAAGTCAAATCAACATTATACCATTTATTATCGATGTAAATTGCATTCCAAGCGTGCGACATCGAATCAGATATAACATATCTGCATGGAATATTAAGTTCTTTCATAACAGCAGAATACATAAGCGTATAACCGGCACAAACAATATTTCTGTCTTTTACAAAACCGTATGCAGAATGATAAATATCTTTGTCGCCGTAATTAAGATTTGGGTAAATTGCAAGAGAACAAATATAATCATGAACGGTCAATGCCTTTTGTATGTCAGACATAGTTTCGTCTGTTAAGGCAACGATTTTGTTAATTTCGTTATCAAATAAAGCCTTTTGTTGAACGATTTCGGATTCAGTTAAAGTATATACCGGTTCAACCCTGGCAACGGTTTTTGAGCTTTCAAAATAAGTATAAACTAAATTACTTGATACGTAAAATAATTCAGGATTATTATTGATAATATTTGAATATATTAATGCAATTTCGGATGTAGGGACTTTATAACTATCGATGTAAACAAATTTTTTTAAATTAATCAAACATTGATATATATCATTTTCAACATTACTGAGAGTTTCAGCATCAAGCGACGAAGAGCTGAAAGCAATATCAGTATCCGGAAGATCGCCTTCTTGTAACAGTTCAACTGTTGATTCTGAATACTGTACATTTGCATAAACTGCAATCGGAAAAGCAATAGCAAATACAACCAAAATCGAAATAAAAATGCACAAATGTTTTTTCATAAAGCGAACTCCCTTTCTATTTATCTATTTAATTATATCATAACCGAAAAACAGCACTCCGTCAAGAGTGCTGTTAATAATTGTTAAATTATACGGGATGAACCTTTGTGTCAATATTGTCGTGCTTACCGTCAAGACCGTATTTTTTATCTCTTCTTTTTTCAAAGAATTTAACGGCAACTTGTCCAAATTGAGCATATGACAAAATATCTTCTTCCTGTTCATAATATTCTGAAATTTCGCTTTTGAACTGTTCAATAGTGTCATTAAGCAAATCAGCCGGACGGCAAGAAATAATTTCGTCATCACCGACAATTTTCTTTTGAAATTCAGGGTCAATTTCACAAGGTGTCGAACCGTACTTACCTGCAACAAGGTCTTTGAATTCTTTTGTAACCATCTTATATCTTTCGCCCATAATAATGTTGAACACAGCTTGTGTACCGACAATTTGAGATGATGGAGTTACAAGAGGAGGATAACCTGCGTCCTTACGAACACGAGGTACTTCAGCAAGAACTTCTTCAAGCTTGTCTTCTTTACCGGCTTGTTTAAGCTGACTGTTAAGATTAGAAAGCATACCGCCGGGAACTTGATAAAGAAGAGTGTTAGCATCGACGCCAAGCATTTTAGGGTCAAGTAGACCGTTGTCGAGATACTTTTGACGAAGCGGAGCAAAGAAATCTCTAATTTCACTAAGAGCCTTGAGATCAAGACAGGTGTCATATTCTGTGCCTTTAAGAGCGGCAACCATAGATTCCGTTGCCGGATGAGATGTACCCATAGCCAGCGGTGACATAGCAGTATCAATAACATCAACACCGGCTTCGATACCTTTAAGAAGAACCATAGAAGCAAGTCCGGAAGTGTAGTGAGTATGGAGCTGGATCGGTATTTTAACGGTTTCTTTTAACGCTTTAACCAAATCGTAAGTTCCGTACGGAGTAAGAAGACCTGCCATATCTTTGATACAAATTGATGAAGCACCTGCATTTTCAAGTTGCTTTGCATAGTGACAGTAATAATCAACATCAAATACAGGACCTGTTGTATAAGAAATTGCGGCTTGTACATGTCCGCCGTATTTATTTGCCGCGTTAATTGCAGTTTCAAGATTACGAACATCGTTAAGTGCGTCAAAAATACGAAGAATATCAATACCGTTATCAATGCTTTTCTTTACAAAATAGTCAACTACTTCATCGCTGTAATGACGGTAGCCGAGCATATTTTGTCCTCTGAAAAGCATTTGAAGTTTTGTGTTAGGACATTTTTTTCTAATTGTACGAAGTCTTTCCCAAGGATCTTCATCAAGGAAACGAAGACACGAATCAAATGTTGCACCGCCCCAGCACTCTAATGAATGATAGCCGATTTTGTCCATTTGAGGAAGAATGTCAACGAATTCCTCCGTTCTCATACGCGTTGCAATCAAAGACTGATGTGCGTCACGAAGAACGGTTTCAGTAATTCCGATTTTAGCCATAGTACACCTCTTATGCCAATGTGACGAGAGTTTGACCTGCTTCTACAGTGTCGCCCTTATTAACATTAATTGAAGCAACTGTTCCGTCTTGAGGAGCAACAATTTCATTTTCCATCTTCATAGCTTCAAGAATAACAAGTACCTGTCCTGCTTTTACAGCTGTGCCGTTTGATACTTTTACATCAAGAATGTTACCCGGCATAGGAGCGTCAACTTTAATGCTTCCGGCTGCGGCAGGTGCTGAAGCAACCTGTGCAGGAGCAGCTTTTGGAGTTTCCTGAGGAGCCGGAGCAGCGGCAGGTGCCGGTGTAGGAACTGCTGCAACAGGAGCTGCTGATGCAGTGCCCTCTTCAACTGTAACATTGTATGGTGTTCCATTTACTGTAATTGTATAATTTTTCATTTTTTTATCCTCCGATTATTTAACAGAATGTTTTCTTGGAATTGTTGTTTCTCTCTTGCTCATAAGCATATCAAGATAAGAAGCAATTTTGGTTCTTGTTTCTTCAGCCGGGAATACATCATCAACAGCACCGCAAGCCGCCGCCGTGAATGCTGAACCGACAGTTTCTGTATATTCCTTTTCAAGCTTCGCCCTGTTTTCGCCGTTTGCAAGTCGTTCATTATAAAGAAATGCAACAGCAGCCTCAACATCAAGCGGAGATGCAACTGCGTTTTGCCATGCTAAAGTGACATCGGCATTTGAACCTTTGCCGGCAAGAATAATATATGATGCACCAATAGCCTGTCCTGTTATCAAGCTGATTTTCGGACAAGTTGAGCTTGCATAAGCAGATGTAAGCTTTGTAGCGGCAACAAGCATTTGAGAATTCTTATCTTTTGTAAGCCCTGTTGAATTTGCAACAGTAATAACAGGAATATTAAATGCGTCGCAAAGTTTAACCATTGCTTCTGCTTTATAAGCACAATTCGGACACATTTCTTCATTGTTAAAGGCAATAACACCTACAGTTGAACCTTCAACAGTACCAAGTTTTGTAATAACATTTTTTCCGTATTCGGCTTTGAATTCAACAGAAATTGTTGAATCGAGAATTGAGTTGACAATATCATTAACAGATGAACCGTCAACTGCTAATACTGAAGGAGCCGAATATTCAAAATCAACCATAGGAGCACTGTATAGATTGTTTTTAGGAAGCATGCAAATAACATTTTTTGCTTCACTGATTGCAGACGCAATATTGTCGCATACGATGTCTAAAGTTCCCTCTTTAGCACTTTCATCTATAGTTATATCGCTCGGTGCAGTTATATAAAAATCACTGTCTTTAACTGCAATGACAACATCTGCCATATTAGCTATAAGAGCCGATGTGCCAAGACAAGCTCCGGCGATAACACTGATTTGAGGAACAACTCCCGAAAGCATCGAAGCGGCTTTTACAACTTCACCGAAAGCGTTAAGAACTTCAAAGCCCTGAGTAAGCTGAACGCCGTTTGAATCATAAATACCGACAATGCCGCAACCTGTTTTCTTTGCCAAAGAAAACACTTTCAAAATTTTTGCACATTGCGCAACGGTTACAGCACCGCTGTTTACATTACTGTCTTGTGCAAAAGCATAGCATTCCGTACCGTTTACATAACCGTAACCGATAGCAACTTCAACTTCTCCGTTTTCGCCTTTTGCAAACGGATCAATCTCGGTAAAAATGCCGTCATCAAAAAGAGAAGAAAGTCTTTGAACTGCAATATTCTCTTCGTTTGAATTACCCATTAATAATCCTCCTTACGAGTATAATAAGCTCTTTTGATATATAAAAATTTCAAAATGACCTATCATTAATATTAACATTATTTTGAGATAATATCAACCTTAAATTTCAAAAAAGTCAGAGAAAATCTCCGACTTTTTGTTAATTTTCTTTATGTCCTGCCGAACGAAGAAGTTTTTTAACATCTTGTTCGGACAATTCTTTATAATCGCCCTGTTTTAACATACCGAGTTTTATTGGTCCAACAGAAATTCTTTTTAATCGTGCTACTTCAAGTCCTTGACTTTCGCACATTTTTCTTATCTGACGATTTCTGCCCTCGTGAAGTATAAATTCAAGAACTACCCTGTTTTCTTCTTCGGTTAAAACAGTAACTTCGCACGGAGCGGTTTTTCTACCGTCAATTTCAATACCGTTACGAAGATTAAATAAAATTTCGTCATTCACAGACGGTCTGACAGTTACACGATATACTTTTGCATATTCGTGTGACGGATGAGTCATACAATTTGTAAATGAACCGTCATTTGTTAAAAGCAAAAGACCTTCACTGTCCTTATCAAGTCTGCCGACCGGATAAATTCTGCAACCGAAGTCCGGCAATAAATCCATAACAGTCTTTCTGCCGAGTTCATCAGATACGGTAGTTACATATCCTCGAGGCTTGTTAAGCATAATATAAACCATTTTTCTGTTTTTTACATTTGTTAGTTTTTGTTTGCCGACTGTAACCAAATCTTTTCGAGGATTGATTTTCATACCGATTTCGGCAATATGACCGTTAACTTTAACCTTGCCTGCACGAATTAAATCTTCGCTTTTTCTTCTTGAAGCAACTCCCTGTTCAGCCATAAATTTTTGTAATCTTACTTCGTTATTTGCCATAATTTTACACTTTCCGGAACTATAATATCTACAGTCCTAATTAATTTGTTGTTTGAATATATTTTCATTTTACCGACTTTTGTATTTTTAAGAATCGGTGCGTACAATATCGGATAATAATAAAATTTATATGTTAAATTATCAAGATACGAAATGTCATATGACGCTTTACATACAATCTTTTTTCTGCTTGAACCTACACAGCTAATTGATACGGTTTCAACCTTTGATAAAGTTTTATATAAGCTTTTTACATATTCAAGTAATTTTTTATGGTCGTTCCAATCGTCACAATCGTTTAATGTGACAATTATAATTGTACTTCCTTTATAATCATATGCACTTACAAGACATCTGCCGGATTTCTCAGTAAAACCTGTTTTTACTCCTACGCAATTTTCTGTTTGATACAGAAGTTTGTTGTGATTATAAACAGTTTGCGTTTCACTGTTAATTTTTATATCTGCTTTTTGAAGTTTGCAAATATAAGCAAAGAGTTTGTTATCAAGAGCGTGGGATGTTAATAAAGCCATATCGTAAGCCGTTGAATAGTGATTTTTACTGTCAAGCCCTGACGGCGTTTCAAAATGCGTATTGTTCATTTTGAATTCACGGGCATATGAATTCATAAGATTCAAAAATTCGGGAATACTTCCGGATACATAAACAGCAAGAGCATTTGCCGCATCGTTCCCGGAAGCCAACATTGCACCGATAACAAGGTCTGAAACCGTTATTTTATCCCCTACTTTAAGATAAATCAGAGAACCCTCAGTGTTATCAAGCATTTGACTTGTAATTGTTACAACATCATTTTGTTTAAGCTTTTCACAAGCTATAAGGCAAGTCATAATTTTTGTTGTAGACGCCATAGAACATTTTTCATTGCTTGCTTTTTTGTATAAAACGGTTAAAGTCGATTTATCAATTACAACTGCCTTTTGAGCAGAAATATTATCGGTTTTAGCATATGCCGAAAACGGAATTAAAATAATAACAGCACATAGAATACATATAAACTTTTTACACAAAACAATCACCTACATAAATATATGCAGGTGATTCTATTTAATTAAAAATTATTCTGCTTTTTTATCAGTAGCCGAATCTTTTTTCTTTGCCTCGGTGAGTTCTGTAATCTTATCAACAAGTTCAGGAATCATCGCAATAGCTCTGTCTGCAGATGAAGTATAATTGTTGATTTGCATAAGTCTAACCTTGGAATCCTGAATAACAATAAAAGCAACTGGAGTAATAGAGATACCGCCACCGCCGGCACCGCCGAAAAGTTCCTTGTTTTGCTTTGAAGGAAGGTCGGTTCCGCCGGAAGTAAATCCGTAAGTAACCTTTGAAACAGGAATAAGGGTTGTATCACCTGTTACCATAGGTTCACCGATAATGGTTGAAACATCAACCATTTCTCTCATCTTTTCAAGTGTTGATTCCATTATTTTGTTTACCGGAGTTTCTTTCATAATTCTTTCCCCTTATATTTATTACTTATTTTTTATTAAGTTAACCAGGAATTTTGCTCCTGCTTTAATACCTATTTTTAAAATCAGTGCAACATTCATTGAAGCGATAAGCTGAAATTCATATTCATTTGCAGGTAAGATAAAATCCGGTTGTATATAATCGTCAAATTGGTCAACCTTCATTCCGTTTAAAATTATACCTTTTAAAGGATAATAAAATCCGCAAATTCTACCGTAAGCACGAGCAATTTCATCTGCATCGGCACCACCGACTATTATTCTAACATATAATGAGTAAATATGCAAACCTTTAAATAAAGTAATTGCTGCAGTATTTAATGTTTCTACTAAATTTGATGCTAAAAGCATAATGCCCACTATGCCGTCTTCGTCAATGATTTTGGCAATAGGATTCTTTTTTTCTTGAACATTTTCCTTTTTCGGTTGATTGACTTCCGATTTTTTATTATTTGGTTCGACCGAAGGCGAAGTTTTAGGCTTGTCTTCCTTTTTTTCTTTTTGCTTTTCCGCAACTTCTTTACCTGCCTTGTCGGGAAACAAAACGAAGTTTAAAATTTTTGAAAGTTCAATGTCTTTTTTTATGAAAAGTACCTGAACAGTTGTATGCCAACCATTATCGTAGATGATTGTTGCTTCGGCTGACAGCGAAAGTATAATTGTAAAAAGTATAACAATAACAGCCAAAATTATGAGAAAAGTTTTCATTTACTCCTCCTCAATATGAGCAATTTCGGATATTTCTTTTTCTTTTAGTATATCAGATTTATTTTCATTGTCAAATAAAGAAGTTTGACTGTCATCTTTGGCAATGTTTTGAACTTCTTCTGTTTTAGGCAAATCGGGTAAATCTTCAAGAGAATTGAGAGAGAAACATCTTAAAAATCTGTCTGTAGTTCCGTAAATAAGCGGTCTGCCGGGCAAATCCATTCTCCCCTTTTCTTCAATAAGACCTTTTTGTACAAGAGACGAAATCGGTCCGGAGCAATCTACGCCTCTGACCTGTTCAATAAAAGAACGCGTAACGGTTTTGTTATATGCTATAACAGCAAGTACTTCAAAGGCGGCATTACTAAGCGGAGCATTTTTTTTGATTTCCATTAATTTACGCACCTCGTCGCTGTACTTTTCTCTTGTACAAATTTGATATTTGTTATCCACTCTGATTAACATCAATCCTGAATTGCGTTCATCGTATTGTGCACCCAAATGCTCAAGCATTTTTTCAATTGTTTCTATATCAATATCAAGAACTTCTGCAAGTTTTGTAGGCTCAACCGGGTCTCCGGCAGCAAAAAGTATTGCTTCAAGCGTTGATATCAAATTTTCTGTTTTATTCAAAATTATTTTCCTCTTTGGTTTCGTTAACTATTTTCACAGTTGGGTTATGCATATCGCCTTCAACCGTAATCTTTTTTGTTTTTGTTAGTTCTAAAACTGCTAAAAAGGTTGCAACAATATCAGATTTTGATTTTGCTCCGTCAAAAAGAGATAAAAAATTAACCTTTTTGCCACTCCATAATTTACGCATTACAGTTCTTACTTTGGAAGCAACATTAACAAATTTTTTAGCTACAATTATTTTAAATGAATCGATTGGCGGAGGAAGTCTTCTTTGTGCTTTACCTGCAACATTGATGTATGCTTCCAAAAGCTCATCGGGTTCGTGAAATCGTTCGTAATCATAATTAACCCAACCGCCTTGCGGTTGACGAACAAATCTACCAAATCCTTCCGTTTGATTTGAGAGCTTTTCAGCCATAAGTTTACAGTCACGATATTCTATCAACTCTCCCGTAAGTTCTTTTTTTAACACTTCGGCTTCTTCGTGACGAGGAAGCAAAGATACAGTTTTAATATAAATTAATCTTGCCGCCATTTCAAGAAAGTCGCCTGCAACATCAAAATCAGCCTCTTCCATTTGACGAACATAATCAAGATACTGATTTACAAGTTCTACAATAGGAATATCATTAATATTTAATTTATGTTTACTTATAAGGTGTAAAAGGAGATCCATCGGCCCTTCAAACACCTCAATTTTGTATGTTAAATTATCCATAAAGCCTCATTTTAATAAAGACGGAACACTAAATTAGGAAGTATTGATATGAAATTTAAAAGTTTGTTTGTTAAAAATGAAATAGGCGTATCGAGAATGCCTGTAAAGAGTAAAATCATAAGAGCTATCATTACATATCGCTCATACATCATATATTTATAGTATGCTCTGTCCGGTAAAACAGCGGCTAAAATTTTTGAACCGTCAAGCGGCGGAATAGGAAACAAATTGAATACCGCAAGCATAACATTTATTTGTGCGGCGTATAGAAAGAAATATGCAATAGCATTTCCGATAGCAGTTGAGCCAGTGAATTTTGCAAATATAAAAAATCCCCAAACAGAAACAAATCCCATAAGAAGATTTGCAAGCGGTCCGGCAAGAGCCGTTAAAGCCATACCGCTTTTTTCGTTTTTAAAGTTTCTCGGATTAATCGGAACCGGATTGGCATAACCGATACCGAAAAGAAAAATCATAACCGTACCGATTGGATTGAGGTGAGAAAAAGGATTAATTGACAACCTGCCTTCCCTTTTTGCTGTGTCGTCTCCAAGCCAATGTGCCATAAGTCCGTGTGCTAATTCGTGAATCGGCAAACAACAAAATACAACAAAGCATCTTGAAAGAACAGCTATAATCGCGAGTAAGTATTCTCCTTGTTGTATATATCTGAAAATTGAAATCATAAAATCACCTTTTTGCAACAACTATTCTGTTATTGCCATACATATCCTTTTTTACTTGAACATCATTAAATTCTGTTAAAACATCAACAATACTTTGCCCTTGATCTTCACCTATTTCAAGCATCAACACACCGTTTGATTTAAGTTTTTCTGACCATTTACTGTTGATTATTCGATAAAAATCGAACCCGTCTTCACCACCGTCAAGAGCCATTTTCGGTTCTTTTTTTACTTCAGCTTGCAACGAATCAAGTGCTCCCGATTTTATATACGGAGGATTTGAAATAATCAAATCAGCATTTTCAGTATCGATACTATTAAAAATATCGTCATTAATCAAGATGACATTATCAATTTTTTTTGCATTCTTTTCCAAATATTTAAATGCGTCGTTACTCTTTTCTATGCAATAGACCTTTGAATTCGGTACTGCTCTTGCAATGCTAATACCGATACAACCGCTTCCGGAGCAAAGATCAATAACAACAGGGTTAGAAATTGTTTTCAAATGATTTACGGCAAGTTCTACAAGTTCTTCGGTTTCCGGTCTTGGAATAAGAACACCTTCACCGACATAGAATTCGCTCTCGTAAAAATCCCATTTACCTATAACATATTGAAGCGGTTCACCTGTTTTAAGTCTCCATAGACAATCGGCAAGCTGTTTCATAATCACAAAATCTTCTTTATGAGCATAATATTCGCTGTTTTTTATTCCTGCAACATAGCAAACGACAGTCAGGGCTTTAAAATCAGCCTCATCAACATTATTTGCCTGTAAAAAGTTTATGCTGTAGCTGTATGCTTCTTTAACATTCATCGTTTAATTTCATCATCCTCGATATTATCTGTTATTACTGCTTTAATTGAAGCAATACCTACTTCAATAATATCGTCTTCAGGTTCTTTAGTTGTTATTCTTTGCATCCAAAGACCGGGGGCAGAAACGATTTTTACAAATAAATTATCGTGTTTTCCGGCATATCTGATAAACTCGTAACCGATACCCATAATGATTGGTATAAGCGGAAGTTTTATCAGCATCCAAGCGATGGTATTCTGTTTAAGTTCAGATGGAACAACAAGCGAAAGAAGCGTTACAATAACAATGCTTAAAATGAGCATTACAAACATAAATGAAGTACCGCATCTCGGATGAAAGCGACAGCTTTTTCTTACATTTTCAACAGTCAGTTCTTCGCCCGATTCATAGCAAGCAATACTTTTGTGTTCGGCACCGTGATATTTGAACAATCTTTTTATGTCTTTCATTTGTGAAACCAATAGCATATAAACTACGAAAATAACAATTTTCATACAACCCTCAATAGTTCCCTGCCACGGAGTAAGTGCCATATTTGTTGCTGCATTGATTTTATTAAATATAAATACCGGAAGAAAAAAGAAAATCAAAAAAGCAAGTGCAAATCCTAAAACGCTGGCAAAGCCCATAATTATATTCATAAACTTATCGCCAAGCTTATCGGTTATCCACTTTTCAAACTTATTCATTTCAACATCTTCAAGGTCTTCCATCCCGGATGCTTCAGCAGAATACATCAATAGTTTATATCCCATAATCATAGATTCAAAAAAAGCTACGATACCTCGAATAATCGGAATCCCAAAGAATTTATATTTATCTTTAAGGTGGTTAAACTCGTGATATTCAACGAGAATGGAATTGTCGGTTTTTCTGACAGCAGTTGCAATACCTTTCGGTCCCTGCATCATAACGCCCTCAATGAGAGCTTGACCGCCTACTGAGGTTATATGTTGTTTCTTACTCATTAATTCAGCCTTTCAGTTAATTTTGTGATGGCGTTTCAAGTAAAGGAAGATGAATTGTAACCAAAGTTCCTTTTCCTTCAACACTGTCTATATCCAAATATCCGTTATGTAAATTTACAATTTCGGTTGTTACGGCAAGACCTATACCGGAACCTTTTACACTAACATTAGCCTTATAAAATTTTTCTTTTACATGTGGCAAGTCTTCGGCAGAAATACCGCAACCTTGATCGGCAATTGCGATTTTCACAAAATCTTTGTCGTCCCTTTTTTCAAATTCGGCTTTGACAAGTATTTTGCTTCCGGGTCGTGAATATTTTAATGCATTATCAAGAATATTCATAAACACTTGTTTGAGACGGTTAGCGTCGGCGTTAGCTATACACGGAACCTCCGGTATGCTGTATTTAACTTCATAGCCCTCTCTGACAGCGCGTTCTATAAATGTAAAAAGTGTTTCTTCAAGTTCGGCAAGGATATCAATATTTACAAGTCGAAGTGTCATTCGTCCACTTTGAAGTCTTGAAAAATCAAGCAATTCTTCAACAAAGCCTTCAAGTCTTCCGGCTTCTTTTACAATGACTTGCAATCCTTTTTGCGTAAGTTCGTCAACATTGTCCTGATTACCGAGTGTAAGTGTTTCGCCCCATCCTTTAATTGATGTGAGCGGCGTGCGAAGTTCGTGAGAAATGGTTGATATAAAATCATTCTTCATTTTGTCCGCCGTAGCTATTTCAGAAGCCATTGTATTGATACTGTCTGAAAGGTCACCAATTTCGTCGTTGTACTTTTTTTCGATTCTTACATCGAGATTACCTTCCGCTATTTTTTTTGTTGCCTGATTAACCTCTTTTAGCGGAGTAATAATCGTTCTTATAAAATAAAGATTTGACAGTACAATTATAGCAAGAATGATTAAAAATATAAGTGCGATAAGAATTGACATACTTGCAATTTGACGGTCAACATTGTCAATAGCTGTCATTACGCGTATTGCACCGACTTTTGTATTATCGGAACTTTTTATAATTCTGCATACCGCCATAACCTTTTGTCCGTTTGAAAGCTTACCGACAAATTTACCTTTACCGTCTGAATTTTCCATAGCCGCTTCATAGTCGGGCATTTTTTGTTTTTTAACTCCGAAACCGTTTGAAGATATGATAACATTTTCTTCATTATCAACAATCCAAACAGTTGTAGAGTCTTTGTTTGAATATGTATCAATATATAAAGCGGCAGACGATTCCAACGATTCACCGTTATTGATGTTGTTTTCAAAATAATTTACGGCAGAATCGGAAGCTGCCGAGTTAACGATACTTTCAACCGAATTATAATAATAAACTTTGATAAGTGATGTGCAAACAATAAATGCAACAGTAAACAGCAAAACAATTAATCCGATAATTAAAATTAACCATCTCTTAGTAATACCTTCGATTTTTTTGCTTTTAAATTTTTTAATAAAATTAGCATTAAAATCTTTATTCATTTGTTAAAAAACTCAACTTTCTGTTCATTGTTCGCTTGTAATCCATTTGTATCCCAGACCCCAAATTGTAACAAGTCTTGTAGGACTCGAAGGATTATCTTCAATTTTCATACGAAGTCTGCGGATGTTTACATCAACAATTTTTTCATCTCCGAAATAATTTGCCCCCCATACCTGCTTTAATATATCATTTCTTGACAATGCGGCATTGGGATTACGGAAGAAATACTCAACTATTTGAAATTCAACCTGCGTAAGTTCAATCATATTACCGGATTTCAAAAGAGTGCGGTTGCGAAGATTAAGTTCAAATTCATCAAGAACGATATTGTCGGAATTTGCTTCGCCTTTTTTAAAACCTCTGGTCATTTCAACTCTTCTGTAAATAGCGTCAACTCTTGCCATAAGTTCACTTGGTGAGAATGGTTTTGTGACATAATCGTCTGCGCCGAACAGCAAACCTGTCACCTTGTCCATTTCTTGAGTTTTTGCACTAAGCATAATAATACCCAAATCCGACGAAAGTTTTCTAAGTTCTTTACATACGGTCAGTCCGTCAAGTTCAGGCATCATAATATCCAAAATTGCGACATCAAAACCGTCTTCATCCTGTTTGAATTTTTGAAGTGCAACAAGTCCGTTTTCTGCTTGTTCAACCGTATATCCGGAACGAGAAAGGTTTATAACAATAAACTCTCTGATGGATTCTTCATCTTCGGCTACAAGAACCTTTTTCATATTTACACCATACCTTTCTTAAACAGTAAAATTAACAAATTTTGATGTATTTTTTTAATTCATCAATTAAAATTTTTATTTTTTCATCATTGCCTGTTTTTGCAAGATAATAATATCCCGATTTGTCAAGAATAACGCTATATCCTTCATATGATTTTTCATCGTAAACAGCTTTTAGAACCGGCATAATCGAAAAAACAGTTTTCTTGTTTTTCTTATTGAGAACAGTCATTTCTTTTGTTTTTTGGTTATAAGAAACAGAAATGCTTTTAAAATATTCATCAGGAATTATAATGTTATAATTATCGTCTGTAATGTAAAGCGAGTACACTTTATGCACAAGGACTGTTTTGTTATAAATTTTCCAATTTAGTGATTTGATATTTTTAGGCAATCCTTTAAGAGTAATATCGGTAGGAATTTCAATTCTTTCGTCATCATTTATATCAGCCGAATTTACTAAACAACTTCTGTAAGTTCCGGAAGTCCTGCCTGTTGAGTAATTATAAAACGGAGACACAATAGAACTATACATATTTGACCAATAAATAATTTCAGTTCGTATGCTTCCGCCGTTTGACCCGATTGCGTCCGCATAGACTCTTACATCATTTTCGGCTTGTTCAACATTAATATTTCTGTATGAAATTATACGCGAATCAAGTTTTGTTTCGCCTTTTAATTTGAATTCATTATTGTTTACGGAATAAAGTTCAGCTTTAGCACTTGTTTTGCTTCCGGAATTGATTTCAAACATTAAAATTTCATTGTTGCCGTTTTGCTTAAAATCAACAATAACATAATTGTTGAGATAAATTTCATCTGTGTTAATTTGACTGATTTCAAAATTTGTATCTTCAAATTTTAAGTTATATACAACAAACGAATGACTGTTTGAATTTGAGATTGTGTTCCAACAAACTAAAATTTCATCTTTACCGTCGTTATTGATATCGGCAAAATCAAGGCGATATGCATCATCTCCGTAACCTGTTATATCAGAAACAACCTTCCATGTTCCGGAGTATTCCTTAATTATTGCCATACGAATTGTTCCGAGATTATCGTTGGGCTCGTAAAAAGCAACTGCTTCCTCTTTGTCGTCACCGTCCAAGTCATAAAAATTATATGATGTTATATATTCACCGGACGAAGGATTTTTTAAAGAATATCCTGATGCCATAAAACTGTCAAGTGCACTTTTAACATCGGCATTATCACCAAAAGGAGCAACTGCTGAAATTAAATCATAAACAGAAGACGCGAGTCTGAAACTGCAACCGGAGAACATAGCCGCAATTATAACAACGCAAACAAAAAATTTGAAATATTTCATGTGTGCTCTCCTTTACAGACAATATATAAATTAATTATAACAGATTCCATATATAAAATAAATAGTAATTTAAGAAAAAATAACATTTTTGTTACAAAAAATAAACATCCGAGTTAAAAATACGGATGTTTACAAAAAAATTATTATAAAAGAAGGTGGATTGGAGCCTTTTTAAAGACATCGGTTAGAGGAGAAACAATGAAAAGAGAAACATTAATACCGACTCCGAAACAGTCAATGCCGTATTGGTTGGAGAAACCATTATATGTCTTCCACCTTTTTTCAATTTATGACTTTATTATACAACTTTTTCAAATAAATTCAATAAAACAAAATGAATAATTAATGAAATTTTCGTTAATAAGCAAATTTATTCTATTGTACCGCCGCCGAGAACATATTCTCCGTCATATAAAACGACGGCTTGTCCGGCTGTGATTGCTCTGACAGGAGTGTCAAACTCAACAATTACACGGTCTTCTTCACAATACACCGTACACGGAACTTCTTTCATATTATATCTTGTTTTTGCTGCACAATGTATTTTACCGTTTGGCTTTTCGGCAATCCAATTAAAATCGACAGCAGTAAGTTTTGAAGTGTTCAAATCTTCATTTGAACCCAAAACAACAGTGTTGTTCTTAATATCTTTGCTTATGACATAAACAGGGTGCCCGAGAGCAATGTTAAGACCTTTTCGTTGACCGATTGTATATCGTATCAAACCGTTATGTTTACCAAGAACATTGCCGTTTTTATCAACGAAATTTCCGCTTGGATAAACAATCCCCCTGTGCGTTTCAATAAACTTTGAGTAGTCTCCGTTCGGAACAAAACAAATATCCTGACTGTCACGCTTTCGTGCATTAATAAAGCCGTGCTTTTCGGCAACTTTTCTTATTTCATCTTTTGAATATTTACCTAACGGAAAAACAGTATGTGCAAGTTGATATTGAGTAAGCGAATAAAGAACATAGCTTTGGTCTTTTGATAAGTCCTTGCCTTTTTTCAACATATATCTGCCGTCTACAAATTCAATATCGGCGTAATGTCCTGTAACAACACAATCGTATTGCAATTCTTCCATACGCTTCATAAGTTTTTCAAATTTAAGATATCTGTTACAGTCAATACAAGGATTTGGCGTTCCGCCGGCTTCGTATGTTGAGATAAATTTATCGATTACTTTTTCTTCGAATTCATCTTTGAAATTAAAAACATAATAAGGCATCCCGAGTTTATATGCGACTGCTCTGGCATCTTCTATATCGTCAAGAGAACAGCAAGTCTTTTCCCTACTAATGCCGATGTCTTCGTTATCATACAACTTCATTGTTGCACCGATACACTCGTAGCCGTGTTCTTTCATAAAAAGAGCGGCAACGCTTGAATCGACACCGCCGCTCATTGCAATAATAGCTTTTTTCATATATTAACCCAGTTCAATCATTTTATCAATGCAACGCTTTGCACCGATTCTTACATCTTCGTCAAGTTCGATTTCGTCGCCACCGATGCCTTTAACCGAATTAAGAACATCAACAATAGTTGTAAGTTTCATATTATGACATACGAGGTCTTTTGAAAGCGGATAAAACATTTTATCCGGGCAAGCAATTTGTAAGTGAGAAACAATACTGCTTTCAGTTCCGATGATAAATTCTTTAGCATCGCTTTCTTTTGCATAATTCATAATTCCGGTTGTTGAGCCAACATAATCAGCTTCGGCAACAACTTCGGGAACACATTCCGGATGAACAAGAAACAAAGCGTTCGGATGAGCGGCTTTAGCTTTTCTGACTTCCGATATTCCCATTCTTGCGTGTGTAGGACAACCGCCCGAAAGAAGTTTAAATTCTTTTTCCGGCAACTGCTTTGCAATATACGAACCAAGATTTTTATCCGGAATAAACAAAATTTTATCTGTATCAAGGCTTCTGCAAATTTTAAGTGCAGATGACGATGTTACGCAAACATCACAAACTGTTTTTAGTTCGCTTGTTGTGTTAATATATGCCACAACCGTATACTCGGGATATTGCTCTTTGACCTGTTCAATTAGTTCTTTATCCATCATTTCAGCCATTGGGCAACCTGCATCACCGTTTGCAAGAATAACTTTTTTATCCGGCGATAAAATCTTTACTGTTTCCGCCATAAATCTTACGCCGCACATAATAACGGTTTTGTTCGTTACTTTTGAAGCGGACACTGACAAAGCGAAGCTGTCACCGACAAAATCGGCAACTTCAAGTATATCAGGTGATTGGTAGCAATGTGCCAAAATACAAATATCTTTTTCTTTTTTTAATTTTAAAATTTCCTCTTGTATGTCTTTTAAAGCCATAACCTACTCCTAAGCATCACGAATTAATTTAACTTATTCGTGAACTTCCTTTTCCTTAAATGTGTCGGGATCATACTCGATACCGTTTTTGTCGTAATAATCCTTAACAGCTGTCTTAATTGCTTCTTCAGCAAGTACAGAACAGTGGATTTTTACCGGTGGCAATCCGTCAAGAGCTTCAACAACAGCTTTGTTGGAAAGTTCTACAGCTTCACTTACAGGCTTTCCCTTTATAAGACAAGTTGCCATTGAACTTGATGCGATTGCAGATGCACAACCGAAAGTATTAAATTTTACATCGGTGATAACATGATTTTCATCGATTTTAAGATATATTTTCATAATATCGCCGCATTTAGCGTTACCTACTTCACCGACACCGTCAGCATCTTCAATTTTACCGACATTTCTTGGATTTGTAAAGTGATCCATTACTTTTTCTGAATATAATGCCATTATTCTACTACCTCTCCATTTTGAATTTTCTCCCAAACCGGAGAAATTGATCTTAAATATGTTACAACCTTATGGATTGAATTGATAATTATATCCGCTTCTTCTTCGGTGTTGTATTCGCAAAGTGAAAGACGAAGCGAGCCGTGTGCACTTGCTACAGGAACACCCATAGATAACAACACATGTGACGGGTCAAGAGAACCGCTTGTACAAGCCGAGCCTGAAGAAGAACAAATACCGTCTTGGTCAAGAAGAAGAATAAGTCCCTCTCCTTCAATTCCTTCAAAACTGAAATTAATAGTTCCGGGAAGTCTGTTATATCTGTCTCCGTTTAATGTGTGAAGCTCGATATCGGAACATCCGTCGATAATTTTATCGCGAAGAGCGGTTACATATTTTGCGTTTTTATCAAGATTATTAACAGCTTCTTCCATTGCGGCAGCCATACCTACGATGGAAGCCATGTTCTCTGTTCCGGCTCTTTTGCCTCGTTCTTGAGCACCGCCGTTAATAAGGTTTTGAAGAAGAATACCCTTTCGGCAGTACAAAATACCAACGCCCTTAGGACCGTGAAATTTATGTGCAGAAATTGAAAGCATATCAATGTTCATATCAACAACATCAATCGGAATATGTCCGAACGCCTGAACTGCGTCTGTATGGAACAAAACACCTTTTTCTTTACATACTGCGCCAATTTCTTTAATAGGCTGAATTGTGCCTACCTCGTTATTCGCAGCCATAATTGTGACAAGTGCAGTGTCTTCTCTTATTGCTTCTTTAATATCTTCTACTTTAACAATACCGTCATGATAAACATCGAGAAGCTCAATCTCAAAACCTTCTTTTGCAAGCTTGTCAAGAGTATGAAGAACAGCGTGATGTTCAAATTTTGAAGATATAATATGCTTTTTACCTTTTTTGGCACCGTTATATGCAGCAGTGAGAATAGCCTGATTGTCGGCTTCACTTCCGCCAGATGTAAAGTAAATCTCGTTTGAATTTGCATTTATACATTTTGCAGCCCTTGCTCTTGCATCTTCAAGATGCTCTTTGGCAATTTGACCGATATGATGAAGTGATGACGGATTACCGTAAATCTCCTGCATCATTGGTTTCATAGCTTCCAAAGCGGTGTTTGAAAGTTGTGTGGTTGCAGCATTATCAACATAAATAGTTGCCATATTATAAACCTGCCTTTTTATTCCTATTAACTTTATAGGTTTTTCGACCTATAATATATAACTTATTTCCTACTTTGTCAATAGGAAATTAAAATATTTTTACAATATTATTCCCTGTTTTTACAAAATATATAAGAGCCTTTCGAAATAAAAAGGCTCTCTGACACATTATTTTTTATATATTACATGGTAAAATTCTGTTCCGTTTACTTCGTAATAATTAACAATCTCTTTAATATAATCACTTTTGTTAAAACGAGGAAAATATGTGTCGGCATCATTACATACTGCATTTATTTCAGTTAAATAAAGATTATCGGCATAAGGTAAGAACTCCTTATATATTCTACCGCCTCCGATAATAAACACATCTTCTTTTTTGGCAATTTCAAGCGCCTCATTTATTGAAGTGACGATTTCCGCACCGTCAGCTTTGTAATAAGGATTTGAAGAAATGACAATGTTTCTTCTTCCCGGAAGTGCCTTGGGAAGCGACTCAAATGTTTTTCTGCCCATAATGACAGGATGACCCATGGTCGTTTCTTTAAAAAATTTCATATCCTCTTTAAAATGCCATATTAAATCGTTGTTTTTACCAAGTTCAAGATTTTTGCCTACTGCGGCAATCATAGAAATTGACATATTTTCTCCTTACTGAGCAATCGGAAACTTTATTTTTCCGAGATGCTCGTAATTAAGTAATTTAACATCTTTACAATCTCTTGAATTATCAAATTCAAAGAAGTCTTTAACTTCCGGATTAAGCCAAAATTGAGGTGCCGGCAAATCACCCTGTTCGTCAAATCTTCTGATTTGTTCTCTAATACCGTCAACTTGATTAACATAAATATGTGCGTCTTTAATCGACCAATCAATAGTACCCGGCTTTAATCCGCAAACCTGTGCAAGCATACAATTAAGTACCGAATACTGAGTAACATTAAACGGCAGTCCAAGCGGAACATCACAGCTTCTTTGATGAACCCAACAATTAAGCTTTCCGTTCGTAACATCCCATTCACTTGACCAGACACAACTCGGAAGAACGGCGGTTTCAAGATAATCGTTTTGCCAAAGAGTCATAACCATTCTGCGGTCTTCAGGATGATTTTGAATTTTATCAATTAAGTTCTGAGTCATTTGAAACTTATTAACAATATAACCGTATGCCGTACCGATAGTATGCGAGTATTCTTTACCGAAAAACTTATGGATATTTTGCTTTAACAGCTTACCGTTTTCATCGGGTAGCATTTGCGTTGCATTCCAATAACCTTCATCGTCAATTTCCCACTCGTTCCAAATGTTTACATCACGCTCTTGAAGCCAGCGGACATCATTTGATTGAGCTTGATATATCCAAAGCATTTCAAGAACCGCTTGACGAATAAACAGCTGTTTTGTAGTTAAAATCGGAAATTCTTCACCGATATCAAGCTGAAAATGATGAGACGGAATCTTAATCGTATTTACACCTGTTCTGTTTTCAACTTCTGTGCCGGTAGTTAGTATTTTTTTACAAAGACCGATATATTCCTTATCCCAAAGACCCATAAATAAAACCCCATTAATTTGATTTAAAAATATAATAACATAAAAAAGCAAAATAGTAAATAGCAAAAAAAGACGCAAATATCAAAAAAACACTTTGCTAAAACAAAAGAACCACTTCATTCCAGCAAGACGGTTTATTGTTCTATTTTCTGATCAATGTATCATAAAATCCATTTTCAATTATTGTGTAGTTTTCATGATTAAACTGATTTAATTTTGAATGTTGAATTATATAGCATTTTTTTGTCAATTCTGTTTCGTTCGAATTTAAAATTGTTATTGTATCAGATACATTAATTATGTTGTTTTTTAAAGGATGCAAACTTACATAATTATTTATTTCTTCCTGCAAAGATTTATTTATCGAATATCCGGTTTTCATTTGACTCGATTTCGTATATGAATTAAACATACAATCAAGAAAATTATTTAGGTTTTTATCCTGTCGAAAATAATACAGATATACAATCGTGCTTTGATCACATTGAGTATTACAAATTATAGTAGTGTCATTCGGAGTTATTTTATCAGATTCATTAAGACATATTTTTAAACTATCACCATAGGTAAAGTCGCCGGATTTGGTGTCATTTTGATATATGTAAAAAAATTCAGTTCCAAAAAATAAAAATGACACAATTAAATATCCTACTAAAATCTTTTTAAATTTTATCATACTTACAGATTGTAATCTTTTTATGAGTTGTACTAACCCTATTGCTTCAAAGGACAACAATAACGGAGTAAGAACACCATATCGATATGCATAAATAATTAGCGGATTATTAGTTAATGCACAAAAAATTGCTATAGCTCCGCCGGAGGCAATAACTATTGATTTCACTGCTATATCATTGAATATATTATCTTTATGATGAATTTTTGTTAACAATATATCAATTAAACCAAAAATCGAGATTAAACCTGCACAGATGTTGCCATATAGAAAAAGATTTGCCCCACTTGACAAAACAGTAGAATCAGGAAACAAAATAATCGTCATTGCTTCAAAGAAGTTTTCAAAAAGTATTTTTATAATATCAAACACTCTATCGGAACTGAGTGCAATACTCGTATTCCTCGAATAAAACTTCATATCAGGGAATGATATTATATGTGTTGTAAACGGTTTAATTTTGCCTATTAAAACTAAACCGAAAATAATAAAAGGAATTGAGAAAATGAATAAAAATATAACACTGAGTACACAATTACTTAATTTGATTTTTTTATTAATAAACAAAATTAAATATAATATTGCTAAAAACACCGGAATTATAAGAACCGATGCAATATATGAATAAAAGCAAAATGAAAAGAAAAGCATAGAGAAAATATAACATATATTTTTATCTTGTTTTTGTCCTTTTAAAAATAGCAATATACCAAATATAAGATTATATCCCATATAGTTGCAATCTAAAACATAACAGGAACTGAAAATCATCCATGGTGATATAGCTGCCAAAGAAGCAAAAGCGTATTTGAAATCTTTTTTTGAAAATAACAAGTCACCGAGCTTTACAGAACAGATTAAACCTATACATCCAATCAAAAGTGCAGGCAATCTCAACACAAAAAGACTGTTACCAAAAAATTTAACAGTAATAGCAGATAAATATGTACCCAATGGTGATTGTCCGCCTATAAGCCAAGTAGGAAAATATACAGGCATTTTGTTTCCTAACAAATCTGTACCATTTTTTGCAATCGACAACGCATTGGCAAATAGCATTGATTCATCAATATGTACACCGCAAATAAATAAATTAGAAATGAAAAATATAATTCTTAATGCTAAACCTATAATTGTTATCCAAAATAAAAATTTTTCTTTGTTTTCATACCACTTTTTAATATTCATCTAATCTCTCCTCTTTTTTATATATTATCATAATTGACAATATTATTCAAACAAAAGTCATCTAAAAAATATTAGAATGAGGTAATAAAAACTCATTTTTACTATCTACAGTTAGAAACACTAACAGAAATACAAATTAAAATTGATATATTCCCCTTCCGCCTAATAAAGGTAAAATCATTAATAAAAACAAAAATACAGCAGGAATATAAAAGACCTGCTGTATCTTATTAAGCCGCTATGCCGTTATTATAAAGTTCGTTACAAGATATATCTATTTCATCATTCCAACTGATACCGTAACCGCCCATATCGACCGTTACAAGCCCATACAAGCCGTTTATTGTTTGTAATGCGGTAAATGCCTTGTACTTATCAAATAAAGGCTTTATATCGTAATATTTGTGCTGTCCGTTTTCAAAAGTTACAGAAAGCACATAATCATCAAGCGGCTTAACTGCAATCACTTTGTTAAACATAGTAACACCTCTTTCTTATTCAAGCGGCGGAAGCTGTTTAAATTCCTGTGTATTCCACATATTAAGCAACTCGTCTTTGTGCTTCTCCGCCCATTCTTGTACCATTGCAAGGGCTTTAGGCGGTAAATCACCCTCGAGCATTTGTAATGTTTGAATGTCAATAGCTCCCATATATTCGCCGTAAACACAATGTATATGCGGTGGGTTGTGTTCGCTCTGCTGAAAATACATTTTTATTACAAGTCCGTAAAATCTTGCCAAAACAGGCATTTGAAACACCTCACTATATTATTTGTTCTTTCAATTAAATAATACAACATCAAAAACAAAATATCAACAGAAATGTAATAATTGATTATATTTTTTATTTTCGGATAACCAATAACAATTTTACGTATACAAATCCGTATACAAATTAGCGTAAAATTTGATAAAAAACGGTAAATATTAAACATTTGTATTATATGAATAACTAAAAGAAAAAACCTTGAAACCCGCTAAAATAAAGGCTTTCAAGGTTTTTTTGTTTGGTGACCCATCGGGGATTCGAACCCCGGACACCTTGATTAAAAGTCAAGTGCTCTACCTACTGAGCTAATGGATCGTAAATAATGGCTGGGGAGGCGGGATTTGAACCCACGCATGACGGAGTCAAAGTCCGTTGCCTTACCGCTTGGCTACTCCCCAATAAATGGGGTGGGATATCAGAGTCGAACTGATGACCTCCAGTGCCACAAACTGGCGCCCTAACCAACTAGGCCAATCCCACCATATAGGTTGTGACAAAAAAAGTGGCGCGCTGTGGGGGACTCGAACCTCCGGCCTACTGCTTAGAAGGCAGTTGCTCTATCCAGCTGAGCTAACAGCGCATAAAGGTTGTTGGAGCGGGTGATGGGAATCGAACCCACGCGACCAGCTTGGAAGGCTGGGATTCTACCATTGAACTACACCCGCGTGTCACAACGGTCATTATTATATCTAATGACCGCTGAAATGTCAATACTTTTTTGCTAATTTCTTAATTTATTTTTACAGAAATTTCTTCTGTGCCGCTAAGCGTTATCTTTTTTATGTCGGTTTGTTGATTGAAAACAATAGCATTTGCGAGCTTTTCTTCAACTTCTCGCCTTACAGCATCACGCAGACCTCTGGCGTTTTTCTTTGACCCATATGCTTTCTTTGCAAGATATACAGGCACGCTTTCTTCGTATTCTAAATCTATTCCTTTATCTTTGAGGCTTGGGACAAGCTCATCAAGCATAATTTTTGCAATTTTTTCAAAATTATCAAATGTAAGTTTGTTAAAAATAATAATTTCATCAACTCTGCCGAGGAATTCCGGACGCAAAAATCTTTCAAGAGCCTTCATAGTTACCTCGCGATTAATATCTTCTGCCGATTTAGCAAATCCCATTGTGTTTTGGTCGGTTGAACCGGCGTTAGAGGTCATGATAATAACTGTATTCTCAAAATTAACTACCCTGCCCTGAGCATCTGTAATTCTGCCCTCGTCAAGGATTTGGAGAAGTATGTTGAGCACATCTTTATGTGCTTTTTCTATTTCGTCAAATAAAATAACGCTGTAAGGTTTTCTTCGTACTTTTTCTGTAAGCTGACCGGCATCGTCATAGCCTACATATCCCGGAGGTGAACCGATAATTCTTGATACGCTGAATTTTTCCATAAATTCGCTCATATCAAGTCTGATGAGGTTATCCGGCGAATCAAAAAGTGCATTTGCGAGCTGTTTAACAAGTTCGGTTTTGCCTACGCCGGTAGGTCCGACAAAAATAAACGATTGCGGTCTTTTTTTAGGACTTATTTGAATTCTGCCGCGTCTAACGGCATTTGCTACTTTTTGGATTGCATCATCTTGACCGATGATATGTGCTTTAAGTTCATTGTCAAGAGCAGCAAGTTTATTAATATCACCCTGTTCAACCTTTGAAGCAGGAATTCCTGTCCACAATGAGATAACCTTTGCAAGATCAGCTTCAAGAACTTGGTTGTCTTTGGCTTTTTCTTCAACTTCAGGTATTTCATTATCAATATTGATAAGTTGGGATTTAAGCTTTGAAATAAGCTCATAATCTATTTGTTCACCTTCTTCAGGAGACGAAAGCTTATCAATATTGTCCATAATGTTATTTTTCTTTTCCAAAAGCATTTGATATCTGCTTATAGCCGGATTTCGTAGATTTGCACAGGTGCATGATTCGTCCAATAAGTCGATAGCTTTGTCCGGCAAATAACGGTCTGTTACAAACCTTTCACTCATCGTAACAGCTTTGTATACCAAAGAATCATTAATTTTAACTTTGTGATAATCTTCATAATACTCTTTTATACCGAGAAGCATTCTGTAAGCATCATCAATTGAAGGCTCCTCAACTTTAATTGGCTGAAATCTTCTTTCAAGTGCAGCATCTTTTTCGATATATTTTCTGTATTCATTAAAAGTTGTTGCACCGATTACTTGAATTTCACCTCTTGAGAGAGCCGGTTTAAGAATGTTTGCGGCGTTCATTGTGCCTTCGCTGTCACCGGTACCAACAAGATTATGAACTTCGTCAATAAAGAGTATGATATTACCCTCATGTTTCACTTCATCAACAAGTCCTTTGATTCTGCCTTCAAATTGACCTCTGAATTGAGTGCCGGCAACGAGCGCGGTAAGGTCAAGAAGATAAATTTCTTTATCCATTAATCTTGCAGGAACTTCTCCCTTGGCAATTTTAATTGCAAGACCTTCGGCAATGGCTGTTTTACCGACACCCGGTTCGCCTATTAGGCAAGGATTGTTTTTCGTTCTTCTGCAAAGAATTTGAATTGCACGTTCGATTTCACTTTCTCTGCCGATAATGCTGTCTATTTCGCCTTTTTTTGCTTTATCCGTGAGATTATTGCAATAGTTATTTAAAAACTTCCTTGCTTCGTCCTGTGACTTCTTGCGATTTCGTTTTCCTTTTTGTTTAGATGACGACTTATCAGACGAATTGTCATCAGTAAGATTGCTCATCATTTCAGCAAAAGGCATTGTTTGAGCACCGTCGGAATTTTCAGGATTGAACATTGCTCCGAGATCGCCAAAGTCAAAATCGTCCATATTTTCCATAAATGTGCCCATTTGTTCGCTGGCTTGTTCAAGTTCGTCTTCGCTGATTCCCATTTTTTCCATAAGCCCTTGAATAGGACCCATATCAACATTAAGTTCCTTAGCACATTTATAGCAAAGACCTTCAGGCTTCATAACACCGTCTTCCATCTTTTGAATAAATACAATGGCAGGTCTTTCACCGCATCGTGTACACATTGGTTGTTTCATTCAGTATAAAATCTCCTATAGTTATTTGTTTAATTTGTTTTCTTTTATTTGTCTTATAAATCCGGGAGCATATCCGAATAAGGATACAAATGCAAGAATAACAGAAATGACTACCATTCCGTATATTACAGGTGTCGGCAAAGCTTTAAAGAACCAGTGACCGACTAAGGCACCGTTTGGCCCGATAGCAATAATGGCAATCATAAATATATAAAATACCGTTGTTGCAACTTTGCCCCAAATTTCGGCTGCAACAGGCCGTAATCCTTTTGCAAGAAGCAAAACACCGCCCAAGACCATAATAAGCTCTTTTGCAATAAATAAAAACAATAAGTATTTTAGCGGGCCGTCAAAAGTCCAAAACTTAATTATCAAAATGATAACAATAGCAATTTGAGAAAGTTTGTCGGCGATAGGGTCAAGGATTTTGCCAAGGTTTGATATCATATTGAATTTCCTTGCAATTTTTCCGTCAATCAAATCTGTTAATGCAGCAACAATCATAAGAATAAAAGCAGGTATGTATTTTTCTTTAATAAAAAGCACAGAGAACACAGGAATGAGTACAATTCTCATAAAACTGAGCCAATTCGGAATTGTGTTCCAATTTTCAAAAAGTTCGTTTACATTTTCTTTAAACTTGCTCATATAATTCCCTCCGTAATCACATTAAACGGGTTGTAATTGAGTAACAGCTTATAAACCTGGCTGTCGGCAGCAGTTTGTAGAAACCGATTGCTTGTAATATTCGGAATACCTAATAAATAAGTAACGATACTTACAAACACAAAAACAACAAGAGTTCCTTTTAGTGTTCCGAAAACAAAACCTAAAAGTCGGTCTGCGAACACAACTATACTCTTTTTCTTATTTTCTTTTCTTTTATTTTTATTTTTCTTTCTGATATGATGAATAATTGCACCGGTGATTCCAAAAAAAAGAATAAAAACAATTATAAAAATCAAAATTTTAAGCGCACCTAAAATCAACGGTTCAAACACTTCGTTGGTTATGTTTTGCGAAATATTGCTTGAAGAAATCTTCAACGAAGAAACACTGATACTGTTTTTTAAAAAATCAGGAAGTGAATTAACGGATTCGTTAATATTGTTAATTATTTCGTCAATATTTGAAGAAGTAACGATTTTTTTATTTACCGTGTCTTGAATCTTATCTTGTAAAAAATTATCGTATATCGGTTGAGGTAATCTATCTGCAGAAAAAACGCAAAGTGAAAATCCTAAAACATATCTGATAAAATTTACAAGGGTTATAAATATTCCTTTTTGCAGACCGATTATTGCAAAAAACAAAACAATTCCTACAATAATCAAATCGACATAATTAACGGTGTAGTTGAATATAGTCATTTTATTTACCCTTCTTGTCAATTACATCAATACACTGACCGTATTGAATATAGATATCCGATGATATTTTATATGCACTGTTAACAGAACTGTCACAGCTTACCGACTGCTTTCTTTCTCCTTTTGTAAGAGAATACACAATGATTTTGTTGTGAAACAGAACGGTAATTTCATTTGAATTTGAACTTATAAACTTTGAACTCTCTTTTAAAGATATGCTTGTTTTAATTTTTCCGTTTGATTTAATATAATCGAGCTTTGATTTTGACGAATTTGAATATTCTCCGTAGTTAATAATAAGCTCATTTGAAGAAGTGTAACAATAATTCACAGTTGAAATTGTACCTTGCTTAAATATATATTCGTTTTTATCAGCCGATTTAATCATAGATAAAAAAGTATCACCGACAACATATAAATTATCTGAATCGGTAAAATGTAAATCAAGAACATTAGCTTTTTTATAATCTGCACTAATCAGTTCTTCTTTATCGGAAACTTTCAATATATGAACAGTTGAAGATAAAAAGGCATTTTTGGAATTTACGCTTGTGTATGCGATTTTTGACGCGTTTGAATTGATAGCCAAAGTGGTGACATATCCGTCATTTACATCATATTCAAGCTTTTTGTTTTCTTTTTTGTCAATGACAACAATTTTGGATTTTGAATCGTCACAAAATGAAGAATAAACTATTGTGCCATTTTTTGCAACCTCTGCCGTTATTATGTTGCGGTCAAGTGTTTTTTCATATAGGTTCTCAGAAGTTGAATCAAGTCGAACTCTTGTTCCGCCTCGATCAAATAAGCAGGTGTAATTACCGTTTGATTTAAAAACAGGTGATGCATAACCGTGATCAAACGAATAAGTTTCTTTTGCTGTTGAAGGCTCTAATGAAACAACATTGCTGTCGCCTAATACATAGAATTTACCGTTTACAAAAGAAAGATTTGTGTCTTTTCTAATGTCGATTGTATAGGGATATCCATTGTTTGATGCAGAACTCGAGAGGCTTGTTGAATTCATTTTGTTCTTTATATCGGCAAAATCTATTTCACAGACCTTCATAACAATCAAAAGCAAAATGATAATACCGAGAATAATCCAAACAATTTTTTTTGCTTTTTTCTCTTTTAACTTTTTTCTTTCAATTCTTTGATTTTCTCTTTCGTTACTTGGCATAATAACTCCTAATAACTTACCTTGTTTAAATAAAGACCTTGAGGCGGTGCTGTTTTGCCCGCTTTTTTTCTGTTCTTTGATAGTATGACGCTTTGAAGCTCTCCGCTTTTAATTTTACCTTCGGAAATAAAAAGTAATGTACCAACCATTATGCGAACCATATTATATAAAAAACCGTCACCGCTAACTTTAAAATACACAAAATCGCCTTCACGCCAAACTCTGCACGAATATATTTCCCTGACGGAATCTTCCACATCGGATTTTACGCTGCAAAATCCTGAATAATCGTATTTTCCGACAAAAGCCTGAGCCTCTTTATTTAGGTATTCAGCATCTAATTCCCATCTGTACCATAGTGAATATTTTGAATAAAACGGATTTCTATATTTACCGTTGTATATTTTATAAAGATATTCTTTTGATTTACAATTATATCGAGGATGAAAATCAAAACTGACTTCTTTGCAATCGAAAGCGGCAATATCATCCGGAAGATAAGTGTTTAGAGCTAATATAACGCTCTCGGTTGATATATTCATATCAGTATCAAATGATATACAATACATATTTGCGTGGACTCCGCTATCGGTTCGACTGCAACCTTTGACATCAAGTCTTATTCCAAAAACTTTTTCAATAGCGTTTTGAAAAACCTCTTGAACTGTCAAAGCGTTATTTTGCACCTGATAGCCATGATAAGCAGAACCGTCATATCTGATTGTAACAAGTAATCTTCTCATATAATTTTAAACATAAATATTCTTGCAATAATAATACCTACAAAATAAAGAATTGACAAAATAAGCAATACATAATCTTTAGTCGACATTTTCATTACTTTCATTTTAGTTCTGCCTTCGCCTCCGCGGTAGCATCTACACTCCATAGCATATTCAAGCTCATTTGCACGCCTAAATGATGATACAAAAAGCGGAATCATAACAGGTACTACGGCTTTAACTCTTTTTAGTATACCGCCGGTTTCCATATCGGCTCCCCTACTTTTTTGTGCTGACATTATTTTATCAACTTCCTCAACAAGAGTAGGTATAAATCGAAGTGCAATAGTCATTGTCATTGCAATAGAATGGACATCAATTTTAAATAGCTTTAACGGTTTCAAAAGTGATTCCATAGCGTCGGTTAAAGCTGTTGGGGTTGTAGTATAAGTTAGAATCAATCCATATACTACAAGAATTATAATTCTGAGCGCCATAAATATAGAATTGTTAATCCCGTTTTCGGTGATTTTTAAAAAGCCGAGTTGAACAAGCGGTTTTCCCGAACCGTAAAAAAGATTAAGTACTGTTGTGAATATAACAATTACAATAATCGGTTTTAAGCCTTTTAACATAACCTTTGGCTTTATCTTTGACACAATACCGACAATAATCGAAAGCAGAAGTGCAATCCCCATTGTATAGTAATTTCTGCACAGAAATACTGATATCATCAATAACAGTGTAGCGATAATTTTTACTCTTGCGTCGGTTTTGTGAATTAAAGAATCGCCGGGAAGATACTGACCTATTGTAACATCAATCATTGCAGTACCTCCGCATTGTTTTTAAGCCTTTCAAATTCCTCAACGCCTTGTTCAACCGTATAGATATCGGTTCTGCAATTAACACCCATATCGTGAAGTTTTAAAAAGATATCTGTTACTTCAGGAACATTAAGTCCCATTGTTTTTAATTCTTTGCCTCTTGAATAAACCTCATCAACAGTACCAAACATAGCGACCTTGCTGTCATTAAACACAAGTACTTTATCTGCAATCTTAGCAACATCTTCCATAGAATGTGATACAAAAAGCACCGTGTTCCCGGATTTGTTCTGATAGTTCTTTACTAAATTCAATATAACATTTCTACCTTTTGGGTCAAGACCCGCACAAGGTTCATCCAAAATAAGAACCTGCGGTTTCATAGCTATAATTGAAGCAATGGCAACTCTTCGTTTTTGCCCGCCGGATAAATCAAACGGGGATTTATTTTCCATGTTTCGGTCAAGACCGACAAAATTCATACTTTCATATACCCTGTTTCTGATTTCATTTTCATCAAGTTCCATTTGTTTGGGTCCAAAAGCAATTTCTTTAAAAATTGTTTCTTCAAAAATTTGATGTTCGGGATATTGAAAGCAAAGACCAACTGTAAAACGAACCTGACGGATATTATCTTTATTTTCTTTTGACCAAATATCCTTGCCATTAACAGATACAACACCCTGTGTTGGCTTTAAAAGTCCGTTTAAGTGCTGAATGAATGTTGATTTACCGGAGCCTGTATGACCTATAATACCGATAATTTCGTTTTCTTGAGCACAAAAATCAACTCCGTCAATAGCACAAAATTCAAAAGGAGTACCTATGCCGTAAACAAATTTTAATTTTTCGCACTCTAAAATTGTCATTCGCTTTCTCTTTTCAAATAGTTATATATTTCTTCGGCACATTCATCCGAATTTAAAACAGTTTGTTTTGTTTGTAAATTTAGTTTATTAATAAGTTCTGTTGACTGAGGTACTTCAAGCGAAAATGATTTGATTTTATCAACATCCGAAAAGACCTCTCTCGGTGTGCCGTCAAGCATTATGTTGCCATCGTCCATAATAACAACACGATCTGCTTTTACAGCCTCGTCCATATAGTGAGTAATTAATATAATTGTTATATTCTCGTTTCTATTGAGGTCAATGATTGTATCAATAACTTCTTTTCGACCGTTTGGGTCAAGCATAGCCGTCGGTTCGTCAAGAACAATACATTTTGGTTTCATTGCAATTATACCTGCAACGGCAACCCTCTGCTTTTGTCCTCCCGAAAGTTTTGACGGAGTTTTTAACCTGTAATCGTACATACCGACTGTTTTCAAAGCCTCATCAACTCTTTTTCTGCATTCATCAGCAGGTACGCCGATATTTTCAACACCGAAAGCCACATCTTCTTCTACAATTGATGAAACAATTTGATTATCGGGATTTTGAAAAACCATTCCGACATCACGTCTTATTTCATAAATGCTGTCATCATTTTTAGCGATTTTACCGTTTACGGTTATTTTTCCTTTATCTGCAAATAAGATACCGTTTGTAAGCTTTGCCACAGTTGATTTACCCGAGCCGTTATGACCGAGAATTGCGGCAAAGGAACCTTGCTCAATTGTCAGATTGAAATTTTTAAGAACAGGAATACTAATCGGATTATCATTTTCATCTGTGGATTGATATGAAAACGAAACATTATTAAAATTAATCAATTCCATTAATCAAGCCTTCCAAATCGCCGTTGTTCCGCACGGAAGAATTCCGCCGTTTGAAGTGACGGGTAATCCGATTTCGTCCGCTTCAACATTTCCACTATGTTTGGAAGTGACTACATCATCAAGTATATATTTCATAACGGAAGCCGAAAGACCGGTAGTGTAAGAGTTCAAAACAATCGCAATAGGCTCTTCAGACAAAATTTTTTCAACTTCAAGCATAAAGTCGTAAAGACATTCTTCAAGATGCCATATTTCGCCCTTTGGACCTCTACCGTATGACGGTGGATCGAGAATAATGATATCGTATTTATTCTCGCGGCGTTGCTCTCTTTTAACAAACTTTATGCAGTCGTCAACAATCCATCTGACATCTCCGTCGGCCACACCTGAAGCCTGTGCGTTTTCTTTTGCCCAATTGGTCATCCCTTTTGAAGCATCAACATGCACAACGCTTGCACCTTCTTTTAGGCAGGCGACGGTTGCCGCACCGGTGTAAGCAAAAAGGTTAAGAACTTTAACCTGTTCTTTATCGGAATTTCTAATAAGTTCTCTTACATAATCCCAATTTACTGCTTGTTCCGGAAATAAGCCCGTATGCTTAAATCCCATTGTTTTAATATTAAATGTTAGGTCTTTATATCTCACTTGCCAAGCGGACGGCATATGTGAAAACACTTGCCACTTTCCCCCGCCTGTTTTTGAACGAACATATCTTGCGTTTGGCTGATACCAAAGTTTGTGCTTCTTTTCGCTCTTCCAAATAACTTGGGGGTCAGGTCTGATAAGAATTTCTCTTGTCCAGCGTTCGAGCTTCTCACCGCAGGAACAATCAATTAATTCATAATCTTTCCAATCTTTTGAATATCTCATTATGAAAGTCTTTCCTTAACTACATCGGCAATTTGTTCGCCGAGTTTTTGAATATGGTTAATATCTTTGCCCTCAAGCATAACTCTGACTAAAGGTTCTGTACCGCTTACTCTTACAAGTACACGACCGTCGCCCATAAGCTCCATTTCTGCCTTTTGAGTTGCGGCAATGATATATTCGTCGTTATTGTATTTTTTCTTGCCCTCGGCAGAAACCTTTACATTTATGAGAACCTGAGGATAAATCTGCATAACAGAAGCAAGTTCGGACAGCTTTTGTCCGCTTTTAACAACAGTTTCAATAAGTTGAACGCCTGATAATTCTCCGTCTCCGGTTGTGGCATAATCAAGAAATATGACATGACCAGATTGTTCACCGCCGATATTGTAACCTTCTTTGAGCATTTTTTCAAGAACATATCTGTCACCGACAGCCGTCTTTTCGCATTTTATATTGTTTGCTTCGCAGAATTTGAAAAATCCCATATTACTCATAACCGTAACGACAGCTGTATCTTTATTGAGTTTGCCTTCATTCTTCATTTGCGAAGCACAAATTGCGATAACCTTATCACCGTCTACGAGCTCTCCGTTTTCATCAACCGCAAGCATTCTGTCGGCATCGCCGTCAAAAGCAAGTCCGAGGTCGAGACCGGCATCCTTAACAAATTTCATAAGTTCTTCCGGATGGGTTGAGCCGCAATTATTATTAATATTTACGCCGTCCGGTGTGTCGGAAAGCATAAAACATTTTGCACCGAGAGAAGTAAAAATATCCTTTGCACAAACACTTGCAGAGCCGTTTGCACAATCAAGAGCAATTTTCAATCCGTCAAATTTAACATTCGTTGTAGAAACTACATGTTCAATGTAATCTTTAACAGCTGATTTACACCTTGTAGCATTACCAACTTCACCGCCGATTTTATAATTGATTTTTTCGGCTTTATCAAGAATAATTGCTTCAATTTCCTCTTCAAGAGAATCATCAAGTTTATAACCGGACTTTTGAAAAATTTTAATACCGTTATATTCGCATGGGTTATGAGAAGCAGAAATCATTATACCCGCTTCGCATTCGTAACGCCCAACGAGATATGCAACGGCGGGTGTAGGAACAACGCCTACTGAAAGAACGTTACAACCTACACTGCACAATCCGGATGTGAGAGCCGCTTCAAGCATATCGCCAGAAGCTCTTGTATCCTTACCGATGAGAACGGTCGGCTTTGTGCTTTTTGACTCTTTCAACAACACAGTAGCTGCCGCCGAACCGATTTGCATAGCAAGTTCATTTGTTAAATCTTTATTTGCAATTCCTCTTACACCGTCTGTACCGAATAATCTGCCCATAGTACAAGCTCCTTATAAATCGAATGATTGTTGTGCATTGTTTGTATTATTTTCTATTCCGAGATGTTTATAGCCTACCGGAGTAACAACCCTTCCTCTTGGTGTTCTTGCCAAAAATCCGATTTGCATAAGATACGGCTCATAAACATCTTCGATTGTTACCGATTCTTCTCCTATTGCGGCTGAAATGGTTTCAAGTCCGACCGGACCGCCATTGTAATTTTTAATCATTGTTGTTAAAAGTCTGCGGTCGATAGAATCAAGACCGAGTTCATCGATTTCCATACTGTTAAGTGCGGACGCTGCCGCTTCTGAAGTGATAATGCCGTCATACTTAACCTCGGCAAAATCTCTGCTACGCTTTAAAAGTCGGTTTGCAATACGAGGTGTGCCCCGTGAACGGCTCGCAATTTGATATGCACCTTCATCGTCAACAGGTATATTCAAAATTTTAGATGACCTTTTAACAATTTGAGAAAGTTCTTCGGGCGTATACATTTCAAGTCGAAGTATAACGCCGAATCTGTCACGAAGAGGTGCTGAAAGTTGACCGGCTCTTGTTGTTGCACCTATAAGAGTGAATTTAGGCAGGCTTAATTGGTAACTTCTTGCACTCGGACCTTTGCCGATAATGATATCGATTTTACCGTCTTCCATTGCCGGATAAAGAATTTCTTCAACGGTTCTGTTAAGTCGGTGAATTTCATCAATAAACAGAACATCGCCCTGTTCGAGATTCGAAAGAATAGCAACCAAATCGCCTTGTTTTTCAATTGCCGGTCCGGAAGTTACTCGTATATTAACACCCATTTCATTTGCGACAATTCCGGCAAGGGTTGTTTTGCCAAGTCCGGGAGGACCGTAAAAAAGCACATGGTCAAGAGACTCGCCGCGAAGTTTCGCAGCTTTAATATAGATTGAAAGGTTTTCTTTTGCCTTTTCTTGTCCGACATAATCGGCAAGTTGCTTAGGTCTTAAAGAATTTTCTATATCTTCATCGGCGGGGCTATATTCCGGAGCCGACATACGATTTTCAAAATCATATTCAAATTCGTTTTCTATCATAATTTCACCTGTTACAAATTAGCCGAAAGACTTTGAAGCCCTTTTCTTATCATATCATCAACAGACATTTTAGGGTCAAGCTTTCCAACCACTAGAGCTGCATCGGATTGACTGAAACCGAGAGAAACAAGAACTTCAATGGCTTCGGATGAATTGCTCCCTGCAACGGCAGATTGAATGTTGCCTACAACAGCGGCGGTTTGTTCTCCGGCAACAACATTCATTTTGTCTTTAAGTTCAAGCACAATACGCTCAGCTGTTTTTTTGCCGACGCCCTGAGCAGCTTGGATTGATTTTATATCACCGCACGAAACGGCAACCGCGAGTCTGTCGGGAGGTAATGCCGATAAAATTGATATTGCGGCTTTTGGACCGACACCGCTCACAGAAATAAGCAGTTTAAATGCATCAAGTTCGTTTTGAGTTGCAAAGCCGTACAAGTCCATAGCATCTTCTCTTATGCTCATATATGTCAAAAGATTTACCTGAGTTCCTATTGAAGTGAGAGAAGTGATTGTTGTTGTGCTTGCAAAGCATTTAAACCCAACGCCCGAGCATTCTACAACCGCAAAAGTCGGTTCTATATATGTAAGCATACCTTTTAAGCTGTAAATCATATTTTATCTCCGATATTATTAATCATATTATTTATTCTGTTCATAGAAGACGCACTGCAATGTGCGTGACATATAGCCATTGCCAAAGCGTCGGCAGTATCGTCCGGTTTAGGAATTGCCGGCAAATTGAGAATATTTTTTGTCATTTCCATAACCTGCTTTTTTTCAGCTCTGCCATAGCCTGTTACAGATTGTTTAACTTGAAGCGGCGTATATTCATAAATATCTTTCATATTCATTTGTGCCGAAAGAGTGATTACTCCTCTTGCTTGTGCAACATCAATAACGGTTTTTTGATTGGAATTGTAAAACAGTTTTTCCATACTCATAACTTCAGGCTTGTATTTCTGAAAAATATAACACATATCGTTATAGATAGTTTGAAGTCTTTGAGGAAAAGGAGTATCGGCAGAAGTAGTGATGGCACCGTATCCCAATACTCTAAAGCGAGAATGAGAATATTCAATTACTCCCCACCCGACAATAGCATAACCCGGGTCGATTCCTAAAATAACCATCAATGACGCTCTTTCACATAATTTTTTGATATTATAACATATAAACATCATTCTTGCAATAATAATTATAATATTAATATATAATAAAAGAGGACGAAATAAAACGCCCTCTTAAAAGAATATAAAATCAAACAATACCTTGAGCCATCATAGCATCTGCAACCTTTTCAAAGCCGGCAATATTTGCACCTGCAACATAGTCACCGTCAAGTCCGTACTTTTTAGCCGCATTGTCAATGTTATGATAAATATTAATCATAATATCTTTAAGTTTTGCATCAACCTTTTCGAAAGTCCAGCTGATACGCTCACTGTTTTGGCTCATTTCAAGTGCTGATGTTGCAACACCGCCGGCATTTGCAGCCTTTCCCGGTGCAAACATTACGCCGTGCTCTTGCAAATATTTTGTTGCTTCAAGCGTTGTTGGCATATTAGCCCCCTCGGCAACGGCGATACAACCGTTTTCAACAAGAAGCTTAGCATCATCGACAGTAAGCTCGTTTTGTGTTGCACAAGGCAATGCCACATCGCACTTAATTTGCCATACACCTCTGCCTGCGTGATATTGAGCTGAAGGACGAGCTTCAGCATAAGCCGTAAGTCTTTCTCTTCTGTTTTCTTTAACATCTTTAAGAAGTGCAACATCAATACCTTCGGAATCATAAATCCAACCGGTAGAATCGGAAACAGTAACAACTTTTGCACCGAGCATTTGAGCCTTTTCAACCGCATAAATTGCAACATTACCAGAACCTGATACGCAAACAGTCTTACCTTCAATAGAAGAATTGTTGCATTTAAGCATTTCTTCAGTCAAATAAAGGAGACCGTAGCCGGTAGCTTCGGTTCTTGCAAGTGAGCCGCCAAACGAGAGGCCTTTACCTGTAAGTACACCCTCATAAGTGCCTTGGATTCTCTTGTACTGACCGAACATATAACCGATTTCCCTTGCACCTGTACCGATATCGCCGGCAGGAACGTCTGTATCGGCACCGATAACTTTGCAAAGTTCAGTCATAAAGCTTTGACAAAACATCATAATTTCTCTGTCGCTCTTTCCCTTAGGGTCAAAGTCAGAACCACCTTTACCGCCGCCGATAGGAAGACCTGTAAGAGAATTTTTGAAAATCTGTTCAAAACCAAGGAATTTGACAATGCCGAGATTTACGCTCGGATGAAGTCTTAAACCGCCTTTATAAGGACCGATTGCTGAGTTGAACTGAACACGGTAGCCACGATTTACATGTACCTGTCCGTTGTCGTCAATCCACGGAACTCTAAAGCGAAGAATTCTTTCAGGTTCTATAAGTCTTTCGAGAAGAGCAACCTGACGGTATTTTTTCTCATTTGCGTCAATTACCGGACGCAATGAATTAAGCACTTCACTTACAGCCTGAATAAATTCCGGTTCGTAATAATCTTTTCTTTCAAGATACTCAAGTATCTCATCAACATAAGCCATAAACTATCCCTCTCTTAATTTAGTTTATTATATAGCGTGCTTTACTTAATTAAAGCAAGTAAATAATATCATATGCAAAACCATTTGTCACTAATTTTATCTAAAATTTATAAAATTATTTACAAAAACAGCTAATTATGATAGTGTGTTTGTATAAAGTATACAAAGGTGATTTAATGAAAACTGTTATAATTTCAATTGGATTGTTAATAATTCTTGTATATATTTCTCCGCTTTACAAATCAAAAGTAAATTTAGGGAATATTTTCGGAATAACATTTGGCGGTTTTATAATAATTTGTTCGTTATTGTTTGAACAAATTGAAGCAGTTTTCAAATATCCTATAGTAAAAACATTAATCATATTCTTTACGGCTTTATTTATAGTGTTTTTTATATTCTTCTTCACTACGCTTTTTAAAATTATTTATGCTATCAAAAATAATGCAGAGAAAGAAACAACGATTATTATACTTGGATGCAGAGTAAAAGGAAAAGTGCCGTCAAAAGCACTTGTTAAACGCTGTCAGGTCGCAGCTGAATATATGAAATCAAACGAAAAATCTATTGCTATATTATCTGGCGGTCAAGGCTCAGATGAAGAATTAAGTGAAGCCGAATGTATGTATAATCTTATGACAGAATACGGAATTAATACCGACAGACTTATTAAAGAAGAAAATTCAACATCAACATATGAAAACATGGCGTTTTCTAAAAAAATAATTGACAAACAAGGTTTGTCAAAAAATATAGCTGTGGCGACAAGCGAATATCACATTTTTAGAGCAAAAGAATATGCAAATATGTTTGGCTTAAAGGCGTCTTCTTTATCAGCTAAAAGCATACCAATACTCAGGGTGCCGTATTTTACAAGAGAAATATTTGCTATATGGGTATTAAAAGTAAAAAATGCTTTGCTCAAATAAAAGCAAAGCATTAAAACAATTGTAATAATAATGACGGTTTATCCTGTGTAATCGTCGCTATCATATTGACCACTGTTGAACTGGTCAAAAAAATCATCATAATCAAAACTGTCATTGTCATCATCATAATCGTATTGATAACCGTTGTCATAATTATAATCACTTTTGTCACGGGCAAAATTTGCTGTATAAAAGAAACCGGAAAGCTGTATAACAAAACTGAATATTAAGCTTATTATATACAAAACCACCGTGGTAATTGAATATACTTTTGCCCTTTTACGGAATTTTTCATTATCACGAATCAAGTAATCAGTGAATTGTGATGAACTGCACTTTGGACATACAGTTGTTGATGTATCAACCGTCAAGCCGCAACAATTGCAAATTTTCGGTTGAATTTTTTTCAAATTATTTCTGACAATCAAATAAACAATTGCCATAATAAACGGAAAGAAAAATCCTAAAACGGAAAAAAGCACTCTGTTTTTTATTCCTTTTGCCTTTGCATCATAATTAATTGACAAAGAAGTAAAAAGAGAAATTAATAATGAAAGAAATGCAAAAAAGAACAGTACGATGCATAAAATGAGTATGTTCTTTGAATATTGATCTAAATTTTGCATATGTATTCACTCCCTAAAATATAGTTTTTTTATTTGACCGACCGCCTTTGACAAGTCGGTTATTGTTTCATAGTTGTAAAACGGTGCTTTTTTCTTTTGATACTCTAAAAGTTCAGGACAAATTTCTTTACTTATAATCCATTTTTTAATAGCAAAATCATCCCTGATTTTCTTTGTAAGATAACCGTTGCCAAGGACGGTGAAATCGTCAAGAAGCAAAAAGACACCTTGTTGAAAACGCATTAAATCGTTAGTCGGAACATCAATAAGCTTTGCCGTGGGTGCATTTAAGTCAAAAATTGACCTGCCTTTAATTTCCTCAAGCAAATCCTTATATTTAAGTAAGTTTTCTTTTCCGTACTCTTTATATTTAAGCAAATAATCTTTATAAAGTTCTTTTGAAAGCTCTGCGTTTGGCATACCGAGTTCTCTGAACACAATAACATTATAATCTTTTATCCATTTATTTGCAATATCAAGTTTAGATGTATAATCGTCATCTTTTTTAATTTCAACGGTATAAAAGAGGATATCCTCCGAAGATTCTGTTCTGTTTTTTAAAGCGAAAGAAAGAGAAACAAACGGATTTTTGGTTAAATCAATAAGTGGACTGAGTCCGAAATAATGCTGAGAAAAGCTTAAAAAAGAGTATAAATTGTCCTCGGTTACTTTATCAATGGTTTTTTCAAACAATCCCGTATATTCGGGGAAATCACGGTAAAATCTAAGTAACCTTTCGGAATTATACTGTGCAAACGATTCGTCATCATTAAGAAGTATATTCCTTTTTCTGTAAAGTGAAGGCATAAGAGGCCTGTCTATACTTCTTATACGCTCACCTCTGAAATAAATTTTGTTTCCCTGTTCATAAGGTGAAATAATATTTTGACAGAATTCGTCAAAAGTTTCTATTTTGTGTGATTCGGCTCTATAATCAAAATCAAGTTCGTTTTCAATTTTATTTGCCAAATCGTAAATTTTGTTAAATGTTTTCATTAATATTTATTATGTACTTTCTCAGCAAAGCAGAGAAAATCTTTCAGTATAATTTTTGTTCCGTCATCAAGCACGGCAGTGCCATTCATTTTGCCAAAAACCTGATGTTGGTCGGTAACTATGATTTTAGCATCAATTAAAGCATTGCGGTCGATAATAGGAGTAAAATTCGAATCAAATCTCCCATCGGAGGACTTAAATGTCCACGGGTCGATATAGTTTTCACTGATGTTAAAGATTATGTCGTCAAACTTGTTTGCTTTACCGTTGTAAAAAATAACATTTTCGGTTGCGGCAGATGTGTCGCCAAAACCGTACCCGAGATTAAATCCAAACGGAACGCCGTCTATCTGACCCGAGCCGGAACCCCAATACCAATAATTATCTTTTGTCCAAACTCCTCTGCCCCAGTCAAGACCGGCAAAATCCGTCTCGGGATTTAAAGTGTAAACTTTGCCTTTATAAGTAACCGTTCCGCTTGCTCGCATACAATTGATTTTTTGGTTGTAATAAAAAGCTTTTTTGTCTTCTGCCCAAGGAGTAGCAATTACCATACTTTCCTGTGGTTCATCGGTAAGTTTGATATCACAAGATATTCCCTGCTTGTTATCGAAAGTGCAATAATTCATATTAATGATTCTCGAATCACCAGAATGAGCAAATGAAATATCAAGGTTTTTATTTTTAAACTCCACATCACCTACAGCCGAAGTCGGCGGCAAATTCGTTTTGCCGAGCGGAAAAGCAGTAAGTTCGGATTGGGTATGCTCAACCGCATTTTTTAAATCAACAAAACTGACACTGTACATACCCAAATATCCTAAATCGGATATTGTAAGACATAAACAGAATTTGTTGGAATTAGACATTATATAATAATAATCCCATTCTTTAATTCTTGTCTTACGCTTTTTAATCATACTTCTGTCATATTTTTGAATAAGAGATTTACTCCAACCCGGTTCAATGAGCTGACCGTTTTTGTCAAGAAGATTATGATTTGTCGTGACTTCGTGATTTCTCATATGAGCTCCTTAAATTACATAATCAAATGAAGAAATATCTGAGTTCTTATCAATTATATCTTGTAATGTAATACTGTCTACATATTCGGATATAACCCTATAAAGACCTTTCCACACAGGTAAAGTTACACAGCTATCCGCTCTGTCGCAAATAATCGGAGAGTTTTCAAGGCAAGACACCGGAGCTATACCGCCCTCTGTGAGGCGTAGAATATCTCCTACAGTGTATTCGTTTGCTTTTTTTGCGAGGCGGTATCCGCCCTGATAGCCTCTGTTTGTACGCAGAATATCCGGTTTGTTTAAAATTGCCACAATTTGTTCTAAATACTTTTTTGATATTTCCTGTCTGTTTGCAATATCTTTTAAAGACACATATCCGTCGCCCTGATTTTGTGCCAAGTCAATCATCATACGCAATGCATATCTGCCTTTTGTAGAAATTTTCAAATTATCATCTCCTGTCCTAAAACAATAATACCACCATTTTAGTAGGTTTTCAAGGATTTTATTAAAATACGGCATAAAGAAATTCTCTATGCCGTATTTTTTATATTTTAGGAGTTAAATTTGAATTCACCGTCTTCAAAATTTACAGTACACTTAGAACCTTTGTCAATTGTTTTATCCAAAATGAGTTCTGACAATCGGTCTTCTATTTTTGACTGTATTGCACGACGGAGTGGCCTTGCACCGTAAGTTTTATCAAATCCTTCTTTTGCAAGTTCTGTGATTGCAGAATCTGTAAACTCAAGATCAATTCCCAAATCCGCAGTTCTCTTTTTAAGAGATTTAAGCATACGCCTTGCAATTTCCTCAATGTCATTTTGTTCAAGTTGATTGAATACGATAATATCATCAAGACGGTTAAGGAATTCCGGTTTAAATGTTTTCTTAAGATCCGGCATTACCAAATCTTCAATAGACATCTTTTTGCCGTCTTCCTGTCCGAATCCGAGTGCGAGTTTTTCATCTGTTATCTTTGTAGCTCCGACATTTGAAGTCATAATGATAATAGAGTTTTTAAACGATACTTTTCTGCCTTGGGAATCGGTCAATACACCGTCTTCAAGGATTTGAAGAAGCATATTGAAAACATCAGGATGTGCCTTTTCAATTTCATCAAAAAGTACAACGCTGTACGGTTTTCTTCGGATTTTTTCAGTGAGCTGTCCGCCCTCATCAAAGCCAACATATCCCGGAGGAGCACCGATAAGTTTTGATACGGTATGCTTTTCCATATATTCTGACATATCGAGTTTGATAATTGCATTTTCGTCTCCGAACATTGCTTCCGCAAGAGACTTACAAAGTTCTGTTTTACCTACACCTGTAGGTCCGAGGAAAATAAATGAGCCTATAGGTCTGTTAGGATTTTTAAGTCCAACTCTGCCCCTACGGATAGCCTTGGAAATAGTACTGACCGCTTTGTCCTGTCCGACAATTCTTTCATGAAGAATGTTTTCCATATTAAGCAATCTTTCACTTTCTTCTTTTGTAAGTTGACTTACAGGAACACCGGTCCAGGAGGATACGACTTGAGCAATTTCATCACTTGAAACTGCTTTGACATCGTGGTTTGAAGAATTTTGCCACTTTGCTTTTTCGTCGTCAAGAAGTTTTGTCAGTTCGTTAGATTTATCTCTGAGCTTTGCTGCTTCTTCAAATTTTTGATTATTAACCGCAGCTTGTTTTTCTGCATTTAATCGCTTAATTTCATCTTCCATATCTTTTAAATTTTGCGGAAGAGTGTAAGCGTTGAGCCTTACAACAGAAGCAGCTTCATCAATAAGGTCAATTGCTTTGTCCGGTAAAAACCTGTCATTGATGTATCTTGACGAAAGTTTTACTGCCGATTCGATAGCTTCATCTGTAATTTTAACTTTATGGTGTGCCTCGTACTTATCACGAAGTCCTTTGAGTATTTCGATTGTTTCTTTTTCGGTGGGTTCGCCGACAGTTACAGGTTGAAATCTTCTTTCGAGTGCAGCGTCTTTTTCAATATTTTTTCTGTATTCGGAAATTGTTGTAGCACCGATAACCTGTATTTCACCACGGGCAAGCGAAGGTTTAAGAATGTTAGCGGCGTCAACAGCACCTTCTGCGGCACCTGCACCCATAATATTATGAATTTCATCAATGAAGAGTATAACATCTTTATTATCTTTTACTTCGTCCATCGCTTTTTTAATTCTCTCTTCAAAATCGCCTCTGTATTTTGTCCCGGCAACCATTGAAGTTAAATCAAGAGAATAAATTGTTTTATTTGCAAGCATTTCCGGAACTTCGCCGTTAACAATTTTAAGAGCAAGTCCCTCTGCAATGGCTGTTTTACCTACACCAGGTTCGCCGATTAAGCAAGGATTATTTTTATTTCTTCTTGAAAGAATTTGTATAACCCTCTTAATCTCATTTTCTCTGCCGATAACAGGGTCGATTTTACCCTGCTTTGCAAGTTCGGTAAGATTTTTACCGAACTCATCAAGCGTCGGCGTTTTACTTTTACCTTTTTTCTTTGAATTGGTTTGATTACCCGTTTCATAAGCGTTTGAACTTAAATCTGAAATTAAATCGTTAAGAATTTTTTGAGAATCGGTTCCGAGTTCGTTAATAAATTTAACGGCATAACAATCCTCTTCTTTAAGAAGAGCAATAAGAATATGCTCAACACTTACATAGGAGTTATGCATTGTTCTTGCAATTTGAAACGAAATTTCGATAATTCTCTTTGCTCTCGGAGTGAAATCATCGGGAGTAAGTGAAGTAGGATTACCTACTCCAATTTCTTCACGAATGAGTTGATCAACATTTTCATAGGTTACACCGTTGTTTGTAAGTGCCGGAATAACCGAATCGGTTGAAAGTAAGCCGATAAGAATATGCTCTGTTCCAATATAATTGTGTCCGTAAGTTTCGGCACTTTTTATCGCGAGGTTAAGTACCTCGTTTGATTTAGTTGTGAATGAATTAAAACGATACATAATATCATCGCCTTTCTATACATATTTTTTATTTAAGTAAGATTATGATGCCAGCTTTTCTCTGACAATCTGTGCTCTTAAAGTTTCGCACATAGCTTCAGTTAAATCGGATTTGGACGACTCAACAAGAGTTGCATCAAACAAATTGTAAATCATATCTCCAATAAGTTCATAAGAATAATTAAAATATCCTAAAGAAACACCTAAACGAACTAAAGAAATGCTGTTCAAGAATTCATCCACCGATAATTTTCTTGCAAGTTTAAGTATGCCCAAAGTTCGGTAAATTTTATCTTCTATACCCGAATTATCTTTCATTGCCTCCCTTGCATTTCTTTCCTGAACAACAATTTGATTGCACACAGCGTTTAAATTATCAATTGCATTTTGTTCGGTAATTCCAAGAGTGACAGTGTTTGTAAGCGTATAAAAGTCACCTGCATTATTTGGATATGTTTCTTTAAGAACAAATCCAAGTTTTGAAACCGTAGTTGACAATTTAGATATTATTCCCTTTTCTGTGAGAGCCGGTAAATGAAGAACTACCGAAACGTTCAAACCGGTTCCGAGATTAAACGGAGATGAAGTCAGAAATCCGTATTTATCCGAATAAGCTATTTGTAATCCGTTAATGAACACATCATCAACATCGTTTGATTTGTTATATACTTCTTGGATATTTTGTCCCGGAGCAAAAGAGCTGATTTCAATATGTTCCTCATTATTTATCATTATGCTTATTCTTTCGTTTTTTGATAGAAGAAATGAAGAATCATTTTTTGCAAAATCTTCAACTATTAATCCCTTTTCAGCATAAGACAAAGCTTTTGCTTTTGATATATCGGAAGTATTTATCAAATCAAATTCCCGAGCAAGCGGAGAATTTTTTATACATGCAAAAACTTTCTTTATAACAGTTCTTTTCGTGTCATCGGACATCTTCACAGGATATGGAATATGTGCCAAATTACGCAATACAATTGCCTTTGAACACATTACAACATCAGTATTTATTGATGTATTTTCGTATTTCTTATTCATCTTGTTAATTCTCCTTGTCAAATTCCTTTATCTTATCTCTGAGAACCGCCGCGTCTTCAAATCTCTGTTCTTTAACGGCTTGTTTAAGTTCTTTCTTAAGCTGAGATAAGGAGTTGGTTGTTTCCGAATCATTTTTATTTGTAGCTTCGGTATAAGTTACATTTTTGCCGATATGTTTTACATTTCCGTGTATTTTTTCAATGCTCGGAGCCAATCTGTCCTCAAACTTATCGTAGCAATCGGAACAACCGACATGTCCGGAATCAATAATATCTTTTAATGTAGAACCACAAGTTGAACAACCGTTAACCCCAACAAGAGAATTAAAAGCACTTGCACCGGCACCTATAAGATTACCGAAAAAGTTATCCATAGAAAACGGTTCAAAGTTGAATTCATCTATCACACCGAGTTCTTTTGCACAATCCTCGCAAAGATACATTTCTTCCTTGTGTCCATTAATAATTTTTTGAATATGAGTATTAGCCTCATTTGTATGACAATGTGTACATTTCATAAGTAACGCCTCCGTTTTAATCAATATATGCAAGAAGCATTTGTTTTAACTGCTTTGCACGAATTTCATTTGCGTATTCTTTTGGAATACTTTTAAAATTGCTGTCTGCAATTGCACAAACCATCATCTTAGTTGCTTTATCGTTAATTAATTTTTGATAATTACAATTAATCAAATTTGCTTTTGCACTTCTTTCATCAATGCTTGAACCGATGGAATTTATAAATCCCATTAAAGCATTTTGAGAAGAACTTGCACGCGTGATTAAGATATATCCTCCACCGCCTCGTCTGCTTTCAATTTGATAGCCGGCTTCCGGAGTAAATCTTGATGTAATAACATAGTTAATTTGGCTTGGAACGCAACCGATTCTGTTTGCTAAATCATTTCGCTGAATTTGAATTGTCGATGTGTCATCGTCGAACATATCGAGTATCATATCCGCTATAACATCACTCATTTTCACTTCTTAATCATCTTCTTTCAATATATTGAACAATTTATGCCAAATTCTGACTTTGACTTTCTTTGTCCTTTGATTATGTTATAACACAAAGGTCAGGAAAAGTCAATAGCTTTTTTTGACTTTTGTAAATGTTTTTTGAGATGAATTAGCTTATTTTAAAATCTTGCATAGTATAGGATATATGTCATTAGTTGTTATGACTGGCATATATAATTCAATAAGCAAGGAGAAATTTTATGATGATATATAATCAAAGAGGACAGAGTTGCGTAAATTCGTCACAAATTAGACCTTGTCCGCCTCCTGTTCCTCCGTATCCGCCTGAACCGATTCCTGTTCCCTATCCTGTTGTAGGACCCACCGGTCCGACAGGTCCAATGGGTCCGATGGGTCCGCAGGGCGTACAAGGTTATCAAGGACCTCAGGGAGCGATTGGTCCAACCGGGCCGCAAGGTATAGCGGGTCCTGACGGTGCAACGGGGCCAACCGGACCGCAGGGCGTTACCGGTGCAGTTGGACCTACCGGTCCTACAGGAGCAACAGGAGCTACCGGGGCAACCGGTCCGGCAGGTGGAATAAGTGAATACGCATCATTTTACGCACTTGCACCGAGTGATAATCCTACAGCGATTGCTCAAAATGCCGCCGTTGAATTTCCAAACACTTATGCTTCAACGGCTAACATTACAAAAATCTCGGATTCGGTATTTAATTTAGTTCAAGCCGGAACTTATCTAATTGATTTTAAGGTAAATTCAAACGAACCCGGTCAACTTGCTGTTGCTCTTAACGGAACAGTTCAAACAAACGCAACTTTTGGCAGTGCTGCTGACAACGGATTGATTGACGGCAAAATGATTTTAACAACAACTGCAGCAAACACACAGTTAAGTATAATTAATCCTGCGACAACAAGCGTTACAGTAACGCCGTCGGCAGGAGGAACAGCGGCAACGGCATCGAATTTATCGATATTAAAACTTGCGTAAATAAAGGTGGCAAATGCCACCGTACATAGAGGTGACAAAATGAAAATTTCTGTTTATGCAATTTGTAAAAATGAGGAAAAATTTGTTGAACAATGGGTTGATTCAATGAACGAAGCCGATGAAATATATGTTTCGGATACCGGTTCAACCGATAATACCGTTAAATTATTATTGAAACACGGCGTAAAAGTTAACAAAATAAACATTACTCCTTGGAGATTTGACAAAGCAAGAAACAAATCGCTTGAATTTGTCAGCAGAGATACCGATATATGCGTATGTACCGACCTTGATGAGGTATTTGCTCCGGGTTGGCGAAAAGAACTTGAAGAAAACTGGACACCGGGTACAACAAACGCAAATTACAAATATATTTGGAGTTTCGATGAAAACGGTAATCCACAAACTTCATTTTATATCGAAAAAATACATTCAAGAGATAATTTTAAATGGGCTCATCCGGTTCACGAGGTGCTTGAATATACAGGAAACGGCAATAAAAAATATATAACCTTAGAAAATGTTGTTCTAAAGCATTATCCCGACAAAGAAAAATCAAGAGGTCAATATCTTCCGTTACTCGAATTGTCGGTTACGGAGGAACCTGAGAATGATAGAAATATGCACTATCTTGGTCGGGAATATATGTTCTACAAAATGTACGATAAAAGTATTGAAACATTAAAAAAGCATCTGTCAATGCCAACTGCAAATTGGCGTGATGAACGCTGTGCCTCAATGCGTTACATTGCAAAATGTTACATTTCTAAAGGAGAATATGACAATGCCGAAATTTGGTATGAAAAAGCCATTCAAGAAGCCCCTTATCTTCGTGAACCGTATATTGAATACGCTCAGCTTGAATATAAAATCAAAAATTGGAATAAAGTAGCAAAGCTTATTGAAAACGCGTTAACAATTAAAGAACGACAGTTAACATATATAAGTGAAATTTATTGTTGGAATTATGTTCCTTACGATTTACTTTCGATAGCATATTTTAATTTGGGCAACTATCCCCTTTCACTCAAAAATGCCATTACCGCATACTTTCTTGATAACGATAATTTACGGTTAAAAGATAATGTTGAAAAAATAAAGGAGTTCATCAACTGACAAACTCCAAAATCTAAATTATTTAATTATTGTATATCCTGCATCAACAATTGCCTGTTCCAAAACAGCAGTGTCAACATCCTTTGAAAGTTCAACCGTTGCCTGCTTTTCGGTATGGCTTGCAGTTGCTGATGTTACACCGTCAATTGCTTCCAATGTCTTTTTTACTGTTGCCTCGCAATGAGGACACATCATACCGTCAATTTTAATTGTTTTTGTCATTTTCAAATTCTCCTTATATTCAATGTCGATTTCTTTAATTTTATTATCCGATTTAGGACTTGTTATATTTACAAAATTAAGTCTTAATGCATTCATAACAACGCAAAAACTTGAAAGGCTCATTGCCGCAGCACCGAACATCGGATTAAGCGTCCAACCGGTAATAGGAATCCACACGCCTGCGGCAAGCGGTATACCGATTACATTATAAATAAATGCCCAGAAAAGGTTCTCTTTGATATTTGTAAGTGCTTTTCTGCTAAGACGAATCGCTGAGCAAACATCAGAAAGCTTGCTATTCATCAATACAATATCAGCGCTGTCAACAGCTACATCCGCCCCTGCACCTATGGCTATGCCTATATCTGCTCTTGTAAGTGCCGGTGCATCGTTAACGCCGTCACCGACCATAGCGACCTTGCCGTACGATTGAAGTTTTTTAACAACAGTTTCTTTTCCGTCGGGCAAAACATCGGATATAACCAAATCGACGCCTGTTTGTTTGCCGATAGCATTAGCAGTGCGTTTATTGTCGCCTGAAAGCATAACAACCTTTATACCCATATTTTTTAACTGTCTGATTGCTTCGGGGCTATCTTCTTTTATCGTATCAGCAACTGCAATGAGACCGATTAGTTTGCCGCCTTTTGTGAATAAAAGAGGGGTTTTTCCTTCACTTGAAAGTCTTTCTATATCGGAATTAACTGCTGAAGTGTCACAAATTGAAGATATATATTTACCACTTCCGGCGTAAATTGTTTCGCCGTTCAAAACACCTGTTAAACCGTTTCCTGCTTTCGATTCAAAACTTGAGAGTTCAAGCGGAGAAATATTGATTGCTTCGGCTTTTTCAACAATGGCTTTTGCAAGCGGATGTTCGCTTTTTATTTCAACTGAATATGCTGATTGAAGAAGTTCGTTTTCCGAAATTCCAACCGGGATTATATCGGTAACTTTTGGCTTGCCTTCGGTAATTGTTCCTGTTTTATCAAGAACAACAATTTGTGTTTTGCCTGCTTCTTCAAGAGATACGGCGGTTTTAAACAAAATACCGGTTTTAGCAGCTTTACCGTTACCCACCATAATTGCAACAGGAGTAGCAAGACCGAGAGCACACGGACAACTGATAACCAAAACACTTATAGCACGACTAAGAGCATAACCCAAAGGCTTTGAAACTATCATCCAAACTATAAAAGTAATAACAGCAACAATAATTACTGCCGGAACAAAAACGCCTGAAACTCTGTCAGCAAGTTTTGCAATCGGTGCTTTTGTAGCAGAAGCGTCGGAAACAAGCTTTATAATCTGCGACAGTGTGGTATCCTCGCCTACTCTTGTAGCCTTACATCTCAAAAATCCCGATTTGTTGATTGTAGCCGATGTTACCTTATCATTAACAGTTTTGTCAACAGGTAAGCTTTCGCCGGTAAGAACAGATTCGTCAACGGCACTTTCACCGTCAATAACAATTCCGTCTACGGGAACAGCTTCTCCGGGTCTTACAACGAATTCATCACCCACAATTACATCCGAAATATCAACGGTTGTTTCTTTGCCGTCACGAATTACATTTGCCGTTTTAGGTGACAGTGACATCAATCCTTTAAGAGCATCGGTTGTTCTGCCTTTTGAATAAGATTCAAGCGTTTTTCCGACTGTAATAAGCGTTAATATCATTGCGGCGGATTCAAAATAAAAATTATCCATATAAGACATAACCTTTTCCATGTCGCCGTTTACTTGTGCAACGGTCATTGCAAAAAGTGCATATGTGCTGTAAACAAATGAAGCACCGCTTCCGAGAGCGACAAGAGTGTCCATATTCGGTGATTTGTGAATCAAGCCTTTAAATCCGCTAATAAAGAATTTTTGATTGATTACCATAATAATTATGGCAAAGAGCATTTGTGCAAGTCCCATTGCAATATGGTTGTTGTCCATAAACTGAGGAAGTTTCCAACCCCACATCATATGTCCCATAGAGATGTACATAAGCGGAAGCAAAAATACAACCGAAGCAATAAGTCGTTTAACCATTTTAGGTGTCTGAGTGTCTTTAAACTCGTCAGTCTCAGAAGTGCTTTTTGTTTTTTGATTATTTGTTTTAAGCGAGGCACCGTAACCCGCCTTTTGAACAGCATCAATAATATCTTTTGATGATGCACTACCTTCAACGCCCATAGAGTTTGTAAGAAGATTTACGGAGCATGATGTAACTCCGTTTACAGAATTAACCGCTTTTTCAACTCTTGCAGAGCAAGCGGCACAGCTCATTCCTGTCACATTAAATTGTGTCATTTTTTACCTCATTTCCGAAATAATTTAACAAACACAGTATTATCAGCCGCAAAACCTACTGTGTTTATATGATTAGTAGTGATCACCTTCCATATATAAATATACTCAAAAAAAATGTTTTGTCAAACTTTTTCTTTACATATTATATCCTAAAATATATAATACTTTTGGTGATGAAATGAAAAAGCTGATGATTATTAACTCTTCTCCGCGTGAAAACGGAGTGTGTGCGGAGGTTTTGAAGCAAGTCAAACCTTATTTTATAGATTGTGAAACAAAAGAATATAATCTTTATCAAATTGACCCACTGCCTTGTAAAGCTTGCGGATATTGCGAAATGCACAACGGCTGTGCAAACAAAGATCTTGATATTTTCTTTGAAGATTTGACGGAATCGGATTATATTGCTATATTTTCACCTATGTATAACAACTTCTTCCCTGCTCCTCTCAAAGCTCTTATGGACAGATTTCAACGGTTTTCAAGTGCAAAATATCTCAGAGGTGATATTGACCCAATAGGTCAAGCAAAAAACATTGGATTGGTTATTGCGAGCGGAACAAATGCAAGAGAATGTGCAAACTATATGTCAAACAGCATTAAGCAATTATTTGCCCCGTTCGGTTGTGAGCTTAAAGCAAGATACTACATACCCGGTACGGACTCAAATAACTACACCTTCAATATAATTGAACTTGAAAAATTTGTTCATCAAATGAAAAGATAATATATTAAAGACAACTTGAATATAACTATACAAAAGAGGCTGTTCCGAAAACGGAGCAGCCTCAAATTATTTAAGTTTAATTTATATCTTCCTTTAAGGTTTCGATAATATTGTTTTCCTGAACTTTCTTTACCGAATAAAGCATTGTTGCGCCGATAATTGCAAATACGACAAGCACAACTGCAAGATAAAGCGGAAGATTGATTGTAAATGCCGACATTGTACTGCCTAATGCGTAATACATACCGAATGATATTAACGCACTCAGCGGAAGTCCGACAAGCACGGCTTTAATTCCGTAAAACGCACTTTCAAGCATTATCATTTTATTAAAGCCTTTTGGTGTTATGCCGACCGACTTAAACATTGCGAATTCTTTTTTGCGTGATGCAATACCCGATGAAATGGTATTGATAATATTAAACACGGTAATAAGTGAAATGAGCGCAATAAATCCATAAACAAATACCTGAATAATAAACGAAACGGTTTCAAGCGTTTGTAATTGGTCGGAATAATCTGTAACGGAAAAGTCGCCGTATGTTCCCTCGTCCGAGATTTCATTAAGTTTTTCGGTTACATATTTATGGTCCGTCGTTTCTATTGCCAAAAAGTACGGTTTTTCTGTATCGGTTTTGAGGTTATTGCAGACCTTTATAAAATTGGAATAAGGAACATACAAAGAAACGATTCCCTGTCGGTTAAGGTTGCACGCCTTTGTATTGCTGTAACTTACAAAATCGGTAATTTCATAATTCAAATTCTTATCTTCGTTATAAATTTCTTTAAATTTTGTACCGAGGATATTATCGTTAAATACTTTTTTGCCTGTTTTTGAATGCGAAACATTGTTCATAAGCAAAGCATTGCAGGTTTTGCCGTTATAATATTTTTTGCTGTCGATGCCGTTTTTATCACAAAGTTCATTAAACATATCGTCATCGAGCAAATTAACCTGAACATTCAAGGCTTTATCAAACGCACCTTTATAGGCATTTGTAAGATATTTGCTTTGCCAAAACTGTTTAAAATCATTTCTGTAACTATTTTTTTGAATCCAAGCTGTAGAAATTGGAAGAAGCACAATATATCTCATCGATTTTATCAACAGCAGAAATTTCTTTTATTGCTTCATCTTTTTTATCGTAATCAAGTCGGCACGAAACCTGATAAGGCATATTTTGTTCCTGAATTTCATCTGTGAAAATATCGCAAAAATAGTTGCAAGACAAGAACAATACAATAGAAAGTGCGATTGAAACGGTGATAACTCTTGCTTTTCTGCCGTTACGCTTTAAGTTTTTATACGCAAGTTCGCCTTCGTAGCCAAAAATTGCTTTGATATACTTCGGACATTTGAGCGTCTTTGCTTTAACCTTTATTTCATCAGATTGTCTGATAGCAGAAATTGTGGAAATTTTTGAAGCTTTTTTAGCCGGAATTGAGCAAGAAATCAAAATTGTAATAATGCTCAAACCCAAAACAACCAAAACTGCCCAAATCGGGAATACGACTTTCATTGAAACATTTTGTTCGGTTATTCCGTTAAGCATTGCCGAAGCAATGATTTTTTTGCCGAGTGCCTTGAGCGTTATTCCAATGCCTGCAACACCTGCACCGATACCAAGAGGAATACCAAACAGTGCAAGAATAAATCCCTCATAATATATGGAAAGTCGTTTTTGTCGCTTGGTTGCACCTACTGACGAGAGCATACCGAGATACTTTACCTTTTCGGAAAGTGACATTGCGAAAGCATTATAAATAAGAACAACGGAAGCAACCATGATTATAGCAAGCAAAATGACAACAAGAGGCAAAATCCTCGCTACAAAGCTGTCACTTGAAAATGAAAGTTCGGAATAAAGCAATTCGTTATTTACTGTGCTTGAACCCGGATTTGCCTTATCTATAATACTATTCACAACATCCAAAGACTTGCTGTTAAGAGTTTTAAGTTGAAAGGCAACAGTCGGATTTGCCTTTAAATCATCCGAATATGTTAAAAGCTCAAATTCGGAAGTAGGATTATTTTCATGAAGTATCGCAGTTATTCTGTATTGTTTAACCTCTTGCCTAACAAACTTTTCGCCTTTTGAATATGCACCCGTGACATCAAATTCACCGTCTTTGTCCCTCATGCTTCTTATACCGCACGGGATAGAAACAACATCGCCGACATGCCAATCAAGCTCATTCTTTTCGATAAAATCACTTTGCACGGCGATTTCGTCACTTGTTTTTGGCAAAGTTCCGTCATAATCAGCCTGAATGAACATTTTAAAATATCCGTCATCACAAGCTCCTATTGAACCTGTTGCGAGCCTGTCTGACTTGCCGTTGTCAATCTTGAACTGCTTATAGTTTTCATTACACAGACCGACGGTTTCAATTCTATCATCCTTGTAAAGTTCGGCAAGGCTTGATGATTTCACATCATTCAGTTGTGCGGCATAATTACCGTCTGACACAACAGAAACATCTGCAAACAACTGCAAAAATGATGCCATTGCAACAAAAACAGCGGTTATCATTGCAACTGAAACGATAATTCCAAAGGTTGTGACAAGGGTTCTGCCCTTGTTTTCTTTGAGATGACGGAGAGTGAGTTTGTTAACGATATTCATCCGTTTTCACCTCATCTCTTGTAATTCTGCCGTCCTCAATAGCAATAACTCTGTCGGCTGCAAGTGCAATTCTTTCATCGTGAGTTATGACAATGAGAGTTTGGTTATTCTCTTTATTAAATTTTTTGAGCAATGAAATAATTTCTTTTGTGTTTTCGCTGTCAAGATTACCTGTCGGTTCATCGGCAAGCATAAGAGCAGGATTGTTCATCAACGCTCTGCCGATGGAAACACGCTGTTGCTGACCGCCCGAAAGCTGGCTCGGTAAATGCTTCAATCTGTTTTCAAGACCAAGAGTTTTTACAAGAGAATCAATATTTTTTTGATTTGGCTTTCTGCCGTCTAACAACAGCGGGAGGGTCAAGTTTTCCTCAACCGTCAAAATCGGGATGAGGTTATAGAATTGATAAATAAGTCCGATTTGTCTGCGGCGGAAAATTGCAAGATTTGTTTCGTCAAGGGTTGAAATATCGGTTCCGTTGATTATAACACTTCCCTTTGTCGGCACATCAACGCCTCCGAGAATGTGCAAAAGTGTCGATTTGCCCGAACCTGACGGACCGATAATTGCAACAAATTCACCTTGTTTTACAGAAAAAGACACATTATCAAGTGCAACGACTTTTGTTTCGTCCTTGCCGTAGATTTTTGATAGATTTTTTACTTCGAGAATATTCATACATTTCTCTCCTTTCGTGCCCTATTCTATAAAACGAGAATTACAATGCCGTGACAGAAAAATTACAGTTATGTCACTAAACAACAGATTTATAAAACTTTATTTCAAAAACACTGCCTTTACCCTGCTCACTTTCAACCGAAACGGAGGCATTTTCTTTTTCAAAGACGGTTTTTGCAAGTGCCAACCCAATGCCGACACTGTCCTTTGATGAGTTTCTGCCGTGATAGAATCGTTCAAATATATGCGGCAAATCCCCCTCGGCGATTCCGCAACCGTTATCGGAAATTGTCAGTTTGTTATAAAGATTAGTCGAGTCACTTGCAATAATGATTTTTCCGCCGTCATTTGTGTGTTCAAGGCAGTTTTTCACAATATTTGAAACTGCTTCAACCGTCCAGCTTTCATCACCGTTAAAGACAAAATCATTTGTATTATTTTGAATGGTGATATTCTTTAGTTCTGCGGTCAAAACAAACGGTTTTAAACTGTCATCAAGCACTTTTGATATGCTGACTTTTTCTCTCTTAAATTCGGTTGCGTCTGCATCAAGCTTTGAAATTTTGAGAATATTGGTAATAAGCCACTTCATTTTTGACAGCTGATGGTTGATAACCACAACAAACTCCCGGCGTTTATCGGGATTACCTTCATTTTCGAGCAGTTCACACATAACCATCATTGATGTAAGCGGAGTTTTAAGTTGATGAGATATATCGGCAATTGAATCTGCAAGATACAATTTGTCATTTTTCAAATACTCATTTTGACTTTGCAACAGTGTGATTACCTTATACAAATTATTCTTTAATATTGATAATTCACCCTCTGTGTTGTCGTCAATATTCATATCATATATGCCCTTGCAAACAAGCGAAAGATAATCGTTAAGGTCGTTTAGATTTTTGTATCTTCGTTTTGTAACAACAGTAAAAATAATTATCAAAGTTATGCCAAGTGCCAAGCACAAAACGGCACATATCTTGCTGAAAAAAGCACATATAACAGAAAGCACGGCAGTCAAAACCGACGATACAATTAATATTATTTTTATTTCTTTATCATTCATTTTCAATAATATATCCAAGTCCTCTGATTGTTTTTATATATTCAGGTTCGGTTGGATTCTCCTCAATTTTATCACGAAGGCGTTTGATGTACACGGTCAAGGTATTGTCCTCAACAAAGTCACCCGCAACATCCCATATATTCTCCAAAAGCTGTGTGCGTGAAAGTACACAGCCTCTATTATTAAGCAGAATAAGAAGCAATCTGTATTCCATTGCAGTCAAGACAATTTCGTTGCCGTTTTTGTAAACCTTTGCTTCATTTGTATTAACGACCAAATCTTTAACTTTTATTTTACCGTCAGTGCTGTCATTGTTATATCGTCTGAAAACACTCTTAATTCTGACAAGAAGTTCTTTAAGTCTAAACGGCTTTGTGATGTAATCGTCGGCACCGAGTTCAAACCCCATAACAACATTTACCTCGTCATCATAAGCCGTAAGAAATATAACAGGAAAATCGCCTATTTCTTTAATTCTTTTGCACACGGAATATCCGCTTCCGTCAGGCAAGGTTAAGTCGAGCAAATACATTGAAAAATTCTTTTGGTTTATTATTTCAAGTGCTTGAAAAACGCTTTTTGTAACGGTAACGGTATACCCCTCATTTTCGAGGGAATATGACAAGCCCATTGCAATCGCATCATCATCTTCTAACAAAAATATATCCATAATGCACCTCATTATAATTATTATAAATATAATAATATATTATATATCGCACTTCCATTACAATATTGTAATAAAAAGGAGCCGATAAAATCGACTCCTTAAAATTAAACTATTTTAATTTGTAATTGATGCCGTTTTCCTCGCACCAATCAACGATTTTGGATTTCACAAAGTTATGTTCAAAATCGCCGTAGCGGTCGCGTATTTCAGGATAAATATTGCAATATTTCCAAAATGTTTCTACATAATCTTTATCTTCGACTTTTTCAAAAACGCTTTTAAGCTTTTTATTATCAATATCATTAATAAAAGCACGCATAATTTCAACATCGTTAACAGTTACATAAGGAATACAACCGAGTGTAACCATAAGTTGAGATTTTGAAACATTGTCAGGAATATTACCGTCGGCAAACTCGCTAACATTTTTAAGATTGTAATCTTTCATCAAAAAGCAATAGCCGTCAGTGCCCGACCACGCTTTGTTAACAGCATCGTCAGTAATTTCAAAAATATCCATAAAAATACCCTTACTTAATTGAATTCATTAATCCGCCGTTTTTGATAATATTTTGAATAAACGGAGGGAAAGGTTGTGCTTTATATGTTTTGCCGGTTGTAATATTTGAAATTAAGCCACTGTCAAAATCAACTTCAACCTCGTCACCGTCTTTAATATCCTTAGCTGCCTCATCACATTCAAGAATAGCAAGACCAATATTAATTGCATTACGGTAGAAAATTCTTGCAAAAGTTGATGCAATAACACATGAAATACCGGAAGCCTTAATAGCGATCGGTGCATGTTCTCTTGACGAACCGCAACCGAAATTTGCCTCAGCCACCATAATATCACCTTTTTTTACATTTTTGGCGAAATCCGCGTCAATATCTTCCATACAATGTGAAGCAAGCCATTCTTCGTCGGAGCGATTAAGATATCTTGCAGGAATGATAACATCGGTATCGATATTGTCGCCGAATTTATGTACTCTGCCCTTTGCGTTCATAATGTTAAACCTCCTTATAAGCTTTCAGGATCAGCAATATATCCTTTAATAGCCGAAGCTGCTGCTACAGCAGGAGATGCAAGGTATATTTCCGATTTAGTATGACCCATTCTGCCAACGAAATTTCTGTTTGAAGTTGAAACTGCTTTTTCACCGGCAGCCAAAATACCCATATGACCGCCGAGACAAGGACCGCAAGTTGGAGTTGATACAACGGCACCTGCTTCAATAAATGCTTCAACAAGACCTTCTTTTACACAATTAAGATAAATTGTTTGAGTTGCAGGAATAACGATAACACGAACACCGTCTGCAACCTTTTTGCCTTTAAGAATCTCAGCGGCAACACGCATATCTTCCATTCTGCCGTTTGTGCATGAACCGATAACAACTTGATCAATGTCAATTCTGTCAATCTCATCAAACGTTTTTGTATTTTCAGGAAGATGAGGAAAAGCAACGGTTGATTTGAGAGTTGAAAGGTCAATCGTAATTGTTCTTTCGTATTCTGCATCGGAATCAGCTTCGTATACCGTATATTCCCTTTCACTTCTGCCGTTGACATATTCAAGAGTAACATCATCAACCGGGAAAATGCCGTTTTTTGCACCGCATTCGATTGCCATATTGGAAATACAAAGTCTGTCATCCATAGAAAGTTCTTTAATTCCGTCGCCGGTAAACTCGAGTGATTTATAGAGAGCACCGTCAACACCGATTTCACCGATAAGGTGAAGAATAACATCTTTACCAGAAACGAAACCGTGCTTTTTACCGGTAATAATAACCTTAATAGCGGACGGAACCTTAAACCAAGCCTTACCGGTCACCATACCTGCCGCCATATCTGTTGAACCGACGCCTGTTGAAAAAGCACCGAGAGCACCGTATGTACAAGTATGCGAATCTGCACCGATAACACAATCACCGCAAGTCACAATACCCTGCTCCGGCAAAAGGGCGTGTTCAATACCCATATTACCGACATCAAAGTAATGTGTTATGCCGAAAGATTTTGCAAACTGACGAACCTGCTTGCAGTTTTCCGCAGATTGAATATCCTTATTCGGAGTAAAATGATCCATAACAAGTGAAATTCTTGTCTTGTCAAATACGGAATTCTTTCCAAATTTATTCATTTCATTAATAGCTACAGGAGAAGTAACATCATTGCCGAGAACCATATCAAGATTTGCTTCGATAAGTTGACCTGCAACAACGCTGTCAAGATCTGCATGAGCCGCCAAAATCTTTTGGGTCATTGTCATTCCCATAATTTTGCCTCCTTATATATCTTCGGTAAACGAACCCTCACCTCTTTGAAGAGAGGTAATACCTGTTCTTGCAAGTTCTACAATACCGAATTTTTCTTCAAGTTCTTTAATAAAGTTATCAATGGTTTCACCCTGACCGGTATATTCAAGAGTAAATGTTTCAAGAGAAATATCACGAACTCTTGAACCGTAAGCAGCGTTAAGTTCCAAAAGAGCATTTTTTTGTTCAATCCCCTTTGCATGAACCTTAACTAAAAGAAGCTCAGACGAAACAGAATTTTGAGCAGTAAACTCAGATACCTTTTTAACAATTTCAAGTTTTAAAAGCTGACGCTTAATTTGTCTGAAATTTTCCGGTTCAGTATATGTTTCAATAGTCATACGAGAAAATTTTTCATCCTCGGTTTCACTAACGGTAAGAGAAGAAATATTATAAGCTCTTCTTGAAAAAAGACTTGCAACTCTTTGAAGAACACCGCTTTCGTTATCTACAAGAACCGATAAAATCAATTTTTCTTTCATAGCCGAAGACCTCCTTAATTGAATTCTTCAATAATATCCGTATGAGCTCCTCCCGGAGGAATCATAGGAAGTACATTTGAATCCTTGCTGATTCTGCAATCAACAAGTACAGGTCCGTTATATGAAAATACTTCATCAAGAACGCTGTCAATGTCATCATTTGTATTAATACGAAGTCCCTTTACACCGAAAGCCTCTGCAACCTTAACAAAGTCTGTTGCTCTGTTGGGGTCGGTATCTGAAAATCTGTTATCGTAGAAAAGTTTTTGCCACTGACGAACCATACCGAGAACGGTGTTATTCATAATAAACATCTTAACAGGCACATTATATGATTTCATTGTGCAAAGTTCTGCCAAATTCATATGGAAACCGCCGTCACCGGCAAACATAACAACTGTTTTATCCGGACAACCAACTTGTCCGCCGATAGCCGCCCCCATTGAATAACCCATGGTACCCAAACCGCCCGATGACAAAAGTGTACGAGGAAGCTTGTATTTATAAAATTGAGCAGCCCAAAGTTGATGTTGACCGACATCGGTTACAACAATAGTGTCTTCAGGGGTTTTAGCATCAATTTTTTCTATTAATGTTTGCGGATTTACATAATCACCGATTTGCAGTTGTTTAAACGGTCTTGAAAAGTCTTTAATTTCAGCTCTCCATTCGCTATGCTCCTGCTTATTTACAGATTCGGTAAGCATTGGGATAATATCAGCAAGGTCTCCGCGAAGATGATAGTTTGAAACAACATTCTTATCCATTTCGGCAGCATCAATATCAATATGTAATATTTCTGCATTAGGAGCAAACTTTGCTCTGTTACCTGCTACACGGTCGCTAAATCTTGCTCCGCAAACAATCAAAACATCGCAATCGTGAGCGGCTTTATTACACTGAAAATGTCCGTGCATACCGATAAGACCGAGATGAAGCGGATGATTATACGGAAACGCACCGAGTCCCATAAGAGACGATACGACAGGGCAATCTATTTTTTCTGCAAATTTAATAAGTGCTTGACCTACATTTGAAGAAACTGAGCCACCACCGCAATAAATAACGGGCTTTTTAGCACCGTTAAGAAGTTCGACAGCTCTGTTAAAGCAAGATTCCGAAGGCAATTTGGCCTTATCGGGAACAACTTTTTCTTCTTTTGTATATTCGCAAGTAGCCGCAGTGATGTCCTTAGGAATATCAATAAGAACAGGACCTTTACGACCGGTCTGTGCGATTCTAAATGCACGACGGATAATATCGGCTAAATCCTCTACCTTTTCTACTTGAAAATTATGCTTTGTAATAGGCATGGTTATACCGCAAATATCAACCTCTTGGAATGAATCTCTTCCAAGACCGGATGTAGCGTAATTACAGGTGATAGCCACTACAGGAATGCTGTCCATATAAGCTGTTGCAATTCCGGTAACAAGGTTTGTACAGCCTGGACCCGAAGTTGCAAAGCAGACGCCGACCTTGCCCGTTGCTCTTGCATAGCCGTCGGCAGCGTGTGCGGCAGCTTGTTCGTGAGCAGTAAGAATATGATTAAAAGTATCGCCGTACTTATAAAGTTCATCAAAGATGTTAAGGATAGTACCACCCGGATAACCGAAAATGGTGTCTACACCTTGTTCTTTAAGAACCTCAAGCACGATTTGTGAGCCGTTAAGTTCCATAATGCCCTCCCTCATAAGTTTGTATCTATTTAAAAATATTATTTAATATTTTATTCCATATATAATGTAATGTCAAGAACAATATTTGTACTTGTAAAAAAAATATATATGTTATATAATAATGCAGAATAAATTTACATAAAGGAGCTTATAAATATGAAATTAGGAATGGTTGGTTTGCCCAATGTAGGAAAAAGCACTCTTTTTAACGCAATTACAAATGCCGGTGCACAAAGTGCAAACTATCCTTTTTGTACAATTGAGCCAAACATCGGTATGGTAAGTGTACCGGATGAACGCCTTGACAAACTTGCAGAAATGTATGAGCCGGACAAGTTTACTCCGGCCACAATTGAATTTGTAGATATTGCGGGTCTTGTTAAAGGAGCAAGCCAGGGCGAAGGTCTAGGGAACAAATTTCTTTCTCATATAAGAGAGGTTGATGCTATCATTCATGTGGTAAGATGTTTTGAAAACGATGATATAACACATGTTGACGGAAACATTGACCCGGCCAGAGATATCGAAACAATTAATCTTGAACTTATCTTATCAGACCTCGACATTCTTTCAAGACGACTTGACAACAGAAAAAAAGCAATGAAAGGTGACAAAACACTTGTCGGCGAAGTTGACTTTATTGAGAGACTTATTAAAGAAATGGAACAAGGCAAAACGGCAAGAGCATGCGAGATTTCTGACGAAGAAAAAGAATATTTAAAAGATGTTGCTCTCCTTACAATCAAGCCTGTAATTTATGCTTGTAATATGGGTGAAAACGATTTCGTTGACGGAATAGATAACAATAAATTTTACAATACTGTTAAGCAAATCGCTGCAGATGAAGGTGCTGAAACTTTCCCTATTTGTGCAGAAATGGAAGCTCAAATTGCCGAACTTGACCCCGACGAAAAGGAAATGTTTCTTGAAGACATGGGACTTGAAAAATCCGGACTTGACCGTTTGATTAAAAAGAGCTATTCGCTTTTAGGTCTTATTAGCTATCTTACTGCAGGTAAGCCTGAAGTAAGGGCGTGGACTATAAAAAAAGGTACAAAAGCTCCTCAAGCTGCAGGCAAAATTCACACCGATTTTGAAAGAGGCTTTATCAGAGCAGAAGTGGTTTCATTTGATGACCTTATGGCTTGCGGTTCAATGAACGCCGCAAAAGAAAAAGGACTTGTAAGAAGTGAAGGTAAAGAGTATGTAATGAACGACGGAGACATTGTTTTATTTAGGTTTAATGTGTAAATACGAATAATAAAACTGTAAAAAAATCGATTTTTTTGTACGAATTAAACAATTTTTGTTGACAGTTTTGATTCTATGATATATTATAAAGTTAAATAAGTGTTAATTATGGTGATATAGGAGACAAAATGGCTGGAGAAATACAAAAATCAGACGAAGACCTCCTTAGTTTGCGTAAAAACGAAGACGCTGTTACCGAGTTGATTAACCGATATAAACCAACTGTCGAAGCAATATCAAACAAGTATATCAATTCTCCTCTTGAAAAAGATGATCTGATTCAGGAAGGTATGATTGGATTGTTGGCGGCAATTAACTCTTACAAAAAAGACAAAGGTGCATCATTTTGCACTTATGCAGGACATTGTATAAATAATTCAATTAAATCGGCATTGAAAAAATTTTCAAGACTTAAAGATATTCCACAGTCTAATCTTGTGTCGCTTGAAGATGATTATTTTGATGATGTGGTGCATTTAAGTGCCGAAGATGAATATCTTGCTACGGAAAGCGTGTCAAATCTCAGTCAAGTTCTCTATGAAGAACTTTCAAGTTTTGAAAATGAGGTTTTGAGGCTTTATATTGTAGGATGTACATATAACGAAATTGCCGAAAAGCTTGACAAAAATACAAAAGCTATAGACAATGCAATACAACGTATTCGTAAGAAACTCGAGGGAGTTACTTTTTGAATAAATCCCCAGGCAAATCTAAAGGAGAGGTAGGAAGAAAAATGTACGAAGATAAGACATTGGTGTGCAAAGATTGTAACAATGAGTTTGTTTTTACTGCCGGCGAGCAAGAATTTTATGCAGAAAAAGGCTTTGTAAACGAACCGCAGCGTTGTAAATCTTGTCGTGATGCAAAAAAGCAAGCGGCAAAAGCTCCAAAGGAAATGCATGATGCTACATGTGCAGAATGCGGAAAAAGTTGTAAAGTTCCGTTTAAGCCGACAGACGGCAGACCGGTATATTGCAGCGAATGTTTTGCAAAAAGAACGGAAGAATGAACATTTTTATAAAATAGACAAACAATTAAGTCCACCTGCTTGGGTGGACTTAATTTAATGTTATGTATATTTAGTTTTGAATTGCAGTAAGTGCACTTACCTTTACAGATTTTCTTGCAGGAGAAAGTCCGGCAAGAACACCAATTCCGATTGAAAACAGTATACCGCAAAGAGCAAGCCACGGAGGAATATATGACAGTGTGATTTTTGCTTCGCCCGTTATACCAAACAGCGACAAACCTCCTGTTTTACTCATAATTATTCGCCCGACAACATTTGCTATTATAGATATAATATAACTGATTGTAACTCCGGTCAAACCGCCGATACCGCCAATAATTGCAGCTTCATACAGGAACATCGATTCAATATCCTTGATTTCACAACCGATAACCTTAAGAATACCGATTTCCTTTTGTCGTTCAAAGACGGACATAACCATGGTATTACTAATACCAAATGCGGCAACAAACATTGAAACAGCACCGATTGCACCGAGTACAAGTTGAACTACTTTCATAACTTTTTTTGACTGCTCAAGTGCTTCATCGTCAGTAGAACAAGAATATCCGACATCTTGGATTTTCTTTTTTATGTCCTTTACTTTATTTGAATCGTCAACATAAACGCTTATGCTGCTGTAAGAAAGTTTTTCTTTTTTTCCTGTAGTGTTAAGCATTTGACTTTCCTGAAACATTTTTTTAGCCAAATTAATGTCAATAAAAACACTGTACTGAGAATCATAATCAGAAGACGAAGAAGCTTTAAGTACGCCGGAAACAGATAATTTTTGTTTGTTTCCGAGCTTGTCGGTTGTATTGCCGTTACTGTCACTTATACTTGCTTTAGAAGAAATGAGAAAATTATTTGTCATAGGGTCAATATCGCAAGAATCGACTTCATAATTTTTATCGTAAGTATATTTTACCGGATTTCCCTGTGCATCCTGAAAGTTCGTAACCGAATCTTTTCCGAAAAACACACAGTTTGATTTATTAACGCCTGAAAAATCACCGTCTTTAAGTTTGTATCCGATTTCTTCCATTTTGGTTAAATCAATTCCGTAAACCGTACCCATATAAGTATATTTACCGCAAGTAATAGCAACATAATTATCAGCCATAAACATAGGAACAACGGATTTTACTCCCTCAATCTCCTCAAAATATTTAACGGCAGTATCATCAAAAGGTAATGACTGTGAACTATCCTCGCTTTCTGTTGAATAAACAGAAATTTTTGTTAAAGTGGAATCGTTTTTGTATTGGTCGGTAATCATTTTATCAATACCGAGGCCGATTGAAAGCATAATGATGATTGCACAAGCACCTACAACAACGCCGCAAACAGTAAGAATCGTTCGGGTTTTTCTGTTCTTCAGATTTTGCCAAGCGATTGCAATAAGATCAGATTTCTTCATTAAAATCTACCTTACCTTTCTTATGCTTTTTCTTTTTAATTATGATAATAATTGCAATAATAATTGCAGCAGCTACAACGCCGGCAACAACACCGATTATAATTTTCTTTTTGTTGTTTGATGTATCATCTGTTGTGTCTGTATCAGAGCCGTCTGTAGAATCATCAATTGGGAAAGGGTCAACATATTCTTCAACCGTTACTTTAAATGTTTGCTTAATAGTCTTTTTATCGGCATTATCATTTTCGTATTCAAACTCGATTGTTAGCTTTTTATCTCCTGCCTCGTTCAAGGTAATAGGAAGATTATAGTTACTTGTGTACTGAGCACCTGCTTCAATTGTTCCGATATATGACGAATTAAGTTCAGTACCGGTTTCATCAAGAACGCGAACATTACCGTTATTAAGAACAGTTTTACCTGTATTTACTATGCTGAACGCACAATCTGTTTCTTCACCGGCATTCACAGTCTTATTGGCCAGGTCAATATTTGAAAACATAACTTTATCCGGTTGAACAACCGGTACGCTCATTGTAAGTTCTTCTGTTCCGGATTGTTTTGAACCACCCTCAATGTATTCGTATGTTATAGATGCGGTAATAGGATAAACACCCGATTGAGCTGTATTAAGACAACTGAATTTTTTCGAAACATTAACCGATGAATTAGGATTAATATTACTTACCGAAATTGTATCTGTACCGTCTGCAACAACAAATGTGTCGCCACCTGATAACTTCACTATAATATTTTTCGCGTTGATATTTTTAGAATTATTTTTTATAGAAAATGAAAGAGTGAATTTTTTACCGCCTTTAACTGAGTTGTTACCGTAGGTAAATCCACCGATTACAAGGCGAGGAGTGAGAGAAAGTTTTGTTGAATTACTTTTTTTAGCAGCGGTTTTAATAGTAAATGTTGACTCGGCTGTTCCCTGTTCTGCAGTTCCGCTTTTAACATATTCATAAGTAATGGTAACCGTAAGCGGATGAAGTCCTGATGAAGCAGATTTACTACAAAGGAACTTTTTGGAAAAGTCAGCACTGCTGTTCTTAGCAATAGAACTTTTATAAATTGTGTCACTGCTGTTTACAACGCTGAAAGTATCGCCGCCGTTAAGCTTAACATTTACATTTCTTACATCGTAAGTTGTGCTTTTGTTTGAAACAGTAAAGTTAAACTTGAATTTTTCACCGGCGTTAATATCGCTGTCAAATTTATCATATGACATAACAAGTACAGGAGTGTTTCCTGAAGTAGAAGAGCCGGAAGTTGTCATAACGCTGTAACTTGCTTCTGAAGAACCTTCACCGCCGCGATATGTAAAATTACAAGTAACGGTAATAGGATGTGAACCTTGTGCCGTATCGCCGTTACAAATAAATGTTTTACTTACTGTTGCTGTTGAGCCAAAACCGCTGACATATTCTGTATCCGAACCCTTATAAATCGAAAATGCATCTCCGCCCGAGAACTTAACAGAAGCGTCGTCAACATAAGTGCTCTTTGAATTGTATAAGCTTGCTGTAATCGTGAAAATATCGCCCGGCTTAATTGTGGTCTTATCCACAGAAAAGCTTGAAAAAGTAACTTTTGGAGCTGTGATTGTTACTTCTTCATCATCTGCAGCATAAGCAATGCTTTGTACACTGAATGTCATAATCATAACGATTAGAATTGATAAAATACTTTTTAATTTTTTCATTTTCATTTCTCCATATTTTTCTTATATTCTTTTGAAGCAACCTTACCGTCATTGATATTAATAACCAAATCGGCATAGTCCGCAACATTTTTATCGTGAGTAACCATAATAACTGTGTTGTTACGCGTGTCAACAATTTTACGAATTATTTGCATAACTTCTTGAGTGGTATGACTGTCAAGGTTGCCGGTAGGCTCATCGGCAAATATAATGCTTGGGTCGGTTATAAGAGCTCTTGCTATACCGACTCTTTGCTGTTGACCGCCACTCATTTCGGCAGGCTTATGATTACATCTTTTTTCAATTCCTACAAGTTTTAATTTCTCATAAGCTTTTTCTTCCCTAATCTTTTTATCAACTCCTTTAAAACAAAGCGGAAATGCAACATTTTCAAGAGCTGTTAAAGTAGGCAATAAGTTATAAGCTTGGAAAATAAATCCTGTATAGGTTTGTCTGAATTTTGTGAGTTGTTCTTCGGTCAATTGGTCAATCCGATATTTGCCGATATAAACTTCGCCTTTCGTCGGTCTTTCCAATCCGGCAAGCATATTCAGCAATGTAGATTTACCCGAACCCGAAGTTCCGAGAATTGCGACAATTTGCCCTCGCTCGATTTCTAAATTTACATCATCGAGAGCCTTTACGGTCTCTTCGCCGACAATGTAGTATTTTGACAAATTTTTTGTTCTGATAAGAATATCTTTTTCCATAATTTGCCTCTCTTCTTTTTTACTACGCTAATAATAACATAATGTTTACAAATGTCAATATATTTGAGCAATCTTTATCAAATCTTTACTTTTATAAATGAAACCAAAAGGAATAAAAAAAGAAGTCTAAAAATAAGACTTCTTTCTTGGCGCAGAAGGAGAGATTCGAACTCTCGCGTCGGTTTCCCGGCCTACGCCCTTAGCAGGGGCGCCTCGTCACCAGCTTGAGTACTTCTGCGTGTAACTTGGTTTTTACCTGTCAAGTTGTTGCACCTAAGTGCAGGATTTACTTTAACATATAAACGAGAAAATGTCAAGTAAAAATGCAAAATAAAATTATTTCAAAAAAATGCTTGACTTTTTATATCGGTTATGATAATATAGCAAAGCATTCGAGTTATGCAGAGGTATCGAAGTGGTCATAACGAGGCGGTCTTGAAAACCGTTTGGGTTCACGCCCGCGTGGGTTCGAATCCCACCCTCTGCGCCATAGCAGGCTGTCAAACGACAGTCTGTTTTTTTGTTTTATTTATATTCTTTATATATTCATCATATCATAATAACGGTGATATATTTATGAATAAAAAAATATTAAAAATTGAAACATTTGGATTTATATTTACAAGCGTACTTGGCACATTGATGCATTTCTTTTACGAATGGTCAAACGATAATTCTTTAATAGGACTGTTCTGTCCCGTAAACGAAAGTCCGTTTGAACATTTAAAACTTCTTTTATTCCCTTATTTAATATGGACTTTTATTGAAGCTGTTAAACTTTCGCAGGACAAATTCAACACATACTTTTCAAAACTTATCGGTATTATTTCGGGTATGTTTATTACTCTTGCGGTATTTTACATTTGCAAAGGAATGTTCGGAAAAGATTTTGATTTTATAAATATCGCAAGCTTTTTTATAGGAGTTCTTACAGCATATATAATTAGTTATAATATATTAAAAAGTTCAAAAGGAAAAGGATTAATTAACGGGATATCTTTTGCACTTCTTATACTAATGGCTATGGCGTTTATGTTCTTAACATACTTCCCTGTTCATATTCCGTTTTTTACGGATCCACAAGATAAGACTTTTGGTATTGCTAAGCAGTTATAAGACTCCTTTTAGGCTGTCGATAAAGTTCCTGAAACACGCCTATAAAAATAACCTAACCGCTTATGCCTCCCTTGTGTAAAGAGAGGTGGGTGCGATTTATCGCGCTCGGAGGGATTGTAAAAGTGCCACAAACATCGAGCTTGCGGCACTTTTGGCGTTTTCCGTTTTTTGCTCAGTCGAGCTATTTATATACATCTTTCTTCGCAAGAAAACGAAATTCAGAACCTTTCTTAACAGCCTATCAGCGTGTCATATTATGTATAAATATTCTTTTTACTGTATATTTATTACATTTTTTTGAATATCTATTGACTTTAAAAAATGATAGAGTATAATAATTAAAGTTTTATATATAGAGGCGTATTATGAAAAAGATTTTTATAGACGGAAGTCAAGGTACAACAGGGTTAAAAATATACAAAAGATTTGAAAACAGAAATGATATTGAACTTTTGCATATTGATGATGAAAAAAGAAAAGACCCGACAGAAAGAGCAAAAATGATTAATTCGTCCGACATTACATTTTTGTGTTTACCGGACGCAGCAAGTATAGAAGCTGTTGAACTTGTTGACAACGATGATGTTGTAATTATTGACACTTCAACTGCACACAGAACAAATCCCGATTGGGCATACGGATTCCCTGAACTTGATCAAAAATTCAGAGATAAAATTAAATCGTCAAAAAGAATTGCGGTTCCGGGATGTTATGCGAGCGGTTTCAACAGTATTGTTTATCCGCTTATAGCAGAAGGAATTATGCCAAGCAATTATCCTGTTACCTGTTATGCGATGAGCGGATACACAGGTGCCGGAAAGAAAGGCATAGCACAATATGAAGCGGCAGAAAGAGAGGCAGAATTTGATTCGCCCCGTCAATATGCACTTACTCAGGAGCATAAACATCTTAAAGAGATGAAGACAATAAGCGGACTTGTAAACACGCCGTTTTTTGCTCCTCATATTTGCGATTATCCGCAAGGCATGGTAGTAAGCATTCCCCTTTTTACAAATATGCTTACAAAGAAATATACGCCGTCGGAAATATGTGAAATATTTAAGAAACATTATAACGGTGAGCAATTTATAAAAGTCAGAGATTTGGGATATTCATCGGCAATGATTGGTTCAAACAATTTTAAAAACCGTGACGATATGGAAATAGAAATAAACGGTAACGATGAAAGAATACTAATTACATCGCGTTTTGATAATTTAGGCAAAGGTGCAAGCGGTGCGGCAATTCAATGCCTTAACATTGTACTTGGAATTGACGAAACGACGGGACTTAATTTAGGAGAATAGATTGATATGGAATTCAAAATAATTGAAGGCGGTATTTGTGCGGCTAAAGGATTTAAGGCAAGCGGTTTATATTGCGGAATTAAAAGACCTGCCAATGACACACCTAACACCAAGCACAAAAATGATATTTGTATTTTTGTATCTGATGTTGTGTGCAACACTGCCGCAGTTTACACTCAAAACAAAGTAAAGGGTGCCCCGATACTTGTTACAAAAGCAAATCTTGAAAAGAGTGACAACAAGGCTATTGCTGTAATAGCAAACTCGAAAAATGCAAACACATGCAATGCTGACGGAATTGAAAAAGCAGACGCAATGTGCGAACTTCTTGCAAAAGAGCTTAATGTTCCGAAAGAACAGGTTGTTGTTGCATCGACGGGCGTTATCGGACAAGTTCTTCCGCTTGAACCGATTAAAGCAAGCATTCCTGATTTGGTAAAAGGTCTTTGTTATAACAAAAACAACGAAGCAGCTACCGCAATTATGACAACTGATACTGTAAAAAAAGAATATGCAGTCGAATTTGAAATAGACGGAGTAAAATGTCATATCGGCGGTATGGCAAAAGGCTCAGGTATGATTCACCCGAATATGGCAACTACGCTTAATTTTATTACAACAGACTGTGCAATATCATCTGAGCTTTTGCAGGAAGCACTGTCGGAGATTGTTAAAATCACATATAATTGCTTGTCAATTGACGGTGACACATCGACAAACGATATGGTGTCTCTTATGGCAAACGGACTTGCGTTTAATGACGAAATCACTGAGCACGGTGCTGAATTTGATACATTTAAATCTGCGTTATATGAAGTTATGGCTAATCTTACAAGAATGCTTGCTAAAGACGGCGAAGGTGCAACAAAGCTTATTGAATGTATTACAACGGGAGCCCACGATAAGGATACTGCTATTACAGTTGCGAAAAGCGTTATTTGCTCTTCCCTTTTCAAAGCTGCAATTTTCGGTGAAGATGCAAACTGGGGCAGAATTTTATGTGCTGTAGGTTATGCGGACGCTGAATTTGACATTAACATGGTTGATGTTGATTTAAAAAGTGAAAATGGCATTATTTCGGTTTGCAGAAACGGTGCCGGAATTGAATTCAGCGAAGAAGAAGCTGCAAAGGTTTTGTCAGCCGACGAAATTTTTGTACTTATCAATTTAAATGAAGGACAAGAAAATGCAACGGCTTGGGGCTGTGATTTGACATATGACTATGTAAAAATCAACGGTGACTATCGTACCTGATAAACGGAGGGCAACAAACTATGAATACAAATATTGATAACGAAAGCAAAGCTCATATTATTGCGGAAGCTTTACCTCATATTCAAAAATACAGAAAAAAGATTATTGTTGTTAAATACGGCGGCAACGCTATGATTAATGACGAACTAAAGGAAGCGGTTATGCGTGACCTTGTTCTTCTTACTACGGTTGGCATAAAGGTTATTTTAGTTCACGGTGGCGGACCGGCAATTAACAAAACTCTTGACAAAATCGGTGTAGAAAGCAAGTTTGTTGACGGATTGCGTGTAACCGACAAAGAGACTGTTGATGTTGTTCAGATGGTTCTTGCCGGCAAGGTAAATAAAGACCTTGTTTGTCAAATTGGAAATCTCGGAGGTCATGCAATCGGTCTTTCGGGTATGGACGGAAATATGATTAAATGTAAGCCTCTTGACAGCGAACACGGTTTTGTCGGTGAAATTGTTGAAACCAATATGGAAGTTATAAGCGAGGTTTTGGCTAACAATTTTATCCCGGTAATATCAACTATAGGTTATGACGAGCAAGGCAATTGCTACAATATTAATGCAGATACTGTTGCAGCTCAAATTGCAGGCGACTTAAAGGCAGAAGCACTTATTTCCATGACTGATATAGTAGGCCTTCTTCGAGATGTAAACGACGAAAGCACGAAAATACAAAGAGTCTTTATTTCAGATATTCCGGCACTTATTGCCGACGGAATTATCCAAGGCGGGATGATACCTAAAATTGACTCTATGACACAAGCTATAAGAAACGGATGCACAAAGGCATTCATCATTGACGGACGAGTTCCGCATTCAATTCTTATGGAGCTTCTTACCGACGAAGGTATGGGAACAATGTTTAAAGGCAGGTAGAACAATGGATATTAAAAAAATCGACAATCAATTTGTTGCACATTCTTACGGTCGTTTCGATGTTTGTCTTTCGAAAGGAAAAGGTTCAACCCTTTATGATGAAGAAGGCAATAAATACCTTGACTTTGGCTCCGGAATCGGAGTTACCGCATTCGGTATATGCGACGACGAATGGGTAAATGCGGTTGATGAGCAGCTGACAAAGGTTCAACATACAAGTAACCTTTATTATACAGAACCTTGTGCAGAGCTTGCAGAACTTCTTTGTGAAAAAACAGGTATGTGTAATGTTTTCTTTGGCAACTCGGGAGCGGAAGCAAATGAAGGTGCAATTAAATTTGCAAGAAAATACAGTTTTGACAAATACGGTGAAGGTCGTTCAACAATAATTACACTTGTTGATTCTTTTCACGGCAGAACAATCACAACTCTTGCAGCTACAGGTCAGGAGTGCTTCCACACAACATTTGGCCCTTTTACACCGGGATTTAAGTATTGTCCTGCAAACGATATTGAAAAACTTAATGAGATGATTACAGACGATGTTTGTGCAATTATGTTCGAGTGCGTTCAAGGCGAGGGCGGAGTTAACAATCTTACATATGAATTTGTAAAAGAAATTGAAAAAATCGCAAATGAAAAAGATATTCTTATGGTTGTTGACGAAGTTCAAACGGGTAACGGCAGAACAGGCAAATATTTTGCATATCAGAATTATGATATAAATCCGGATATTGTTTCAACGGCAAAAGGTCTTGCCGGAGGTTTGCCTATGGGTGCGATAATATTCGGAGAAAAACTGAAAGATACCGTATCACCGGGAAGTCACGGTTCGACATTTGGAGGCAATCCGATTGCCGCAGCAGGTGCTATCAGTATAGTAAAAAGACTTGACGATGACTTTTTAATCGGTGTTACTGAAAAGAGTAAATACATAATCAACGAAATTTCAAAATGGAAAAATGTTGAAAGCATATCGGGTATGGGTCTTATGCTCGGAATTCTCACAAGTAAAGATGCCGGAGAAATTGCAAAAGAGTGTTTACAAAAGGGTCTTCTTGTTTTAACGGCACACAAAAACAAAGTTAGACTCCTCCCTGCCCTAAATATTTCGTTCGGTGAATTGAACGAAGGACTTAAAATATTGAAAGAGGTAATAGAAAAATGAAGCATTTACTGAAATTACAAGACTTAAAAAAAGAAGAAATTCTTGACATATTGAATTTGGCTGATCAGCTTAAATATGAAAATCATAACGGTATTGAACATCATATTCTTAAAGGCAAGACCCTTGGTATGATTTTCCAAAAGAGTTCTACAAGAACAAGAGTAAGCTTTGAAACAGGAATGTATCAACTTGGCGGACAGGCGTTATTCCTTTCAAACCGTGACCTTCAAATCGGCAGAGGCGAACCGGTACAGGATACAGCAAGAGTTTTATCCCGTTATCTCGACGGAATAATGATTAGAACTTTTGAACAAAAAGAAGTTGAAGACCTTGCTCAATACGGCTCAATTCCAATTATTAACGGTCTTACAGATTATTGTCATCCTTGTCAGGTACTTGCAGACCTTCTTACTATCAGAGAATACAAAAAGAGCTTTGACGGATTGAAATTCTGCTTTATCGGCGACGGTAACAATATGGCAAACAGCCTTATTGTCGGTGCAATCACAATGGGTATGGAATGTGCTATTGCCTGTCCTGATGATTATAAGCCGGATTCCGAAATTATGAAATGGGCAAATGAAAACGGAAAGTTTATCTGTTCATCAGACATCTTGGAATGTGCAAAAGATTCAGACATTCTTTACACAGATGTTTGGGCTTCAATGGGTCAGGAAGAAGAAAAAGCTGAAAGAGAAAAGATTTTCAAAAACTTCCAAATAAATGATGAAGTTATGGCTGTTGCTCACGATGACGCAATGGTTTTACACTGTCTTCCTGCTCATAGAGAAGAAGAAATTACAGCAAAAGTGTTTGAAGAACATGCAAACGAAATTTTTGACGAAGCCGAAAACAGACTTCATGCTCAAAAAGCCGTTTTGGTTAAATTATTACAGGATTGATATAAACAATGAATAATGAAGTATACATTTGCCTTGAAAACGGGCAAAAATTCAAAGGTCAACGCTTTGGTGCCGTAGGAGATGTAATCGGCGAGCTTGTCTTTACAACGGGTATGTGCGGATATATCGAAACACTTACAGACCCGAGTTATTACGGTCAAATCGTTATGCAAACTTTTCCTCTCATCGGAAATTACGGTATGATAAGTGCCGATAAGGAAAGTGACAAAAGCTATGTAAGTGCATATATTGTTCGCGAAAAATGCGACAATCCGTCAAATTTTAGATGTGAAGAAACATTGGAAAAGTATTTAACTGATAACGGTATTGTCGGAGTATACGGTGTTGATGTCAGAGAAATAACAAAAACAATCCGTGAAGCCGGTGTAATGAATGCAATTATCACATCAAATCCTGATAAAGCAGATTTTGATACTGTTAAAAGTTACACAATAAAAAAAGCCGTCAAAGCTGTTTCAACAAACAAGGCAGAATTGTATCCAAGTGATGAACACAAGCATAATGTTGTACTTATGGACTTTGGTGCAAAGCAGAACATTATAAGAGAACTTAATGCCAGAGGTTGTAATGTGGCTGTTATGCCATATGATACAAAAGCCGAAGACATTTTAAAACTCGGAGTTGACGGGATTATGCTTTCAAACGGCCCCGGAGACCCAGCTGAAAATGTAGAGATTGTTGAAGAAATCAAGAAGTTAATCGGAAATGTTCCGATTTTCGGTATCTGCCTCGGACATCAGCTTTTGGCACTTGCTATGGGCGGAGAAACAACAAAACTTAAGTACGGTCACAGAGGTGTAAATCAGCCTGTTAAAAATCTTGAAACAGGCAGAACATATATATCCTCACAAAACCACGGATATGCCGTTATTAACGAAAGCATTGAAAAAGTCGGCGGCAAAGTGAGCTACATAAATGCAAATGACAACACCTGTGAGGGTGTTGAATATCCGAATAAAAAAGCTTTTTCGGTTCAGTTTCACCCGGAAGCTTGTTCGGGTCCAAAAGATACTGAATTTATATTTAACAAATTTATTGATATGATGGAAGGTAAAGAATAATGCCTCTAAATAAAGACATAAAAAAAGTTCTTGTTATCGGTTCCGGCCCTATAGTAATCGGACAAGCTGCCGAATTTGACTATGCAGGTGCACAAGCTTGCAGAGTTTTGCGTGATGAAGGCATCGAGGTAGTTTTGGTTAACTCTAACCCGGCTACCATTATGACCGACAAGGCTCTTGCCGACCATATTTATCTTGAACCTTTAACAGAAGAAACATTAAAAAGAATAATCGAAAAAGAACGACCGGATTCAATTTTATGCGGACTTGGAGGACAAACTGGTCTTACTCTCGGTATGCAACTTGCCAAAGACGGATATTTAGAAGAAATGGGCGTTAAATTACTCGGAACAAATGCTGAAGCTATTGATAAAGCTGAGGACAGACAACTTTTCAGAGATACAATGCTAAAACTTAATCAGCCTGTTGTTCCGTCAGACATTGCAAACGATTTAGAAACTGCCGACAGAATTGCTGAAGATATCGGATACCCGGTAATTATTCGACCGGCATTTACGCTTGGCGGTGCCGGCGGCGGTGTTGCTTATAATAAAGAAGAGCTTAATATCATTGCCAAAAACGGACTTATGCTCTCCCCTATCACTCAAGTGCTTGTTGAAAAGTATATTGCCGGCTGGAAAGAAATTGAGTTTGAGGTTATGCGTGACCATATCGGAAATGTTATAGCTGTGTGTTCAATGGAAAACTTCGACCCGGTCGGTGTTCATACAGGCGACAGCATAGTTATTGCTCCTGCCGTTACATTATCCGACAAAGAATATCAAATGCTTCGTTCCGCCTCGCTTGATATTATTAGCGAGTTAAAAATCGAGGGCGGTTGCAACTGTCAATTTGCACTCAATCCGGAGACATTTGAGTACAGTGTTATTGAAGTTAATCCAAGAGTTTCGCGTTCTTCGGCACTCGCTTCTAAAGCAACCGGTTATCCAATTGCAAAAGTTACCACAAAAATAGCACTTGGCTACACACTTGACGAAATTAAAAATGATGTAACCGGTAAAACCTGTGCTTGCTTTGAACCAACGCTTGACTATGTTGTTGTTAAGCTTCCTAAATGGCCGTTTGACAAATTTGTTCAGGCTTCTCGTAAGCTCGGTACACAAATGAAAGCAACCGGTGAAGTAATGAGTATTGCTCCATCATTTGAGCAAGCTATTATGAAAGCAGTCAGAGGTGCGGAAATATCGCTTGATACTCTGAATAATAAAGCTCTTGACAATGTTGATATAATGAAACAACTTCACAGTCAAGATGATTTGAGATTGTTCACTGTGTTTAAAGCACTTAAATGCGGAATAAGTGTTGATGAAATTCATTCGATAACAATGATTGATGAGTGGTTTTTATATAAACTTAAAAATCTTTCAGATTATGAAAAATCAATCGAAAACACAGCACTTTCAAAAGAAGAATATTTAAAAGGCAAAAACCTCGGATATACAGACGAAGCTCTTGAGCGTATCAGCGGCGGTGCACTTGCTTTCCACAAAGACTGCGTATACAAAATGGTTGACACCTGTGCCGGAGAGTTTAAAGCCGAAACACCGTATTTTTATTCTACATACGATGACCATTGCGAAAGCAGAGAATTGACAAAATCCGGGAAAGACAGAATTATTGTTCTCGGCTCTGGTCCAATCAGAATCGGTCAAGGTATAGAATTTGATTACTCATCGGTTCACTGCGTATGGACGCTCAAAGAACTCGGTTATGAGGTTATACTTGTAAATAACAATCCTGAAACCGTTTCAACGGACTTTGACACCGGTGACAGACTGTATTTCGAACCGCTATGTCAAGAGGATATAATGAACATCATTAAGGCTGAGAAGCCTATCGGTGTAGTTGTAGCGTTTGGCGGTCAAACTGCTATTAAACTCACGAAGTATCTTGATGAAAACGGAATAAAAATTCTCGGAACATCAGCTGAATCTATTGACATTGCCGAAGACAGAGAAAGATTTGACGAACTGCTTGAATCGTTTGGTATATTCAGACCTAAGGGTGAATCTGTTATGACGCTTGATGAGGCACTTGAAGTTGCACACAAGCTTGAATACCCTGTTTTGCTTCGTCCGTCCTATGTTATCGGCGGTCAAAATATGACAATTGCGTATACAGATGATGATGTAAAGCAATATATGCAGATAATTCTTGAACAAGGAATAGAAAATCCTGTTCTTGTAGACAAATATATGATGGGAACAGAGCTTGAAGTTGACTGCATAAGCGACGGAACAGATGTTCTTATTCCCGGAATTATGGAACATATTGAAAGAGCGGGTGTACATTCCGGCGACTCAATAGCCGTTTATCCACCTTATAACCTTAACGACAAAATGCTTGAGCGTATTTGCGAGGTTTCTGAAAAGCTTGCATTATCGCTCGGTACACAAGGTCTTGTAAACATCCAATACTTGATTTATCATAATGAACTTTATGTAATTGAGGTTAATCCGAGAGCATCAAGAACGATTCCTTACATAAGCAAAGTAACAGGAGTTCCAATGGTCGAACTCGCAACAAAGATTATGGTTGGTTCGACGCTTAAGGAACTCGGATACGGAACAGGATTGTATCACATTCCTCCGTATTTTGCCGTTAAAGTGCCTGTATTTAGCTTTGAAAAGCTAAATGATGTCAACTCTCAGCTCGGACCAGAAATGAAATCTACGGGTGAAGTACTTGGTGTCGGCAAAAATCTTAAAGAAGCACTTTTCAAAGGACTTGTAAGTGCAGGATTTAAGGTTGATGCAAACAAGCACGGTCACGGAGTTTTGATAACAGTTACAAAGCAAGACAGATATGAAATTGTAAATCTTGCTAAAAAGCTTGACGACCTTGGTGCAAAACTTTACGCTACGCCCGAAACCGCAAAAGAAATTCAAAGACTCGGCATCAATGTAGATATTGTTAACAAACTTCGTCAAGACAATTCTATTATGGAGCTTGTTGAATCAGGTAAAATAGATTATATTGTTTATACAGGCAAATCTGACAAGAAGTCTATTTCGGATTACATTAAGCTTCATAACAGAGCAAATCAACTTGGCATTGCTACGCTCACTTCACTCGATACTGCAAATGCACTTGCCGATATAATTGCGTCTAAGTATAATCAAAACAACACAGAACTTGTTGATATAAACAATATGCGTAAGGAAAAAGGCGTGCTCAAATTCTCTAAAATGCACGGTACCGGTGACGACTACATATTCTTTAATAATCAATGCGGTATTATCACCTGCCCCGAAAGTTTTGCTATTGAATTCTGTGACAGACATTATTCAATTGGCGGCAGCGGAATTGCACTTATAGAAAGCAGTGATATTGCCGATGCCAAAATGAGAATTTTCAATCAAGACGGCAGCGAAGGCAATATGGCTGGCAACTGTATAAGATGTGTAGGTAAATTTTTATACGATAACGGCATCGTTAAAAAAGAAAAAATGAGCATTGAAACAAATGCCGGCATTAAACATCTCAAAGTTTATACGAGAAACGGAAAAGTTACTTCGGTTACGGTTCAAATGGGTAAAGCGACGCTTGAACCGCAAAAAATACCTGTAAGTCTTGACGGAGACAAAGTAATTGACAGAACTGTTACAGTTAACAATGAAGAATACAAAATCACTTGTGTATCGGTTGGTAATCCGCACGCTGTAGTATTTGTTGACAACGTTGACAAAGTTAATATTGAAACAATCGGACCTAAGTTTGAAAACGCTGATATTTTCCCTGAAAGAGTTAACACTGAATTCGTAAGGGTTATTAACAACAACACGATTAAAATGCGTGTTTGGGAGCGTGGAAACGGCGAAACAATGGCTTGCGGAACGGGTGCTTGTGCTGCTGTTGTTGCAGCGGTAGAAAACGGATTTTGTAACAAAGGCGAGGATATTACCGTTAAAGTTCGTGGCGGTGATTTAACAGTAAATTATACAGATATGGGAATCACTCTGTCAGGCGATTGCAACCTCGTATACAGGGGCGAAATTGAATATTAAACAAAAAAGACATTGTAAGCATAAAGTTTACAATGTCTTTTAATATAAATTTATCTTTATTTAACCCAATAGTTTAGAGTCATACATTTTGAATTAACAACTGTTCTGATATCGTCAGTCGGTGAATTGATTTTGATTGTACCGTTTGCAAGTTCGTTAAATACATTTGCATACTTTTCGTTATAATTCTTATCATCAACTTCATTTCCGTCATTATCTTTATATGTTTTTTGAGTGCTCATATCAACAACATAAAGACAGTTATTTGAACAGTTACCCTCGTATTGAGTACCGCCTTTATAGTCTTTAAGAGCATTGATAACGGCAACACGGTAATCGGTTACAACACTTGAAAGACAATTATCCATTGAGCTTTGGTCATATCCGTAACCAAAGCCGTAAACTTGATGACTAATTTTCCATGTCGCGGTAAATATCGAATCAGCCTGTGAATTACCGCCACCGAAAATAACCTGAGTACCGTTATCGTACATTGTTTCGGCAATTGATGAATATCTGTCAATCATTTCAAAATCGGTGGTGTAGCAATATTCGTTTGACATAGCAATACCGGTTGAAAGACCTTGACTGTCAACATTTTCCCACTTGTAAAACATATATCCGTCTTTAGGCGGGTCTGCAACAACAGAAATTTGGTCTCCACTTCTGTATGAACCTGAACCGCTACCGTTTTCAACAGTTACATCAAATGTCGGAGTGTCCGACTTAACATAAATAGGAGTAACGGCAACATCACCTGATTTGACTGTAACATTTGTTGAAGCAGAATTAACATCTTCAACTGTTGTTTCATCATCACACTCCCAATGATCAAATACCATTCCGCTATCAGCTGCCGGAGCTGTAACCGAAGTGGTTGAGTCTTTTTCAACATTATATGTATTATAAATGGAAGAATCGTTTTTATTGATAACATTTATTGCAACAGTATCAACATCTTTATATACAGCTGTAATTGTACAATCGCAATCACCGACCAAAAGATTCATAGACGATTTTTTATCAGAACTGATGTTTACCTTTTTATCTTTAACACCTTCGGTGTCGCTTTTTACTTCCCAATGGTCAAAAGCCTTACCCTTATCGGGATTATTGGCAGTCACTGTAACATTTTCACCGTCAGCATAAACGCCCGAACCTATTCCGCCGACAACATTAACTTTATATGTGGTTTCTTTGCTATCGGATACTTTTTGATATACAGGACGAATAGTGAATGAATAATCATAATTTAAATTTTCAGCATCGTAATTAGCATAATCACAGTAAACAGGAGTTCCATTTTCATCAGCCACCTTTGCAACGCCCTGCACAAATCCCGCACCGTATGATGCAGATGACGAATCTGAAACTGAACCGAGATACCCAATTTTGTTATACCCTTTTATTACAGAAGTATAACCGGCGAGAAAGCCTGCCTGAAGAGTATCAAAAGAAACTGTCATAACATTAGAAAAAGTGTCGGCAGTATCGCTGTCTTCAGAATGAGGATAAGCATCTACAAGGAGAAATTTAACATTTTCATATTGTGGTGCAAACTTATCTACAGCTGTCGCCATATTATCACCTTGCATAACAATATACTTTGCATTACCGTCAACGGCAAGTTTAATGTAATTGCCGACAGTATCAGCATCAAGTTCACCGTTTTCGTCAAGATTAGGTTGATAATAACGATAAGACATATTTGATGTTTCGGCATATTCCTTAACGCCGTTCCATGCACTTTGATTATATGCACCGTCGCTTATAGTACCCCCGTCAGTGATAAACACCATATCAAATTTTTGACTTTCATTTTTTGAACAACCGACAAGGGCAAATGCTCCGCATAATGAAATTATCAAAACAAGAATTACAGAAAGAAACTTTTTCATACCTATTTCCATAGCCTCTCAGTAAAAATATAATATGTTTATAATACCAAAATATAAGAAAATTTGCAATAGAATTTATGTAAAATTAATTTGATTTATACAATATTATAAGTTATAATTAATACGATAATCGAATGGGGTGAAATTATGCAAAATAAAAAAACGGAATATATACGAAAAATCACAGATTTTGAACCGGAAACAGCAATTATATTAGGCTCGGGACTTGGTGAGCTTGCAAACGAAATATCTTCTGTGGCTGAAATTGAATATAAAGACATTCCAGATATGCCGGTATCAACCGCTCCATCTCATAAGGGAAAACTTATTTTCGGAACTTACGAAGGTAAAAAAATTGTATTGATGCAAGGAAGAGTTCATTTGTATGAAGGATATTCTGCACAGCAAATTTGCGAAATAATAAGAATGCTTAAAGATTTAGGAGTTAAAAATCTTATTTTAACTAATGCCGCCGGAGGAATAAACAAGGATTTTAATGTCGGTGACTTTATGTTAATTAAAGATCACATTTCCTGTTTTATTGACAGTCCGTTAATCGGTGCAAACGATGAAAACTACGGAACAAGATTCCCCGATATGAGCAATGCATATGACAAAGATTTGCAAAAGCTTGTTAAGAAAGTTGCGTATAATAACGGTATTACGCTTAAAGAAGGAACATATGTACAACTAAAAGGTCCTCAGTTTGAAACGCCAAGCGAAATAAAAATGTTTTCTGCATTGGGAGCTGATGCAGTTGGAATGAGTACGGTTGTTGAAACTATAGCTGCTGTTCACTGCGGTCTTAAAATTTGTGCAATCAGTATGATTTCAAATATGGCTTGCGGTGTTTATGATAAACCGTTATCCGGTGATGATGTAACTCTTGCTGCACAAAAAGCAGGACCTCAATTCAGAAAACTACTTAAAGAAATTGTAAAGGCAATATAAATGAAAAACATTGATTTTAAAAACGGCAAGCTGTTTTTTCTTGACCAAACGGTTTTGCCAAACAGAATTGAATACATAAATCCTCGAACAAAAGAGGATTACTATTATGCCATCAAAACACTTCAGGTCAGAGGTGCACCGGCAATCGGAATTTTTGCCGGATATGCCATGGCTTTGCTTGATGAGGATAAATATGAGCTTAAAAAATATCTCGATTCTGCCCGACCGACTGCAGTTAATCTTTCATGGGCAACATCAAGAATGATTAAGGCATACGAAAGCGGAAAAGACCTTATAAGTGAAGCGGTTGCAATACACAACGAAGATATTGAAATGTGTAAAAAAATAAGCGAATACGGATTGTCACTTTTAAAAGACGGCGACGGAATTCTTACTCACTGTAATGCCGGAGCACTTGCAACGAGCGAATACGGAACGGGGCTCGGGCCACTGCTTTTGGGCAAAGAAGAAGGATATAATTTTCACGCATATGTTGATGAAACAAGACCTCTTTTACAAGGAGCAAGACTGACATCTTTTGAGCTTGAAAAAGCAGGTGTTGATGTAACGCTTATATGCGACAATATGGCGAGTCTTGTGATGAAACAAGGAAAAATTAACGCAGTTCTTGTTGGAACGGACAGAATTGCCGCAAACGGCGATATAGCAAACAAAATCGGAACAAGCGGCGTTGCAATTCTTGCCCAATATTACAACATACCGTTTTATGTTCTCGGGCCGTATTCAACAATTGATTTTAACTGTCCTACCGGAGAAGATATTATTATTGAAGAACGCGAGCCGAGTGAAATAAAGGAAATGTGGTATAAAGAGCCTATGGCTCTTAAAGAAACAAAATGCTACAACCCGGCATTTGATGTTACAGGTCACGAACTAATTACGGCAATAATAACCGACAGAGGTATAATTCGTGCTCCGTATAAAGAAAACTTGCAAAGGATAAAAACAAATGGTTAAATTTACAAATGGATTAGTATTAAATAAAAATTCTGATATAATTAAAGATGATGTATATGTTGATGGAGACAGTATTGTTACCATCGGAGATTGTGACAAAAAGGTCGATACAGTATACGACTTAAACGGAAATTTGCTTATGCCGTCATTTAAAAACGCTCACACTCATTCGGCAATGACATTTGGTCGCTCGTTTGCCGATGATTTACCGCTTCAACCATGGCTATATGATAAAATCTTTCCGCTTGAAGCAAAGCTTACTCCTCAAGATATTTATGATTTATCTACTCTTGCATTTTTGGAATATCTCACAAGCGGTACGACTGCCTGCTTTGATATGTATTACTTTCCTGAAATGATGGCAAAAGCAAGTGTTGATTTTGGTTTCAGGACAGTAATGACAAGCGGATTAAATAATTTTAAAGAAAGCTTAGAAGCAGTTGAAAGATATTACAACGAATTCAACAATTATGACAGCCTCGTAAGCTACAAATTAGGATTTCACGCAGAATATACAACTGACAAGGAACTAATTAAGGGTATTGCAAAACTTGCAGAAAAGTATCAGGCGCCTGTTTTTACTCATGCAAGCGAAACAAAAAGCGAAGTTGACGACTGTATAAAAAGAAACGGCGTATCCCCTACTAAATATCTTAACTCACTCGGAATATTTAACTACGGAGGCGGTGCATATCACAGTGTTTGGGTTGACGATGAAGATTTGGAAATTTATAAAGAAAAAAACATTTGGGCAGTTATTAACGCTTGCTCAAATGCAAAATTGGCTTCAGGTATTGCTCCCGTATCAAAGTTTCTTAAAAGCGGTGTCAAAGTCGCCGTAGGAACTGACGGAGCAAGCAGTAACAATGCTCTTGATATGTTTAGAGAGATGTATTTGATTTGTGCAACTCAAAAGCTCAATGACAAAGATGCCGCATCAACCGACGCAAATGAAATACTTAGAGCCGCAACAATCGGTTCTGCCAAATGTATGGGACTTAACGATTGTGATGTTATTGATGTGGGAAAGAAAGCAGACTTAATAGTTATCGATATGCATAAACCAAGTATGCAACCGATTAATAATATCACTAAAAACCTTGTTTACAGCGGTGGCAAGGATGTTGTTAAAATGACAATGATAAACGGCAAAATTTTATATGACAACGGCGAATTTATCAATATCGATGTTGAAAAAATTTATGCAAACGCACAAGCTATTATTGACAGAATAAGATAAGAAGCACAAAACACCTCCTCAAAATTGAGAAGGTGTTTTTTATAAAATAAAAAAAGCCTTGAAAACAAGAATTTCAAGGTTTTCTAAGGCTTCGGTGGAGCTGATAACCGGATTTGAACCGGTGACCTCATCCTTACCAAGGATGCACTCTACCGACTGAGCTATATCAGCATAATGGCGACCCGGAACGGGCTCGAACCGTCGACCTCCAGCGTGACAGGCTGGCGTTCTAACCAACTGAACTACCGGGCCATTTATCCTGCCTATAAATAATAACAGAATAGGCAGGCAATGTCAAGAATTTTTTTAAGAATTTTAAATTAAAGTGCCATAGTTTCGCAATAAAGACAACGATATGTTCCCTTGCCATCTGTTAGCTTAAAAATATGGTCTATATCTTCATTGTTGGAAATACAACGAGGGTTAGGACATTTAACCACATTTTTTATTTCTTTAGGAAATGAAAGGTGCTTTTTGTCGATTCTCTCACTGTTTTTTATAACATTAACGGTTGCGTTCGGAGCGATATATGCAATAACATCCAAATCCAAATCGACAAGTTCATTGATTTTAATAATATCTTTAACATCGTTTTTCTTAGATTTAGCATTTGTGATTATAGCAACCTGACACGACAGTTTATCAAGAGAAAGAACATTATAAATATGCATTCCCTTACCTGCCGGAATATGGTCAATAACATAACCGTTTTCAATAGAATCAATATTCAAGATTGCCACCCCATTTCAATAATGTCATAATAAGAGCCATACGAATATATTTACCGTTAAGTGCCTGTTCAAAATATTTTGCCCTCGGGTCATCGTCAACATCTGTTGAAATCTCATTAACTCTCGGAAGCGGATGCATAATAGTTAAATCTTTTTTTGCGTTATCAAGCTTCTTTAAATCAAGAATATATGCGTCTTTATGCTTCAAATATTCTTCTTCAGAGAAAAAGCGTTCTCTTTGAATTCTTGTCATATAAAGGACATCAAGAGTAGGCATAACATCTTCGAGTGATTCAACCTGCATGTATTTTGCTCCGCTCGGAATAAGTACATCGGATATAATATAATCCGGGACCTGAAGTTCCTTAGGTGCAATAAGAACAAATTTTACATTTTTATATCTGCACATTGCTTTAATAAGTGAATGAACGGTTCTGCCGAATTTCAAATCTCCGCAAAGACCGATTGTGATATCACCGAGTTTGCCCTTTTCTCTATAAATCGTTAAAAGGTCGGTAAGAGTTTGAGTTGGATGTGCGTGACCTCCGTCGCCGGCATTAATTATAGGAACAAGAGTCCTTTTTGTGGCAACTCTCGGAGCGCCTTCAAGCGGATGACGCATAGCAATGATATCTGCATAGTTTGACACCATACGAACCGTATCCTCTACTGTTTCTCCTTTAGAGGCGGAAGAAGAGCCGGCTTCAGAAAAGCCCAAAACATTACCGCCAAGTTCATACATTGCCGCTTCAAATGAAAGGCGTGTACGCGTACTCGGTTCAAAGAACAATGTTGCAAGCTTTTTACCATCACAAACGTGAGCATATTTTTGTTTATTATTAATAATATCCATCGCAAGAGAAATCATATCGTCAATTTCTTCAAGCGACAAGTCGGTTGTATCTAATAAATGACGCATTTATCGTACCTCCGTATTATACCTTTGCACCGTTTATTTCAAGATAAGCCTTAATTCGTGCAACATTTTCAGCATTCTTTTCATCTTCTTCAAGATATTCTATGATGTCATATACATCAACAACACTGTATACCGGGAAGCCGTATTCTTCGCCAACCTCCGCAATAGCGGATTTATCGGTTTGACCTTTTTCCTTACGGTCTACCATTACAAAAGTTGCGGCAACCTTTGTACCCTCAATTTTAGAGAGAATAGCCATACTTTCTCTAATAGCAGTACCGGCAGTAACAACATCTTCAACGATAACAATTTCTTCACCCGGTTGTGGCTTATATCCAACAAATACACCACCCTCACCGTGGTCTTTTTCTTCTTTTCTGTTAAAGAAAAACGGAACATCTAAACCGTTTTTTGCAAGTGCAACAGCAACTGAAACAGCAATAGGAATACCCTTGTAAGCAGGTCCGTAAAGAACAGCCTTTTTGTTTCCTACTTTTTCAAAATAAGCTTTTGCATAAAATTCACCGAGCTTTGAAATTTGCTCGCCTGTTTTAATCTCGCCCGCATTAATAAAATACGGAATTTTTCTGCCACTTTTAGCTGTAAAATCACCAAACTTTAATACGCCGGCACTTTCCAAAAATTGAATAAATTCTCTCTTGTAACTTTCCATAAAATCCTCCCGATTATCCAATAAATTCCTTACAACATCTTCTGTAAGCTGCTACAGGATCTTCAGCCTGAGTAATCGGTCTGCCGACAACGATATAGTCGGAACCGATTTCTTTTGCTTTTTCAGGTGTGGTAACACGAACCTGATCGCCAACTTCACCGTCCGCAAATCTTACGCCCGGAGTAACAGTTACAAAATCTTTAGAACATGCTTCTTTTACCATACCGGCTTCAAGCGGTGAACAAACAACGCCGTCAAGACCTGCCTCTTTGGCATTTTGAGCATATTTAACAATGGTATCATTAATGGAAGCATTGATAAGAAGTTCGTTTTGCATTCTTTCTTCACTTGTTGATGTAAGTTGCGTCACAGCAATCAAAATAGGACGGGTGCCGTCTTCACGGGTAAGTCCTTCGAGTGCGGCTTTCATCATTTCAATTGTACCTGCCGCATGAAGATTTGTCATATCAACATCAAGTTTTGATAAAACTGCCATTGATTTTTTTACCGTATTAGGAATATCGTGAAGTTTCAAATCAAGAAAGATTTTGTGACCTCTACGCTTGATTTCTTTTACAATTTCAGGGCCTTCGGCATAAAAAAGTTCCATACCGATTTTTACAAAAGGCTTTTCTTCTGTAAATTTGTCAAGAAAGTCAAATGTGTCTTTTGCGCTTGCAAAGTCGCAAGCAATGATAACATCTTTTCCCATTAATCAATCACTCCTATAATATCACTTAATTTATTTATACCTAATTTTTCACATTCGGTCGGTAATGCTTCAATAATATCTTTGCAAGCATACGGATTCACAAGATTTGCCGCACCGACTTGAACTGCTGTAGCACCTGCCATCATCATTTCAATAACATCTTTTGCACTGCTTACGCCACCGCAACCCATAACAGGAATGTTGCAAGCATTTGAAACCTGATAAACCATTCTGACAGCTACCGGAAATATTGCATCACCGCTGAAACCGCCCATAATATTAGCAATAACAGGTTTTCTGCGTTTAATATCAATTCTCATACCGAGCATTGTGTTAATAAGACAAATACCGTCCGCACCTGCTTCTTCACACGCCTTAGCAATAGATACTATATCCGTTACATTAGGTGAAAGTTTGATAAAAACAGGCTTTTTGGTAACAGCTTTAACTGCCTTTGTTACCTCAGCCGCCGCCTCGGGAGATGTGCCGAATGACATTCCGCCACCGTGAACATTTGGGCACGAAACATTAACCTCTAAAATGCCAACCTGCTCTTCCCTGTCAAGAAGTTCACAGGTATAGGCATAATCATCTACACTGAAGCCGGACACATTGGCAATAACCGGCTTATGAAAATATTTTTTCATTTCAGGCAATTCGTGTTCAATAACATGATGAACACCCGGATTTTGCAGTCCAACGGCATTAATCATACCGTTTTTACATTCGGCAATTCTTGGTGTAGGATTACCGAAACGAGCATCTTTTGTTGTTCCTTTAAATGAAAATGAGCCGAGGATATTTATATCGTAAAAATCTTTAAATTCGTTACCAAATCCGAAAGTACCTGAGGCGGGAACAACAGGATTGTCCATTTTCATTCCTGCAAGGTTAACAGATAAATCTACCATATTATTTCCTCCTTTACAAGAACAGGACCGTCCTTACAAATTCGTTTGTTGCCGTATTTGGTTTTGCAAGAACAACCCATACATGCTCCGAAACCGCAACCCATACGCTCTTCAAAGCTAAATTGACCGGATGTTTCGGAAGCATTATAAACAGCCTTAAACATCGGAAGCGGACCGCAAGTGTAAAAATAGTCATAATCAATATTTTTCATAGCATCTGTTACAAAACCTTGAATACCGTATGAGCCATCAACAGTTGTAACATATGTGTCACAACCGAGTGCTTTAAATTCCTGTTCATAAAAAATTTCTTTAGCTGTATTAAAGCCAAGAACAACCGATACCTTTTGTCCGTCTTTTATAAGAACTTTTGCAAGATTATACATAGGTGGAACGCCTACACCGCCGCCGATAAGAAGCGGTTTTGTTGATTTTGAAATATCATAGCCGTTACCAAGTCCTGTAAGCACATCAAGGAAGTTACCTACAGCAAGATGCTTCATCTGCTCTGTACCATCACCTACGACCTTGTAAATGATTGTAATTGTATCATCGCTGTAATCACAAACAGATATAGGTCTACGCAAGAATTTCCCGTCAAGTTGAATATTAATAAACTGTCCCGGAGCGGTGATGTATTGAGTGTCACCGCCAAGAACCATTTTATATACATCTTCGGTCAAAGCATCGTTTGATAAAATTTTATATTTGTTTTGCTTATACATAGAAAATATCCTTTATTCCGCATCAATAGTTGATACGCCGAGTGTAATTTCTTCAAGAACATCAAGAAGAACCTTAACAGTATCGAGTGATGTAAACATAGTAACATTATTGTCAACCGCCGCTCTTCTGATTTCCGAACCGTCCGAATGGCTGTCACCCGCATTAATATCAATTGTATTGATAACATACGCAATGTGACCTTGACGAAGAGCCTTGAGTATTTCATCACTTTCATCAGCTGTTAACTTTTGGCGAACTCTTGTTCTGATGCCGTGTTCTTTAAGATACTTTGCCGTGCCCTCTGTTGCTTCAATATTAAAGCCAAGGTCGTAAAATCTTTTAATAAGAGGCAAAGCCGCCGGCTTGTCCTGATTAGCAATTGTAACGAGAACTGTGCCGTAATTTGCAACATTCATACCCGACGCCTGAATAGCTTTATAAAGTGCTCTTGTAAGCGATTTGTCATATCCGATTGCCTCGCCGGTTGATTTCATTTCAGGTGAAAGATAGGTATCCATACCTTTTAACTTACTGAACGAAAAAGCAGGAGCTTTAACATACCAACGCTTCTTTTCCGGGTGATAAATATCTGTATATCCTTGTTCTTTAAGACTGTGACCAAGTATTACCTGTGTTGCGATATGTGCCATAGGTACGCTTGTAGCTTTTGAGAGGAACGGAACCGTACGAGATGAACGCGGATTAACCTCAATTACATATACATCATCATTTTCGTCAGCAATAAATTGGATATTATAAAGACCGACAATGCCGATTGCCTTACCAAGCTTTACTGTGTAATCAATAATAGTATCCTTTACCTTTTGGCTTGCTGTAAACGCAGGATAAACAGAGATACTGTCACCCGAGTGAACGCCTGTTCTTTCAACATGTTCCATTATACCCGGAATAAAAACATCTTCTCCATCGCAAATAGCGTCAATTTCAAGTTCTCTGCCCATAATATATTTGTCAACAAGTACAGGCTGTTCGGTATTAATTTCTACTGCAGTTTGAAGATAATGACGAAGTGATTCTTCATTTGCAACAATTTGCATTGCACGACCGCCGAGAACGAAAGACGGACGAACAAGAACAGGATAGCCGATTTTTTCAGCTACTCTTACACCCTCTTCAATATCAGTTACTGCTTCACCCTTAGGTTGCGGAATACCGAGTTCGTTCATTACCCTTTCAAACGAATCTCTGTTTTCTGCTCTGTCAATAGCTTCAACATCTGTTCCGATAATCGGAACACCGAGAGCATCAAGAGGCGGAGCAAGATTAATAGCAGTTTGACCGCCTAGTGACACAACAATACCGAGCGGTTTTTCAAGTTCAATAACATTCATTACATCTTCGACGGTAAGCGGTTCAAAATAAAGCTTATCAGATGTTGTATAATCGGTTGAAACCGTTTCTGGGTTGTTGTTTATGATAATAGCTTCGTAACCCGCTTCACGAATCGACCAAATTGCGTGAACGGTTGAGTAGTCAAATTCAACGCCCTGTCCGATACGGATAGGACCAGAACCGAGAACAATAATTTTCTTTTTATCGCTAACAATTGATTCATTTTCCTGCTCATATGTTGAATAGAAATAAGGAACATAACTGTCAAATTCTGACGCACAGGTATCAATCATTTTATATACAGGGAAAATGTTATTATCTTTACGAAGATTAAACACTTCGGCTTCTGTCATATTCCAAACTTGACCGATATATTTATCGGAAACGCCCATTTTTTTAGCATCTTTAAGCGTTTCCAAATCGCCGATATTTGACTTTAATGCTTCCTCAAAATCGGTGATGTTCTTAAATTTATCAAGGAAGAACATATCGATTTTGGTATCGTTATAAATCATATTTAGGTCAACACCGAGACGAATAAGCTGAGCAATAGCAAACAGCCTGTCGTCAGTTCCGATTTTGATGTAATCAAGGAGTTCATCTGCGGTATATGTGTCAAACTTTTTATTATAAAGATGACAGACACCTGTTTCAAGCGAACGAATAGCTTTAAGGAGCGATTCTTCCATCGTTCTGCCGATGGCCATAACTTCACCGGTTGCTTTCATCTGAGTGTTAAGTGAATTATTAGCGTCAGCAAACTTGTCAAACGGAAAGCGTGCTATCTTTGTAACAACATAGTCGAGAGTAGGTTCAAACGAAGCAGGAGTATTGGCGATTTGAATTTCATCAAGGTGCATACCGACAGAAATTTTAGCGGAAACTCTTGCGATAGGATAGCCGGAAGCTTTTGAAGCGAGTGCCGACGAACGGGAAACTCTCGGGTTAACCTCAATCAAATAGTATTGGAAAGAGAGTGGATCAAGTGCAAATTGAACATTGCAACCGCCCTCGATTTTAAGTTCTCTAATAATTTTAAGAGCACTGTCACGAAGCATATGATACTCTTTATTTGTAAGGGTTTGTGACGGAGCAACAACAACGCTGTCACCTGTATGAATGCCGACCGGGTCGATATTTTCCATATTACAAATAGTGATAGCCGTATCGTTTGCATCACGCATTACTTCGTATTCGATTTCTTTATAGCCCTTGATTGACTTTTCAACAAGTACCTGATGCACAGGAGAAAGTGCAAGAGCATTCTTGAGCATAATTTTGCATTCTTCTTCATCATCGGCAAATCCGCCGCCTGTGCCGCCAAGAGTAAATGCCGGACGAAGTACAACAGGATATCCGATGTCACTCGCAGCCTGCAAACCCTCTTCGAGCGTATTTGCAATTTCAGACGGTAGAACAGGTTCGCCGAGTGATTGACACAAATCCTTAAAAAGTTCTCTGTCCTCTGCCCTTTCAATCGCTTCAAAGCTTGTGCCGAGAATTTCTACATCACATTCCTTGAGTACGCCCTTTTTAGCAAGTTGAACGGCAAGGTTAAGACCCGTTTGGCCGCCGAGTGATGGGAGAATAGCATCCGGTCTTTCGTGACGGATAATTCTTGCAACATATTCAAGATTGAGCGGTTCCATATAAACTTTATCGGCAATATCCGTATCCGTCATAATAGTTGCAGGGTTTGAGTTGATGAGAACAACTTCATAGCCCTCTTCACGGAGTGCAAGACAAGCCTGTGTACCCGAATAGTCAAACTCGGCAGCCTGTCCGATAACAATAGGACCTGAACCTATTACCAATACCTTATGTATATCTGTGCGTTTTGGCATATTATTCAGCCTCCTTTGCCATTAAGTCAATAAATTTATCAAATAAATATGCACTATCCTGAGGTCCCGGTGCAGATTCAGGGTGATATTGAACCGAGAAAAGTTTATTTTCCTTTGATTCAACGCCCTCAGCTGTATTATCAAGTAAATTTTTATGCGTTAATTTAAGCGGTGTCCCCTCGAGGCTGTCAACATCAACGGCGTATGAATGATTTTGAGAAGTAATCTCAATCTTTCCGGTTTCAAGATTAAGTACAGGATGATTACCGCCTCTGTGACCGAATTTCATTTTGAATGTTTTTGCTCCAAGTGCAAGAGAAATCATTTGATGTCCAAGACAAATGCCAAAAATCGGAAGTTTGCCGTGAAGTTCTTTTACAAGGTTGATAACCGGCTCTACATACTCAGGGTCACCGGGTCCGTTTGAAAGAAACAATCCGTCCGGACGAAGTTTAAGAATATCTTCAGCCGGTGTATCAAACGGCACAACGGTTACATTGCAACCCTTTTCATTAAGTTTTCTAACGATATTAAGCTTAATGCCGCAGTCAATTGCAACAACATCATATTTATGATTCGGAGTACGGGAATACCAACGCTTTTTGCACGATACTCTCGAAACCATATCGGTCGGAATTTTATACGCTTTAAGTTCTGCATAAGCTTCCTCGTAAGGTTTATGAGCGTTACAAATCATAACCTTTTGGCTTCCCTCATTGCGAATAATGCGTGTAATCATTCTTGTATCAACGCCACTGATACCCGGAATATCATATTCATCAAGAACTTCAGACAATGTTTTGGTGTATCTGAAGTTTGACGGAAAATCATTATATTCTCTGACAATTAAGCCGCCCATTGTGGGAATTCTTGTTTCGTAATCATCATCGGTCATACCGTAATTACCTATAAGAGGATATGTCATACAAACCATTTGGTCTGTGTATGACGGGTCGGAAACAATTTCCTGATAACCGACCATAGATGTATTGAAAACGATTTCATTCACGGCCTGCTTGTTTGAGCCAAATCCGTAGCCGTAAAATTCCATACCGTTTTCAAGGATAATTTTTTTATCATAAGGCTTCATATACTGTTTTTCCTCCACACATTGTCATTACATTTTTGCCTTGAAGCTGCCATCCCTCAAACGGAGTAGCTTTCCCCATAGACAGGAATTCATTTGGATTTACACACCATTCGGCATTCAAGTCAAGAAGTGTCAAATCTGCGTTTTCTCCCTCTTTTATTTCACCGCCGGGTAAATTAAATATTCTTCTCGGATTTACGCTCATAAGTTCAACAAGTTTTTCAAGAGAAATAAATCCGGTTTTAACAAGTTTTGTATACAAAACGGCAAATGAAGTTTCAAGTCCTACAACACCCATAGCCGAGTCTGCAAGTCCTTTAGACTTTTCATCCGCTGAATGAGGAGCATGGTCGGTTGCTATAACATCAATTGTTCCGTCTAAAATTCCATTTAAAAGAGCATCTTTATCGTCTTCACTTCTTAGAGGCGGGTTCATTTTAAATCTGCCATTTTCTTGCAAATCCTTATCGCACATAGTGAGATAATGCGGACCCGTTTCACAGGTTACATTAACACCGTTTGCCTTTGCTTTTCTGATTATTTCAACGCTTTCTTTGGTTGAAATATGACAGACATGGTAGTGAACCCCTGTCTTTTTAGCAAGTTTACAGTCACGGTCAATCTGCTCATATTCAGAAGCGGAGCAAATACCTTTATGTCCGTGTGCTTTACAATATTCACCATCGTGAATATATCCGCCTTTAAGCAAATCGTTTACTTCACAGTGTGCAGAAATGATTTTGCCGAGCTTTGCACATTTTTCCATTGCAAGAGCCATATCTTGCTCTTTTTGGACTCCTGTTCCGTCATCGCTGAATCCGACTGCCAAATCTTTTAACGCCTCAAAATCAACAAGTTCTCCTCCGCCTTTTCTGCCCTTTGTAATCGAAGCAAACGGATAGACATTGATAACTGCGTCCTTCTTTATCATTTCAAGTTCCGTCTTGATGTTCTCAACGCTGTCAGGTACAGGATTAATATTAGGCATAGGACATACAGCAGTATAGCCACCCTTAGCTGCTGCAAGTGTGCCGGTTTTAATCGTTTCCTTATAAGAAAAACCGGGTTCTCTAAGATGTACATGAACATCTACGAAACCCGGAATTAAATACTTATCCTGTGCATAAAAAACAGCGTCAACTCCATTTGTAGAAATGGAGGTACTAAGGGTATTGATTTTGCCGTCAGTAATCAGAACATCAAGTTTTGAAAATCCCGCTCCCATATATACGAAAGCGCCCTTAATTAGTGTTGTCATATCGCACCTCTTTCGGAATTTAATTATATAATAAATAAGCAAAATAGTCAACCGAAATTTAACAAATAAAATAAATATTTTTATACGCCGGATTTATTGACATAAAAAGTTTGAAACAATATAATTATATTATAATTTATACACATTAAGGAGATATGATATGGCTTTTATAGCAGGTGCGGGCGCAACAAATGTTGACCTGCTCTATCAGGGAATGGAACGAATACCGGATGTAGGCGAGGAGCTTTACTGCAAGGATTTTGATTTACAGCTCGGTGGCGGATTGCCGGCTACACTTATAAATCTCGGCAGACTCGGAATAGAAACCAAAATCGCAACAGAACTCGGAACAGATATTTTTTCCGAATTCGCCAAGGACAAATTTTTACAAAACGGAGTTGAGCCGACAAATCTTTATGAGGGTGATAAAATTCCGCTCAATATTACATCGGCAATTATCCTGCCGAAAGACAGAACATTTTTTACATACGGCAAAGGCTCTATTGAAGTCGATGACAAAGCAAAAGAAAAGTTTTATCAAATAGCCAAAGGCAGTAAAATAACAATGATGCAACTTGGCGGATTTTTGGATGTTTATAAAAAACTTCACGACAACGGAACAAAGCTTGTACTTGATACTGGTTGGGATGACGGGATGAGCTTTGAAAAATATGCCGACTATCTTGAAATTGCCGACTACTATACTCCAAACCAAAAAGAAGCAAAAAAGATAAGCAACACATCAACTCCCGAAGAAGCCGCACAGGCACTTAAAAAGTATTTTGAAAATGTTGTTGTAAAAGTTGACAAAGATGGTTGTATCGGCATTGACGAAAACGGGAGTTTCTTTGTACCGAGCATCGAAGAATTCAAAAATGTTGATTCAACAGGCGCCGGTGATGCATTCCTTTCGGGCTTTATGTACGGACTTTTCTATGATAAACCTCTCAAAGAATGTGTACTCCTCGGCAACATTACAAGCGGCAAGGCTGTAACAAAAGTCGGTGCTCTTTCTGCATATAACACAGAACAAGAATTGCTCAATTATTTTGAAAAATACAAATCGTTTATTGAATAAAAATAAAAGTGTGCATTTTAACTATGCACACTTTAGCGTGCCAAAAATACTTTTTCGACACGCTGACGGCGTAACTAAATGCTACGCCGTTTTGTTTATTATTCGGTATTTTCTGTATTTTCGGTTTGAGTTGCTTGTGCTGTTTCAATCGCTTCGTTTTGAACTTGCGAAACAGTTTCGATTTCGACAGGAGCATCATCGGTTGAAGATGATGCTTCCGAAGTCGGGAGTGTACCGAACTTCATCAAAGATTCAAATTCTTCGCCGGAAATCTTTTCTTTATCAAGAAGAGTATTAGCAACTAATTCGAGTTTGTCATAATGTTCTTTGAGAATTTTAACGGTTTTATCATAAGCCGCACGCATAATCTTTTCTACCTCGGCATCAATTCGAGCCGAAGTAGCCTCGGAATAATTGTTTACATGGCCGTAATCCTTACCAAGGAATACTTCACCGTTGCCGCTGTCATATACAACAGGACCGATAGAGTCGCTCATACCGTACTTGATAACCATATCGCGAACAATTTCGGTCGCCCTTTGCAAGTCGTTTGAAGCGCCAGTTGAAATATCGTCAAGTGCAAGTGCTTCGGCAACACGGCCGCCGAACATTGAAACAAGATTATCAAGCATTTCCTTACGGGAATTGTAATTCTCTTCCTGCGGAGTATACCAGGTGTAACCGCCTGCACCGAGTCCGCGAGGAACAATGGAAATTTCTCTTACAGGGTCGTGACCTTCGGTATAGAAAGAAGCGACTGCGTGACCTGCTTCGTGGAAAGCGGTAAGCTTCTTTGCCTTATCGGAAAACTTATGAGATTTCTTTTCCGTACCGAGTTCTACTCTTGATGTTGCATCAATAATGTCTTGAAGAGTAATTGCCTTTTTCTTTCTTCTTACGGCAAGGAGAGCCGCTTCATTCATAAGATTTTCAAGGTCTGCACCGGTAAAACCGATTGTATCCTTTGCAATTTCGTGCAAATCAACATCCGGACCGAGTGGTTTACCCTTTGAATGAACTTTAAGAATATCTTCTCTGCCCTGTGCATCGGGACGGTTAACTGTAATTTGACGGTCAAATCTTCCGGGACGAAGAAGTGCCGGGTCAAGAACATCCGGACGGTTTGTAGCCGCAATAACAATAACACCCGAGTTAGAACCGAAACCGTCCATCTCAACAAGGAGTTGGTTAAGGGTTTGTTCACGCTCGTCATTGCCACCGCCCATACCGGTACCACGGTGACGGCCTACGGCATCGATTTCATCAATAAACACTATACAAGGCGCTTTTTTCTTTGCCTGTTCAAATAAATCACGAACACGGGAAGCACCGACACCAACATACATTTCAACGAAATCAGAACCGGAAATGCTCAAAAACGGAGCACCGGCTTCACCGGCAACCGCTTTGGCAAGCAAAGTTTTACCAGTACCCGGAGGGCCTACAAGAAGCACACCTTTAGGAATTCTGGCACCGAGCTCTGTATATTTTTCGCTGTTTTTAAGAAAGTCAACAAGTTCTTCAAGTTCTGCCTTTTCTTCCTCGCAACCCGCTACATCTTCAAACTTCTTATCTGATTCTTCACCTGATTGAGTTTTAGATTTGATTTTGCCAAAGCCCAATGTACGGTTTGTTTCGTTTGAAATTGAGCCTGTCATTTTACGCATTAGCCACAAGAACATCAATACAATAATAATTGTAAAGACAAATGTTGGCAACATACTCATCCACCAAGTATTAGATGAGCCTTTTTTATAATTATAGGTTATAGGCTTATCCGGATGTGCGTCATTGTAATCTTTTACATAATCGCTTATATCATCAAGAAAATAAGAAACACTCGGAACGGTATATTTATTTACAGTACCGCTTTTATCGGATGCAAGCGTATAAGTAAGTTGACCTGAGCTCAAATCAAGTTCATATTCGCTTACTTGGTCTGTGCGAAACAAATTAACAATATCACTGTAATATGTTGTTGTAGTATTTCTGTTTTGACCTGAAAACAGAAATATTGCACCTATGAGCATAATTGGAATTAATATATAAAATATAACAGATTTCCAATTTTGAGAAAGATTTTTTCGCATTAAATTTAGTCCTCCAAAAGAATCTTTAAAAGAAGAATATTTTTTGTTGAAGAATCGGTTTTCACCCTTTCGTCAACACAGTAGCCGTACACTCCAATTATTCCGCTGTCGTCACAAACAATCGGAACAGAGGCCCTGCTTTCAACATTTATACCGAGTTCATTGAAAAGCTTTTTTAAAGTTTTTGTGCAATTTCTGCCGGCAGGAGAAATTGTATCCCCTGTTTTCCTACCTCGAATATAAATATTACCATTTATTTTATCACAGTCACAAAAGAAGTCAAATTCTTTGCACCATAATTTACAGTTATTTAAAAATTCGTCGTTAGAAATTATTTTTTTATTCACATTTATTTTGCAAAAATCAATTGTTTGATTCATTTTTGCATAACGAAGAATGCCTTTTTCACAAACGACAAAATTATTGTCCGATATTTGAAGTTTACCGCTTGATTTAAGCAAGGCGACAATTTCGTTTAAATGAAAACCGTCGACGCCTATACCGAATGATGATAAGTACTTAATAATTATCCTTTTTGTAACAGCAATATCGTATGAATTTAGTTTATCAACATTTAGAGCATTGCATTTATAACACTCTATATAACAGCCGTCTACAATAGAATTGATAAACGCTTCATCCTCATTAATACTTTCAATCATTCTAAAAACCGTTTTTTCAAACGACGGATTAAGTTTTTTGAAAAGCGGCATAATGTTTTGTCTTATATTATTACGGCTGTATGCATCGTCATAATTTGTACTGTCAATCCTATAAGGAATTTCGGCATTTCGGCAAGCTAATCTAATTTCTTCCCCTGTACAAGTCAAAAGCGGACGAATAATATTATCTCTTACCGGCGGAATACCGCAAAGGCCTTTTAACGAAGTGCCTCTTGAAATGCGAAACAGTACGGTTTCGATATTATCGGAGAGATTATGTGCAGTAGCAATTTTATCCGGATTAAACGAATTAAAAAACTCGTATCTCTTGAGCCTTGAATACTCTTCAACGCCCATGGAATTCAGCTTTGCTTCCTTAACGGCATTAATCGAAACAGATTGAAAATCAATGCTGTTGATTTCACAAAACTTCCTTACAAATTCGGTATCTTCAACAGAATCCTTACCTCTTATGCCGTGTTCAACATTTGCAACAAGCAATCGTAAATCATATTTTTCTTTTATTGAAAGAAAATACGAGAGAAGTGCCATTGAATCAGCACCTCCGGAGACTCCGACAACTACAAAATCGCCGTTTGAAAGCATATTATATTTTTCAACTAATAAATCAGCTTTGGCTGTAATCTCTAACATTGTCAATACTTCTGAATCTTGTGAATTCTTTATCAAATGTAAGTTGAATTGTACCTACGCCTCCATGACGGTTCTTTGCAATAATAAGTTCGGTAAGATTTTCATCAACTTCATCGCGTTCTTCTTCGGACAGTTCGTTTCTGTAATAATCGGGACGATACAGGAACATAACAATATCAGCGTCCTGCTCGATAGAACCCGATTCACGAAGGTCGGAAAGCTGTGGCGTATGTGTTTTACCTCTGCCCTCTGTACCACGGGAAAGCTGTGCACAACATATAACCGGAATGTTAAGGTCTTTAGCCATCATTTTAAGGTTTCGCGTAATTTCCGACACTTCCTGTACTCTGTTTTCTTTATGTACAGCAGACTGGATAAGTCCGAGGTAGTCAATCAAAATACAGTCCACGCCTTTCAAACGACGGACAATAGACTTAATTTCAGGAACGGTAATTGCCGCAGTATCGTCAAGATAAAGCTCTACATCGTGAAAAGACGAGAGAGCGTTTCCGAGCCTTATCCACTCATCGTTTGAAAGTTCACCTGTTCTGAACTTTTGCGACTCAATACCGGCTTGAGAAGCAAGAAGTCTTTCTGCAAGCTGTTCCTTTGTCATTTCAAGAGAAAAGAACACGCAACGCTTTCTTGCTCCCAAAGTAATATTTTGAGCAAGGTTAAGCGCAAACGAAGTTTTACCCATAGCAGGACGGGCACCGATAAGGATAAAGTCGGATTTATTAAGACCCGTAATGTATCTGTCAAGAAGACCGAAACCTGTCGGAATTCCGAGATAGTCCTCTTTATTCTCACCCGTTCTGTTTTTTAATTCGGGATAAACCTTGTTCATTATGACATCGGCAATTTTCTCAGGACCTTTACCTGTTTTTCCCTCACGGATATCATAAATTCTTTGTTCAGCACTGTCAAGAATATTATTTGCCGTACCGACACCGCTTGTAGCATCTTCAATAATACTTTGAGAAACCTGGATAAGATTACGCAAATAATACTGCTCTTGAACAATTTTAGCATATTTTTCAATATTGGCTGTTGACGGAACGGTATTTGCAAGCTGCATAAGATAATCCTTACCGCCTGCCAAATCATATGTGCCGTCCTTAGTAAGAGCGTCAGCAATAATAACAGGGTCGATTGCACCGCCGTTATTCATAAACTGATAATCCATCGCACTGTATATAGCCTTGTGTTGCGGAAGATAAAAGTAATCCGCATGCAAATAAAGGTTTGCATCAGCCATACACTTATTATCAATTAAGATACTGCCGAGAACACTTTGTTCCGCCTCAAGATTATACGGTAATGTAACATTTAATTCTGCCATTTTAGAAATTCCTATAAATTACAGTTCAGATACCTGAACACTAATTGTGGCAACAACACCTTGATATACCTTAACTTCAGCCTTAACAGTTCCAAAAGCTTTAATATCTGTCATTGAAATTTTTCTTTTATCAATGTCTATGCCTAAATCGTCTTTAATTTTAGCCGAAACATCCTTTGCGGTAACCGAACCAAAAAGTTTGCCGTTTGCCCCTGCTTTTGCTTTAAGAGCAAAAGTTTTGCCGTCAATTTGAGATTTAACTTCTTCGGCAGCCTTAAGTTCTTCTGCTTTATGAAACTTTTTTGACTGTTCTTTATTATTAAATTCGTTCATAGCGGTAGCGTTTGCTTCAACCGCAAGTCCTTTTGGGAAAAGAAAATTTCTTGCATATCCGTCACTTGCATTAACTAAATCGCCTTTTTTACCGAGTGATTTTACATCTGCCTTTAAAATAACTTTCATAACTTCTATTCTCCTTCACTTCTTTAATTTATATTTCCATAAATATAGGAAGTATCATAGGCGAACGCTTTGTTTTCTCGTACATAAGGCGAGAAATTTCATCACGCACCTTTGTTTTAACCGAATTCCAATCGTGATACTTGCTGTCGTACTGCTCATCAATAACCCTGCAAGCAAGGTCGCGAGCAGAATTCATAAGTTCCTCATTATCTTTAACATAAACAAATCCGCGAGAAACAATATCTGGCCCCGAAACAACATATCCTTCGTGTGCATCTATGGTTGCCACAACAATAATTATACCGTCCTGTGAAAGTCTCTTACGGTCGTTAAGAACAACATTACCTACATCACCTACACCGAGACCGTCAACATAAACATCACCTGCGGGAACATTGCCGACTTTTTTAATATACGAATCTGTCAATTCAACAGTTTCACCGATTTCGGCAATATAGGTGTTTTTTTCTTCAATGCCCATAGACCTTGCAAGCATTGCATGTTTAATAAGATGCTTTTGTTCTCCGTGAACCGGAATAAAATATTTTGGTTTAACAAGACCAATCATCAGTTTTAAATCCTGTTGGCAAGCGTGACCGGATACGTGTACCTCGTACATTTTTTCATAAATAACTTCAACATCACGCTTCATAAGTGCATTAACAACGCTGTTAACCATTTTTTCATTACCAGGAATAGGAGTTGCCGAAATGATAACATAGTCGTTCGGTGTGATTGTAACCTTTTTATGCTCGCCGAAAGCAATTTTTGTCAAAGCGGACATCGGTTCACCCTGAGAGCCTGTTGTGATAATTACAAGCTTGTCATCAGGGTAATTTTTAATTGTATCAATCGGAATTAAAATGTTTTTAGGGACAATAAGATATCCCAATTCTTCACCTACGCTGACAAGGTTTTCAAGGCTTCTGCCAATAACCGCAACCTTTCTGCCGCGTGCTTTGGCTACATTTATTATTTGCTGTACTCTGTGAATATTTGAAGCAAATGTGGCAACAATAATACGCTTACTTTTAGCTTTGCTAAAGAGAAGTTCAAAACTTTCGCCAACATTTTTCTCGCTCATAGTACAGCCAGGTCGTTCTGCATTTGTTGAATCCGAAAGAAGTGCAAGTACACCTTTTTTGCCGTATTCGGCAAATCGTGGAAGATCGATCATATCGCCGTCAACAGGCGTTGTATCAATCTTAAAGTCACCTGTTTGGATTATAATTCCGGCAGGACATCTGATTGCAAGACCGACAGCATCGGGGATTGAGTGATTAACATGAATAAGTTCAATATTGAACGAACCGAGAGTTATATTATCTCTTGGTTTAATCTCAACAAGCTTAACTTTATTGAGAAGACCGTGTTCTTCAAGTTTGCCCTTAATAAGACCGATTGTAAGCTTAGTTGCGTATACAGGAACATTAATCTGCTTCAATAAATATGCAAGACCTCCGATATGGTCTTCATGTCCGTGAGTAACGATAATGCCTCTGATTCTGTCCTGATTATTGACTACATGAGTAAAATCCGGAATAACAAGGTCTACGCCCGGAAGTTCCGAAGTCGGAAATGCAAGACCGCAATCCACAATGAACATATCACTTTTATATTCATAAAGTGTCATATTCTTTCCGATTTCATTCATACCGCCTAAAAAAGAAATGCGTACTTTCTCCTGCTCAACCGGAGGGAGAGATACCGCTTTCTTTGGTGCTTTTTTCTTTGTATAATAGCGACGCTTAGAATTCCGCTTTCTGTCGTCGCCCGTAGGCACCTTTTTTTGATTTGCCATTAAATAAAAATCCTCCTTAGATATATATTTTTCCGTTCTAAACACAATTAAATATATTTTAAATTATTATTACGCAGATGTCAAGAAGTATTAAAATATATTCTATATTGATTATTATCAAATTTAATGATAAAATATACCTCGGTGATAGAAATGAAAGAAATAAATATTTATACAGACGGTGCTTGCAGCGGAAATCCGGGTCCGGGCGGTTGGGGTGCTGTTTTAGTTTATAAGCAAACAGAAAAGCAACTTTCCGGCAGTGAAAAAAACACAACAAACAATCGAATGGAAATGACCGCTGTAATTGAAGCGCTAAAAGCTTTGAGGGAGCCTTGTAAAATTACACTGACGACCGACAGTAAATATGTTTGCGACGCAATAAACAAAGGTTGGGTTTATTCTTGGCAAAAAAACAATTGGAAAAAAGCTGACAAAAAGCCTGCGTTAAATGTGGACTTATGGGAAGAAATGTTAAAGCTGTTAGAAATACACAATGTTGAATTCGTGTGGGTGAAAGGTCATAACGGACACAAATACAATGAAATTTGTGATAAATTAGCCGTACAGGAATATCAAAAATATTTATAAACAACAAAGACATCCGAACAGTCAGGATGTCTTTTTCATTTTCAAAGATTTAAAATTAACTATAACCATACCGCCGACAACACAAAGAAGACCGATAAGTTTATAAAAGATTTTTCCATTATCCTCGCCGAGTAGAAGATATGAAAGAGTGAAACCGAAAATCGGTGTCATAGAGCCGCAAACAGTTATTCTCGAAACATCATTATATTTAAGCAGCACGCCCCAAAGTGAATATGCGGTTGCCGAAATAAATCCAAGATAGATAAGAACTAAAATGCCTTTTACATCGTTTGTAGATATTTTTCCGCCCATAATCAATCCAACAACACTCATAACCAATCCTCCAAGGACGAACTGATAGCCGGATAAAACAGCCGGGTTGTCGTCGTTGCTGTATTTTTTCATAAAAACCGAAGAACAAGCATATGAAAGAGCCGAAATCAACAGTAGGAAATCACCCAATTGAAATGACAAACCTCCCCTGTTACCGGACAATCCTGCAAGAAAAACACCGGAAAAGCCAAGTAAACTTCCAACAATTTTTGCAAAAGAAAATTGTTCTTGTTTAAAAATAAATATTGATATTAAAATGGCAAAGAAGGTGCTTGTTCCGTCTATAATGCTTGATTTTACACCCGTTGTGTGAGCCAGTCCTATATAGAAGAACAGGTATTGCAAAATAGTTTGAAACAATGCAAGTACGCAAACTTTTCCTAAAGAACTCTTTTTAGGTTTTACAAATTTTTTATTTGCAAAGTTGAAAATAGTAATCGTCAAAATGCCTGCTAATATAAATCTTATTCCGGCAAAAAGAATAATTGAAGCCGTATCGGATGAATCAATATTAAAAAGTTTATATCCTATTTTTATAACCGGGAAAGCACTACCCCATAAAAAGCAGCATATGATGGCAGCAAGCCAAACTATATAAACATTTTGTAATTTTTCAGATATATTTTTCATAATTAAACGCAAAAATAAAGGTAGCAAAAAGCTACCTTTAAATCCTTTTAAGTTTACTTGTTTATTGTTACAAGATGATCTTTAAGATACTGCTCGGAAGCCGGGAAGTGGTTTGCATACTTAATGTCAAGTGATGCACTCTTATCTTTAAGAATAGCAACATTAGCGTGCTTAACATCAATGTGTACATTCATATTATAATCAGCTTCAACAATTTCTTTATTAGCAACATTAATCTTAATTGTACCTGTACCGCCGGCATAGTTAACAACAAAGTTATCGTCTATTGTACCCTCGGAGAATGAAAGTACGCTAATGCTGTTTACAACACTGGAGATATCGCCAAGAACATTGAAGAAACGACCTTGTGAATCTTCGCCCGGCATAGCAAGAATTTGAGCTTTTGGCTGAATTACCAATGTAATTGTGCCGTCGCCGTTATCAGTTACGTTGCATGCAAGAACATCATCAGCAGTAAGATGAGAAACAGTTCTGTCTATTTTACCGCTGCTTGTTTCTTGAAAATCATTTTTAGGTTCAAGAGAGTTACCCGGTGACAAGCTCTTTACACCACCTGTGAAAAGACCGCCTACAATACCGGGAACAAGGCTGTCAATAGTACTGTTTGACTTACCTTCAACAAGAAGGTTCTCAACATTAAGTGTTTCATCGCCGAGAAGCTTATATGCTTTAATAGGACTGCCGTCATATGTACCGTCAACCGTCATACTCTTTGTGTTGTTATAACATTCAACATAATAATTTACGACATCTTCGGTAGATGAGAATTCAACACCGCCGTATGTGCCTGCTTTAAATTCATCAATCACTGCCTCATCAACAAATTCAGCAGATGCATCTGCTTCTTGTTGAGCCACCTTAGCAGGTGACACAATGATGATTACAACAGTTGCGATTAACAATAAAATTAGGACAACAGAAAGGAATCTGTTGAACTTTGCAAGTCCTGACTTATCTTTTACTTTAGCCATTATATTTTCTCCTTACAAGATATTTCTACTATATAATACATTAAAGTTATCGTAAATTCAACATTTTTTTTAAAAAAACCAAAAATATGTGTTATAATACAGTTAAAATTCTTCAAGCAAGAGGGTTGTAATATGGAAATAAAGCCGATTGCCAAAATAATTAATGACTATGACAGCAAATTTGCCGTGCCGAGACAAAGCGGACTTGTAGCCGACATAAAATCAAAAATCGTTTTTGAAAATGAATATTCAAATGATGTGGCTTTTAAAAGAATTGATGAATTCAGTCATTTATGGCTTATTTGGGGATTCAGCTTAAATTCACACAAATCAAATTCGCTTACGGTAAGACCGCCTCGCCTCGGAGGAAACGAAAAAGTCGGAGTTTTTGCAACACGCTCACCGTATCGGCCGAATCCAATCGGACTTTCAAGCGTGAAATTAGATAAAGTTGTAAAAGACGAAAACAATAATGTAACTTTAATTGTCAGCGGTGCGGATTTGGTTTCGGGCACACCAATATATGATATTAAGCCTTATATTTCGTTCAGCGATTGTCATATTGATGCTACGAGCGGATTTGCAGATGAAAAGAAAGATTATAAATTGAATGTTGTTATTGATGATAAGCTACTTGATAACATTGAGAAAGACAAGCAGGACACTCTAAAGAAAATATTGCAAGGTGACCCTCGTCCGGCATATCACGAAAGCGGCAGACAATACGGTTTTTCATTCGCAGGAAAAGAAATTAAATTTACAGTATCCGACCAAACACTTACAGTTACGGAGATAAAAGATGGAAAATGAAACTTTACACAAAAAAAGGCTTTTTGAGCTTTCTCACAGAGCATTTGAAAAAGGATATACAACATATTCGAACTTTTTAAATTTACAAGAAATCAACATCTTAAAATCGTTAAAAACCGACAGCAGTTACTCCCTTTTCGGCGGATATGAAAATGCCGACAGATGTGTGGCGGCTTTTGGTGAGGAAATTTACTCGTACCCAATTAAATGCATAAAAATAGAACCGCTCAAGCAAAAATTCTCTGACAAATTAACTCACAGAGATTTTTTAGGTGCACTTATGAATTTAGGAATTGAGCGTGAAATGCTCGGCGACATTAAAATACTTGATAATATAGGATATGTATTTTGTCTTGATAAAATGAGTGAATATATAATAGATAACCTATCCGGAATAAAACACACATCGGTAAAGTGCCGTATTATTGAAGATATACCGGAATTACTTAATCAATTACCCGACGAAGAAGAATTTATTGTTTCTTCGTTGCGAATAGACACGGTTATTTGTGCAGTTTTTAATATATCGAGGAACACCGCTTCGCAACTTGTAAATCAAGAAAAGATATTCATTAATTCAAAAATTGTTTATAAAGACTCCGTTCAGTTGAGAGAAAATGATGTGGTGTCGGTTAGAGGGTACGGTAAATTTATATATTCCAAAGCAATAAGTCAAACCAAAAAGCATAAAATTGTTGTTGCAATAAGACTTTACAAATAACTGTTGACATTGACTTTTTTGTAAGTTATAATACAAAGCAGTTACTCGGAGGGTGAGTTATTCAAGGAAATGACAGCCGGATAAGAGACAGATTGAAATGTCTGTTTTCTTATCCGGTTTTTTATTTTGGGAGGTAATATGGATTTTTTAAACGACAAAATAAAACCTATGTATTTAAAATACTTATCAGCAGCATTCGGAAGTGCTCTGATAACTTCGATTTATTCAGTAGTTGATATGGCTATGGTGGGACAATATCAAGGGCCGAGCGGATCAGCTGCACTTGCCGTTGTTGCACCGATATGGAATATCGTTTACAGTCTTGGACTTTTAATGGGAATCGGAGGAAGCGTACTGTTCAGTACGGCACGAGGCGATAAAATAAGCAAAACAGACGAAAACAAGTATTTTACGGTTTCGGTTTTAGGTTCTGTCATATTGTCAATTATTGCTTGGTTAGCCATTATTCTTTTTGAAAAGCCGATATTAATCTTTTTCGGAGCCGACTCTTCCCTTTTACCGTTTGCAGAAGAATATCTCAAGCCTATTAAATATGTATTTCCTATGTTTTTATTTAATCAAATGCTTGCGGCTTTTATCAGAAATGATAAAAATCCGGGATTGGCTACATTCGGTGTCCTTTCAGGCGGAATATTCAACATTATAGGCGACTGTATTTTTGTATTTACATTTGATATGGGAATATTCGGTGCGGGACTTGCAACGGCAATCGGCTCGGTTATTTCATTTATTGTAATGTTAACTCACTTTTTCGGAAAAAGAAATACTTTAAGAATCACAAAATGTAATGAGGTTTTAAAAACTTTATTGCAAATATCGGTTACAGGATTTTCGACATTTTTCATTGATGCCGCAATGGGGATTTTAACTATATTATTCAACAGACAGATAATGAAATATCTTGATTCAAACGCACTTGCAATTTACGGACCGATAATAAATATAAGCACATTTGTTCAATGTTGCGCATACAGTGTAGGTCAAGCGGCACAACCGATAATATCAACAAATTACGGTGCAGGCAAAGCAGGCAGAATAAAAGAAACGCTTAAATATTCAATTTGTACAGCGTTTATAATCGGAATTGTATGGACGATATTAAGTGAAAGCATCCCAAATGCTCTTATCGGAATTTTTATGACGCCGACTGACGAAATACTGAATCAAGCACCGTTAATCGTTAGAACATACGCTGTATCATTCATACTGTTGCCATTCAACATATTTGCAACATATTATTTTCAAGCAATTATGAAACCGAAAACTTCTTTTGTGATTTCAGTTGCACGAGGTCTTGTAATAAGCGGTGCATTAATACTAATTCTTCCCTCTTTGTTCACACCGAATTTTATTTGGTGGGCAATGCCAATAACAGAACTTATTGTTGCTGTTTATGTTGTAATATCTACAAAAAGAATATCGAGAACAGTATAAATAAAACACGGAGCTTATGACAAGTTCCGTGTTTTTCTTATATTAATAAATATTTTTTAATCTTTTTTGCCGTAGTCGGATTCAGTATTGATTTGAGCGGATACAGTATCTGACTGGAAGGCTTTTTCAGGGTCGAAATCCTTTTCAGGGAAGATAAGATTCAATACGATACCTACAATTGAAGCGCAAGCAAGAGCCGAAAGTGTGATTGTGGCTGAACCGACATTAAATGTAATACCGTTTGAAATGCCGAGAGCTACTACAAGAATAACAGCAGCAATGATTGTGTTACGAGCCTTTGAAAAGTCTACCTTTGCTTCAACAACATTACGAACACCGATAGCGGAAATCATACCGTAAAGTACAAATGAGATACCGCCGACAACAGACATCGGAATTGATTCAATAAGAGCGGCAAACTTTGGTGAAAGACTGAAGAAGACAGCAAAATAAGCTGCAATTCTGATAACTCTTGGGTCGTAAACCTTTGAAAGAGCAAGAACGCCTGTATTTTCACCGTATGTAGTATTTGCAGGAGCACCAAAAAGCGAAGCAATTGATGTTGCAAGACCGTCACCGAGAAGAGTTTTGTTAAGACCGGGATCATTGATATAATTTCTGTTACATGTAGCAGAAATAGCTGAAATATCGCCGATGTGTTCCATCATAGTTGCAATTGCGATAGGAACGATGGCAATAATTGCCGAAATAGCCTTTGATTTATCGGAAACACCGCCGAATACAGTTGACGACCATTCTATCGGATTACCAATCCATTGAGCAGATTTGATGCCCGAGAAGTCAATTGCAAAACTTTCCACTCCGCCGACATTGCCAACTAAAACAGCAACTATATACGATCCAACAATACCCAAAAGGATAGGAATAATCTTAATCATACCCTTACCAAAAATATTGAAGATGATAACGAGTGCAAGTGCAATGATTGCGAGCCACCAGTTACTGCTGCAATTTGTAACAGCAGACGGTGCAAGACCGAGACCGATTGCCATAATAATAGGTCCTGTTACAACAGGTGGGAAAAGCTTCATAACTTTGTTAACGCCGATAGCCTTAATCATAGCGGCTACAACGAGATAAAGAAGGCCTGCACACGCAACGCCGAGGCACGCATAAGGAAGCATTTCTTTATTACCGCTTCCGTCCTCATTAAGCGGTGCAACTGCAAGATATCCACCGATAAACGCAAATGATGAGCCAAGGAACGCCGGGACTTTGAACTTAGTGAGGCAGTGGAACAAAAGTGTACCCAAGCCTGCAAACAACAAAGTTGTTGAAATAGAAAGTCCTGTTAATAACGGAACTGTAACTGTTGCACCGAACATAGCAAACATATGCTGAAATCCAAGAAGAATCATCTTTGGTGCACCGAGCTGACGGGCGTCGTAAATGCCGTCTTTGCCGATTTTGATTTTAGTTTTAGCCATTGTTTTTTCCTCCATATATCAATAAATCATAAAGATTTATTTAGTGCCAAAAATTCTGTCACCGGCATCGCCGAGACCCGGAATAATATAACAGTCTTCGTTTAATTTTTCATCAAGAGCGGCACAATAGATGTCAACATCAGGATGTGCTTTTTTAAGTGCGTCAAGGCCTTCCGGAGCGGCAATCATACACATAAAGCAAATTTTTCGAGGTGTTCTAAGTTTAATCTGAGAAATAGCGTCGATTGCAGAGCCACCCGTAGCAAGCATAGGGTCAACAACATAAACATCTCTTTTATCGATGTCTTTTGGTAATTTGCAATAATATTCAACAGGTGTATGTGTTGTTTCGTCGCGATAAAGACCTATATGACCTACCCTTGCACTCGGAACCATTTTAAGACAACCGTCAACCATACCGAGACCGGCACGTAAAATAGGAACAAAAGCAAGTTTACGGCCTGCAAGCTGATTGCATTCTGCAATACCGCACGGCGTTTCAACCTTAACTGTTTCCGTAGGTAAATCTCTTGTAGCTTCAAACATCATAAGCATTGCGATTTCGTTTACAAGCTCTCTGAAATCCTTTGTGCTTGTTTCTTTGTTACGAAGAATACTCAGCTTATGTTGAATAAGCGGATGATCAAAAATGATAACTTTTCTTTCCATCAAAATAACTCCTTAAATAGTAATGACATAAAATGACATAATTTTATCCTTTCTATAATATCAAATCAACATTTTGTTATCAATAATAGTTACACGATTGTAATAAAAAATCAAAGAAGTTTTTTGAGATATTGACCTGTATACGATTTTTTTACTTTAGCGACTTCTTCCGGAGTGCCAGTTGCAACGATTTTACCGCCGCCTTTACCCCCCTCGGGTCCGAGATCGATAATGTAATCGGCACATTTTATAACATCAAGATTATGTTCGATTACAAGGACAGTGTTGCCTGAATCGACCAACTGATTTAATACATCGAGAAGTTTTGAAACATCGGCTGTATGGAGTCCGGTTGTAGGTTCGTCAAGAATATAAATAGTTTTGCCTGTTGAACGCTTTGCCAGTTCTGTTGCAAGTTTTACTCTTTGAGCTTCTCCGCCCGAAAGAGTTGTGGCAGGCTGTCCGAGTTTAACATAGCCAAGCCCAACGCTTGATAAAGTTTGAAGTTTTCTGGCGATTTTTGTATGAGTGGAGAAAAACTCAAGTGCTTCATCAACAGTCATTTCAAGAACGTCATATATACTCTTACCTTTAAATTTAACATCAAGGGTTTCCCTGTTATATCTCTTACCGCCGCAAACCTCACAAGGAACATACACATCTGCAAGGAAGTGCATTTCAATTTTTACAATGCCGTCACCCTGACACGCTTCGCATCTGCCGCCTTTAACATTAAACGAAAATCTATTCGGACCGTAGCCCTTTGCTTTTGCGTCGTTTGTAGAAGCATACAAATCTCTGATATCGTTAAAAACGCCTGTATATGTTGCCGGATTGGAACGGGGTGTTCTTCCTATCGGAGATTGATCAATGTCAATTACTTTATCGAGTGCATCGATGCCTTTCATCGATGAAAATTTACCAGTGTGTTTTTTTGCATGATTAAGAACATTGCAAAGATGTTTATAAATAATTTCATTAACTAAAGAAGACTTGCCGGAACCCGATACGCCCGTAACAGCGACGAATTTACCAAGTGGAATTTCGACATCAATATTTTTAAGATTATTTTCTTTAGCACCAAACACGGTTATTTTCTTACCGTTACCGTTTCTTCTTTTTGCAGGAACAGGTATACATCTTTTACCGCTCAAATACTGACCGGTAATGCTGTTTTCACAAGCCATAACATCTTCAGGCGTACCCGCTGCGATAAGTTCACCGCCGTGTATTCCGGCTCCGGGTCCTATATCAACAAGAAAATCAGCCGCACGCATTGTATCTTCATCGTGTTCAACAACAATAAGAGTATTACCCAAATCACGAAGATGACGAAGTGTATCAAGTAACTTTTCATTATCTCTTTGGTGAAGTCCGATCGACGGTTCATCAAGAATATACAAAACGCCCATAAGTGATGACCCGATTTGCGTTGCAAGGCGAATTCTTTGTGCTTCACCGCCCGACAAAGTTCCTGATTCCCGTGCAAGCGAAAGATAATCGAGACCCACGGAATTAAGAAATGTAAGCCGTTCTTTAATTTCTTTTAGCACGAGATTACCTATCATCTGTTCCTTTTCGGTTAGTTCGAGTTTATTTACAAAGTCAAGTTCTTCCGATACGGACATAGAACAAAACTCATATATATTTTTACCGCCAACTGTAACCGCCATGGCTTCGGGTTTAAGTCTTGAACCTTTACATTCGCCGCAGGTACATTCACGCATAGTTTCCTCAATGGCGGTGCGTGCATAATCGGAAGTTGTTTCGGCATATCTTCGTGAAAGGTTATTGATTATGCCCTCAAACTCACTCAAATATGTTCCGCTTCCGTAAGAAGTGACACGCTTCATTTTCAGCTTTTTACCGTTGGTTCCGTATAAAATAGCGTTAAGCCCCTCGTCATTAATCATTTCAACAGGCATATCAAGTGAAAAATTATATTCATTGACAAGAGCTTCCATATACATTTTAGCTATAGAACTGCCCTCAGCAACATTCCAGCCGCTTGCCTTAACCGCACCCTGATTAATTGACATTTTTTTGTCGGGGATAATTAAATCCGGGTCAATTTCTTTAAAAGTACCAAGTCCGTCACACTTTTTACAAGCACCGAACGGATTATTAAACGAGAACATTCTCGGGCTCATTTCATCAATCGATATACCGTGCTCGGGGCAAGCATAATTAAGCGAAAAAAGTTCTTCTTTTTCGCTGTTTATATCAACTATTATAAGTCCCTCGCCTATTTTCGTTGCGGTTTCAACGCTGTCGGTAAGCCTTGACTGAATTCCGTTTTTGATAATCAATCGGTCAACAACAACTTCGATATTATGCTTTTTTGTTTTTGTAAGTTTAATTTCTTCCTGCAAATCTACAATTTCGCCGTCAATTCTGCAACGGACAAAGCCTTGCTTGCGAACATCGTTGATTTCTTTCACAAACTCCCCTTTTTTACCTCTTGCAATAGGAGCCAAAACCTGAATTTTTGTACGCTCGGGAAATTCCATAAGCTTGTCAACAATTTGATCTACTGTTTGTTGAGAAATTTCTCTGCCGCAAACAGGACAATGCGGTACACCTATTCTCGCCCACAAAAGTCGGAGATAATCGTATATTTCAGTAACAGTACCAACAGTTGAACGGGGATTTTTCGATGTTGTTTTTTGGTCGATTGAAATCGCCGGAGAAAGTCCTTCGATATAATCCACATCAGGCTTGTCCATTTGACCGAGAAACATTCTTGCATACGATGAAAGAGACTCCACATAGCGTCTTTGACCCTCGGCATAAATAGTATCAAATGCTAAAGAAGATTTGCCGGAACCGGAAAGACCCGTAAACACAACAAGTTTATCTCTCGGAATTTCTATATCAATGTTTTTTAAATTGTGCTCTCTTGCACCTTTAACAACAATATTTTTAATCATATTCAGTCCTCATCACTAAGTTCTTTAATCTTATCACGAAGAAATGCCGCATGTTCAAATTCAAGCATTTTAGCCGCTTCTTTCATTTCGCGTGTAAGCTTTTCAATCATTACCGTTCGTTCTTTGGCTGTCATCTTCTTATTATGTTCGTCAATTACATCTTTTGATGTAATTTCAATAATATCACGAACATCTTTTTTAATGGTTTTAGGCGTAATATTGTGTTCCTCATTATATTGTTTCTGTATTTTTCTGCGTCGCACAGTTTCGGTAATTGCCCGTTCCATAGACGGAGTAACACTGTCGGCATACATAATAACCTCGCCGTTTTCGTTTCTCGCCGCTCTGCCGATTGTTTGTACAAGCGAAGTTTCCGAACGCAAAAAGCCTTCTTTATCGGCGTCAAGAATTGCCACAAGTGAAACCTCAGGAATGTCAAGACCCTCACGAAGCAAGTTAATACCAACCAAAACATCAAAATCACCAAGTCGCAAATTGCGGATAATTTCCATTCGCTCGATAGTATCAACATCGTGATGCATATACCTGACCTTAACATCAAATCCTTCAAGATAAGCAGTCAAATCCTCTGCCATTTTCTTTGTAAGAGTTGTAACAAGAATCCTTTCTTTCCTGTCGATTCTTATATTTATTTCGGACAGCAAATCGTCCATTTGGTCATCAGTCGGTTTAACAGTAATAATCGGGTCGAGAAGTCCCGTAGGACGGATAACCTGCTCAACAATCTGCGTAGAATTTTTCTTCTCAAATTCACCCGGAGTTGCCGAAGTAAATATAACCTGATTAATTTTACCGTAGAATTCATCAAAAGTAAGAGGACGGTTATCATAGGCAGACGGAAGTCTGAAACCGTATTCGATAAGGCTTCCCTTTCTTGAACGGTCGCCGCCGTACATTCCACGAACCTGAGGAAGCATAACATGGCTTTCGTCAACAAACATCAAAAAATCATCAGGAAAATAATCAATGAGCGTAAACGGAGCTTCGCCGGGTTTTCTGTCACTCATAATGCGTGAGTAGTTTTCAATACCCTTACAAAAACCGGTTTCTTCAAGCATTTCAATATCGTTCATCGTGCGTTCTTTAATACGCTGTGCTTCAAGAAGTTTGCCGTTTTCCTCAAAATATGCAACACGCTCGACCATTTCGTTATATATTTGATTAAGAGCCTTTTTTAGTTTTTCACGGCTTACAACATAGTGCGAGGCAGGATAAATAACACACGAACTTAAAATACCCTCAACTTTTCCTGTAAGCGGATTTATTTCGCAAATGCGGTCAATTTCATCACCGAAAAATTCGACTCGAACAGCATTGCCAGAACTTCCGGCAGGATAAATTTCAACAGTATCACCGCGAACTCTGAATTTATTACGAATAAAATTAATATCGTTTCGTTCATATTGAATCTCAACAAGCTTGTGAATAAGCTCATCACGGTCCTTTTGCATACCGGGACGAAGCGATATAACCATTTTTTTATAATCAAGCGGATCGCCGATAGAATAAATGCACGATACGGACGCAACAATAATAACATCTCGGCGTTCTGACAACGCCGCTGTTGCACTGTGACGAAGCTTGTCTATTTCGTCATTAATCGCACTGTCTTTTTCAATATATGTATCGGTAGTAGGCACATACGCCTCGGGTTGATAATAATCATAATACGAAACAAAATATTCAACAGCATTTTCGGGAAAGAACTCCTTAAATTCCGAACAAAGCTGAGCCGCAAGAGTTTTATTGTGTGCCAAAACAAGGGTCGGCCGATTAACCTTTTCTATAATATTAGCCATAGTAAATGTTTTACCCGAGCCTGTTACGCCCAACAAAGTCTGCTCTTTATCGCCGTGCAAAACGCCCTTGGCAAGCTTTTCGATGGCTTGTGGCTGGTCACCCGTAGGCTTATATTTACTTACCAACTTAAATTTATCCATAATATCAACCCGCAATTTTTTTACTGAAATTTTGCAATCACTGTATTATACAACAAATGTTTCATTTTTTCAATAGTAAGTATTGGTAAAATAAAACGAGGACACTTGAATGCCCTCGTTAAATGTTTATTTGGTTTTTACGGATTTAACTTTTGACCATTTACTGTAAACTTTTTTACCGTTTACGATTTTGTATGAACGAACTCGAACATAGTACTTTTTCTTTGATTTAAGTTTTTTGACAGTTTTCTTGCTTGCGTTTTGCTTGTTGACTTTTACAGTCTTTTTATTCTTTTTGAACTTTTTGTCGGTAGCAAGCTGAATTTCATAGCCTGTTACATTTTTAACTTTTTTCCAAGTTACAACAATACCTTTTTTCTTTGCCGTTGTTTTGCTTACCTTAACAGTTGCAGGTGTTTGGGTGCTTGTTGTAGTTGTGGTAGTGGTTGATGTTGTAGGTTTTTGTTCTTCTGTCTTTTGGCTGTCATCGGTTGTAGGTGCAGGTGAAGGAGCTACTCCACCGCCTCCGGTTGAACCGCCGCCAGGTGTCGGAGTAGGATCAGTACTACCGCCGGATGACTTCTTAACAATCGTAACAGGTACTTGTTGGATTTTTTCGTAATCCGTCAATTTCACTTCAAAAGTTGTTTTGCCTGAACCGGTATAGCAAAATACGTATCCGATAACATATAAAACCTCATTTTTGTCATTAATAAAGTCACCTGAACCTTTTACATAAATAAACTCATCAGAAGTTCCATTTGTGTATTTTATAGAAATTTTATCTCCATCATTAAAATCAGGAGCATCATAGTAACAATCTTCTCCATCTACTTCTCCACTATTTTCTATTACTTCATATTCTTTAATAGGAGTAAATGTAAATGAATCAATAGGATTTTCTATAATTTTTACAGGAATATTAATTGATTTATTATAATCCAAAAGTCCTAATTCAAAAGTTGTACTTCCTATTCCTTCAAAACTAAAGCCATTACTATAAGAGTTTAACATTTTATCTTCAGTATTTACAAAGTTCCAAATATTACCTCTTTTATAAACAAATTCTTCAGAGGTTCCGTTTTTATAATTTAAAGTAATTTTATCTCCGTCATTGAATTCCGGTGCATAATATTCCCAGTTATTTTCATCATCATAAGAGCCATGAGAATTTTCATAAATTTCATACGGCTCAACAGGATCAAAGGAAATTGATGCAATAGGATTTTCAACAATTGATACAGGTACTGATGATGTTTTGCCATAATCAGGAAGTTCAACTATAAAAGTTGTATTACCTGTTCCTTCAAAACTGAAGTTAATCCGAACAACTTTTAAAATTTCATTTTTTGTATTTACAAAATCGCAAGAATATCCAAATTCTACAGCACGATTTTTTTTATAAGTGTATTCTTCAGATGTTCCATTTGTATAATTTATAATGATTTTATCGCCTATATTAAAGTCGGGTACATAGTACCACTTACTATCGTCTTCATCATAATAACCATTTGTTTTTTCCATAATTTCATAAGGATTAATCGGAACAAACGAAAATGAATCAACTGGATTATTTACAATTGTGACAGGTACATTTTTAATATCAAAACCGAAATCATCAATACAATATGATACATATGTTTCGCCTAACTTATCTGCACAAAAACTATATCCGACGACAGATATTTCATCATTATTAGAAGTGTACCATCCTGTGTATTCATATTGATTATAGTAGGTATATGTAGCTTTTGTTTTATCTGAAAATGTAATGTTAATTATATCGCCAGCATTAAAATCAGGTGCCCAATAATATCCGACGCCATCATCATAATAACCATAAGCACCTTCATATATTATATATGGTTTAATCGGAGTCAATGATGCCGATACAATTGTTTTGTTGCCGTCATCTGCAAATACCGACAAATTCATACCCATAGTAATACTTAAAAGCATTACAACAGACAGAAAAGCACTAATAAATTTCTTCATATAAATTCTCCTTTAAAATAAAACATTTGAACTTGTTAACAATTCATTTTTATTCTACTTACCCCCCCCGAAAAAATCAACACCTTCAATGTAAGTAACCTGTTTTGCGTGGTAAATAACTCCGGGCTGTCGCCTTTTTCGTACAAACAAATAATTTTTATAAAAAGGCAATAAACATCAGTCTAACGGTGATTGAGAAATATCAAATTTTCATTTGCATAACTGTTAACAAATTTTACATTTTGTGTATTGATATGGTGAAACGAGTTTGATATAATAGGTATAAAATTTATATAAAAAGGGTGACTAATATGGCTAACAAACAAACATTGTTTTGCGGAACAAATACTGATTTTTTATCCGCAGAACTTGTAAACGAAGCAAATGATGCTAACAGCGGTGTTGCATTTCGTATTCCGAGTTTAGTAAATGCAGGCGGTACACTTATTGCTGCGGTTGACAAGGCTTATGTTCCTACTGATTGGGGATTCATTGAACTTGCTGTAAGGACAAGCACGGACGGCGGAAAGAGCTGGAGCAACATTCAAACAATTGCCACTCCTCCGGCAAGAGTTATTAATTCAGACAAAGAAAATACGGCAAGTGCATTTTACATCGACCCATGTATGGCAGTTGCTCCGAACGGCGATGTTGTACTTCTTGTTACATATTATCCGGAATCTAAAGGTCTTTTTGACAAAAAGATGATGGATACAAAAAAGGTTGCATATGCAAGTTTTGACGGAAAAATCGTTCCGCTTATTTATGACAAGGACGGCAATTTTTACTATGTACTTGAAAGCGGGAAAGTGCTTGACAAAACCAAATCGGCTACAGAATACAAGGTTAATTTTACTGACGGCGAACTTTATGAAAATGACAAATATGTAGGCAATATTTTCCTTAACGGCGGAAGTAAAAAATCAGATGCTGACGGCACTACATTCGGTGCACCGCTCAAGGCTGTTAAAAGAAACTATGTATTTATGCTCCGTTCCACAGACAAAGGTGCAACATGGTCAAAACCTATTGACATAACCGGAAGTATTCTTAATCAAGAAAAAGACGGATATTTCCTCGGTATTGCGCCGGGTAATGCAATTACAACAAAAACCGGCAGAATGATATTTCCTCTTTATACCCTCAAGGGTTCTGTATGCATTTATTCAGACGACAACGGCAACACTTGGAGAAGAAACGAAGCAGTGCCATACACTCCGAACATTGACGAGTGGACGCTTGCCGAAGGTCCGGACGGAAATCTTTACTCATTCTCAAGAGCAAAAGGCTACAAGAAAACGCCTGCCGCAATTTCTTACGACAACGGTATTACATGGATAAAAGCTAAAAATGCTAAGTTTAAAGCTCCAAAATGTCAAAAGAACTGTCTTATTGACGGCGACAAAGCTTATGTTTCTCACCCGTCTAAAAAAGGCAGAAACGACGGCGTTATTTCCACAGGTACATTTGAATACGACAAAAAAGGCAAATGCAAGGGTATCAAGTGGGATAAAGAAAACATTAAAGTTAACGAAGGTTTCTTTGCATACAGTTGTATGACAAAGATTGACAACAATACAATCGGTATTCTTTATGAGGATCAGCCAAGCTCACATATCGTTTTTGAAGAAATAAAGCTTTAACGTAAACTGTCGGAAAGGGAGTTTGTTATATGCCGAAGAAGCCACATATAAAAAAACGGCTTTCGTCGTTTCAGGTGATTTTAATTGGTTTTGCAGGTGTAATTCTTTTAGGGGCATTGCTTTTAATGCTTCCTATTTCATCAACCGAACGAGTAATCACACCGTTCAACGAAACTTTGTTTACCGCAACATCAGCCGTTTGTGTTACCGGACTTATAGTCAAGGATACAGGCAGTTATTGGTCAACATTCGGTCAGGCTGTAATAATTTCGCTTATACAAATCGGCGGACTTGGTGTTGTAACCGTCGCAGCATCATTTTCAATGCTTGCCGGCAGAAAAATATCACTTATGCAACGAAGCCGAATGCAAGACGCAATTTCAGCACATAAAGTTGGCGGTATTGTGAGACTTACAAAATTCATTCTTACTGGTACTTTTATCATAGAAACTGTCGGTGCGGTTTCCATGATGCCTGTATTTTGTAAAGATTACGGTGCAAAAGGCATTTGGTTTTCTGTTTTTCACTCAATATCGGCATTTTGCAATGCCGGATTTGACATTATGGGAACGAAAGACAATCAATTTTGCTCACTCACCTCATATGCTGCAAACCCTGTTATCAACATTACAATTATGCTTTTAATCATTATCGGTGGTATCGGATTTTTAACTTGGGACGATATTTATACAAACAAATTCAAAGTTAAAAAATACCATATGCAAAGCAAGGTAATAATTGTAACAACTCTGCTTTTGATAATTATACCGGCAACATACTTTTTTATATTTGATTATTCAAATTATGATATAGGTACGAGAATACTCACTTCCCTTTTTCAATCCGTAACACCGAGAACAGCCGGATTTAACACAACTAAATTGGCTGAAATGTCAAGACCGTCGCAAGCGATTATGATTTTTCTTATGTTGACGGGAGGCTCACCCGGTTCAACAGCCGGCGGACTGAAAACAACAACCGTTGCTGTGCTTATTCTAAACGCATTTGCTTGTTTCAGAAGAAAAGAAAGCGTTTGTGCGTTTGGCAGAAGAATTGATGACAGTGTTATCAAAAACGCCGCTACAATCGCTATGATGTATATAGCCCTGTTTTTTGTGGGTGGCGTAGCAATTTGTTCGATTGAAGATATTCCGCTGATTACAAGCCTCTACGAAACTGCATCGGCACTTGGTACAGCCGGATTGACGCTTGGAATAACTACAAAGGTTAGTATTTCATCGCAAATCATCTTAATAGTATTGATGTATCTCGGCAGAGTTGGCGGACTTACGCTAATATATGCAACATTGTCGGGTAACAAACATATAAATTCAAAGCTTCCGCTTGATAAAATAACGGTTGGCTAAGGAGGTTGTTAAAGTATGAAAAGCATTTTACTTATCGGTCTCGGACTTTTTGGCAAGCACATTGCTGTTGAATTAAATCAGTTGGGTCACGAGGTTATGGCTGTTGACGAAAGTGAAGATAAGGTAAACGATGTTATGCCGTATGTTACTAATGCACAAATCGGTAACAGTACAGATGTTGAATTTTTAAAATCACTCGGTATTAAGAACTTTGATGTTTGTATTGTAACAATGTCAGGTAATTTTCAAAATTCCCTTGAAACCACTTCCCTGCTTAAAGAATTGGGTGCAAAGTTTGTTGTATCTGCCGCTAAAAGAGATGTTCAGGAAAAGTTTTTGCTTCGTAACGGTGCCGATAAGGTTGTTTATCCCGAAAAACAAATGGCGAAATGGACAGCTATCAGGTACACATCTGACCATATTCTTGATTACATTGAAGTTGATGAATCGTACGCAATATTTGAGGTACAAATTCCGGAAAACTGGATTGGTAAATCAATCGGTAAAATTGATATACGCAAAAAATATAACATAAACATACTCGCACTCAAGGAAAACGGCAAGTTAAATATGGCAATAACTCCGGATACTGTTTTGTATTCAAACTGTTCAATGCTTGTGCTTGGTGATTATAAATCATTACAAAAGTGCTTTAAAATATAAAAAGGGAGATAAGCAAAGCCTATCTCCAACGAAAAAAGTTCGTCCGATGACGAACTTTTTATTTTTGGCGGAGAGCAAGGGATTCGAACCCTCGAACAGGTTATAGCCCGTTACACGATTTCCAATCGTGCTCCTTCGGCCAGCTCGGACAACTCTCCAAATATTTTACTTGCCTATTATAACTTATTAAAATATAAATTGCAAGTGAAATTTTTATATGTTATAATAAAAATATAATTTTAGGAGGTCTTCATATGAAAAATAAAAAATCCACAGTTCTTTTTGCTGTTTTTGCCGTTATATTATTTATACTCGGTGCCGTTACAACAGGTGTTGCTGTAAAATCAGGAAACGATTACAAAGGTACGGTTGCCGCATATAATCTTTATCAAAAATCATCAATTGACTTAGGCACAGCCAAACTAACCGCACAAACCGATTCTGCCAAAAGCCGTGCAGATGAGTATAAGAATAACTTTAAAAAATATTTTGCTATTTCAGTTTTATTATATGTTGCACTTATAGTAATGCTTGTTTTAATTTATCTAAATACTGTTAAAACAAAAGAATTGGAAGAAAGTAACAAAAAGCAAGAATAAAAATCTACAAATATAAAAATCGGGAGATGTTGACATCTCCCGATAATTTTTTATTCTATTAAATAGCTGAAAGAAGTTTTGGAAGTCTTGCAAGTGTTCCGCCGAGAGTCCAGAAAATTCTGCTAAATCCGATGAACGATGATTGGTCATCATTGAGCATCATAAGAAGTCCCTCAGCCTGATATTCGCTGAATGCACCCATAGACATCTGTACAAAGTTACGAACAGGAATCTGTGTTGCCATTGCGGCAAGCATTTTTCCGTCACCGTTTTCTGCCGAGCCCATACCGGACATAATTTTTGTAATAAGTCGGCAAAGTCTGCCTCCCCACTTTGTATGTCTTGCATCATTAAGGCACGAATACTTGTCAATTCTCTTTGAAGTGTCGATTTGAGGATTTGGAAGTTCGCCGTAAACAGCTGCAAAATCATCACGAGTAATGTTCTTAACATCATTGTAATATGCAGGAGCAGTTGCGTGATAATCAGGGATTTCACAAGCAGGAGCTTCTACATTAACGGTAGTTGTGAGTTTAACATCTCTTGATGAAGCGGCAACCATAATATCAAAGTCACCCGACTCAACACACCAATCGCCGATTTTAACATTGTAGAAAGCAAACGCTCTCTTTGAAAGCTCAACAGAAACTTCCTTTTCTTCGCCTGCGTTAAGAAATACTTTTTTATAACCCTTAAGTTCTTTTACAGGACGGAATATAGTTGATTCCTTATCGGCAACATATACCTGAGCAATTTCCGCACCGGCTACATCACCTGTATTCTTAACCTTGAATGATACCGTAAGAATATCAGTATCCTTAATTGAATCAGCCGAAAGCTTAATGTCGCTGTATTCAAATGTTGTATAAGAAAGACCGTAACCGAACGGGAACACAACATCTTCGTTAGCAGAATCGTAATATCTGTAACCGATATAAACGCTTTCCTTATGCTCAGAAGTAACAGGTCCACCCGGATAGTTACCGAATGTAGGATTTGATTCGTATGAAACAGGATATGTTTCAGAAGTTTTACCCGACGGATTAACCTTACCTGTAAGAATATTGGCAACTGCGGCACCGCCTGCCTGACCGCCGAGCCCTGAATTAAGAAGACCCTTAACCTCTGAAAGCCATGGCATAAGTACAACAGAACCGCCTGCAAGAACAACAACTGTATTTGGATTTGCAGCGGCAACATCCGAAATAAGTTTATTATGATTTGGCGGCATATTAATAGTTTCCCTGTCGTAGCCCTCGCCCTCGAAATCTTCTGTAAGACCGGCGAATACGATTGCAACATCGGCATTCTTTGCAGCATTGACAGCTTCTGCTGTAAGCTGAGCCTCTGTCATTCTTGTCTTTTGCTCTTTCTTTGTGCCTGCTGTCTTGTAATAACCCTGTGCATATGTAACATCAACGCCGAGTTCTACAAGTTCGTCATAAGCGTTTGAAAGCATTGTAGGATTGATAACAGAAGAACCTGCGCCTTGGAAACGAGGTGCCTTTGCCATCTCACCGATAACAGCTACCTTTTGACCTGCCTGAAGAGGAAGAATGCTGTCGTCATTTTTAAGAAGAACCATCGAGCCCTCAGCAAGCTTCTGTGCAATTTTGTGGTGAGCCTTTTTGTCATATGTATGTGTTTTTTCAAGAGCAGGCTTTGACTTCAAGATAAGGTCAACAACAGCGTCTACTCTTTCATCAAGAATTGATTCTTCAAGAGTACCGTCATTTACAGCGGCAACAATTTTCTTAGCATTAAGCTTACCGGATGTAGGCATTTCAAGGTCTGTACCCGCCTTAACGCCGTCAACACGGTCAACAGAAGCACCCCAGTCTGTTACGATAAGACCCTTAAAGCCCCATTCCTTGCGGAGAACCTGCTGTTGCATCCATTCGTTTTGTGAAGCATATACACCGTTAATACGGTTATATGAGTTCATAACAGTCCAAGGCTGAGCCTCTTTAACAGCAATTTCAAATGCAGGGAAATAAATCTCACGCATTGTACGCTCGTCAATTACTTCGTTGAGAACCATACGAAATGCTTCCTGTGAGTTACAAGCAAAGTGCTTGAGCGATGTACCTACACCCTTTGACTGAACGCCGTTGATTACAGCGGCTGAACATTTACCTGCAAGAAGCGGATCTTCTGAAAAATACTCAAAGTTTCTGCCGCAAGTCGGAGCACGCTTGATGTTTGTACCAGGGCCGAGAATAACGGAAACCTTTTCTTTAAGGCATTCTTCACCCATAGCCGCACCCTCCTCAAAGAGCAAATCATCATCCCAAGAGCAAGATGAAGTTGCGGCAGGTGGGAAGCAAGTTGTAGGCACAGAGTTGCCAAGGCCGATGCCGCCTGACGACTTTGCTTCGCCTTCTTCAGGTACATAGTCCTTACCCTTTGCCTTACGCAAGCCGTGAGGGCCGTCTGTAATGCAAATCTTAGGGAGTCCGAGCTCCGGAGCTTCCTCAAGATGCCAATAGTCATAACCGGAAACAAATGCAGCCTTTTGCTCAAGACTCATTTTTCCGACGATTTCAGAGTGTTTCATAAAAAACTCCTTTCAGATTTATAAATTTACTGAACTATTATACAATAAATAACACCGTTTGTCACTAACTTTTGGTAATATTTTTTTAATTATTTCATTTTACACATATTTGTATAATTTAGACATAAATTTTAAATTTCTATTGACAAAATTGTACAAACACGATATAAAGATAGTAGAAAGATATTTATAATTCGGTTAGTGATGAGCAAAACGAAAGAAAAAAGTAAGAAAAAACAGTAAAGCAAGCAACTCGAAGAAAAAGAGGGTAAAAAATGGCAGAAAGAAGAAAGCCTTACACAAAAATGTGCAAAACTAAATTGAAAATATCGGGTTATGAAATTAAGCAATGCGTTTGACAGATTTCAGGCATCTGAAAGAGTGTTCCGATTTAGTGACAATTGCGGCAAAAGCGACAGCAAGCAGGGCAATGTGAGCAACAGTATTAAGATTTTGAGCAGCATTCAAAGAATGAACCCAAAGTCGTTCCTGACCTGTTTGCTTGAATCTTGAATTGTAACGCTCAACTTCAGTTCGCAGTGAATATATTTTCTTGAAAGAAACACATTCACGGTCAATTGACAATCTGTAATCGTCAGGCAAAGTGATATATTTGGTGCAACCCTTTGTTTTCTTTCCGTTATTCCAATTTTTGTGATTGCAGGGACAAGTGCCTGATTTAGAACGCTTGAAAGGGCAGCAGTATTTTTGTCTGGTTCTGCCGTTGTCTGAAAATCTTCCGTCTTTGTGCATTGCAAGACCGGCGTCGCAAATAGGATGACTGCTTGTGACTTTAGGCTTTTTGGTATTTCGCTTGTTTAAAGGAATATTGCATTCACCGTTGTAAACATTTTTAACAGTGTTGTAAATAGCTTTAATATCATAGCCTTTATCAGCAATGAAAGTACATTCGTGAATCGGTAAAAAAGAATTGGTTTGGCTTAAAATATCAAGAGCAACTGTACTGTCTGCAACATCAGCAGTAGTTGTAATTTCAAAGAGTGGTAAGCCTGTAATGCAATCAACCAAAACATGATTTTTGTAGCCCCAATAGTATTCAAAATTACGCTCGTTATGCTGGTTTGAAGCGGTATGAACGCCTAATGCACAGTCTTTATCGGATTTAGGTTGATTATCTTTTGAAAATTTGTTTTTGACAAAGGATTTTGGATTATTCAACTTAGTGTTAGCTGAAATCGGAGTTGAGTCAAGTGCAATAAAAGAAGCATCAACAATGCCCTTTTTGGACAGCTCAAGCACTAAAGATTTCATAATGTCCTTCAGTGATTCGTTATCAATATTTCTGATGAAACGGTCAAGCGTCCAATAGGACGGCAAAGGCTTAGTAATATCAAAACCGCAATAATATGCGATTAAAAGATTATTTTGGAGATAATCGAGTAAATCGGTAATGCAGGAAAAGCATTCGCACTTCATAACGATAAAAGCACAAAGCAAGGCACGTTTGGAATATCCTTTACGACCTGTTTTTGAAACAGAATCGGGAAATGATGATAAATCTAAATTGAAAAAAAGCTCATCGTAAAATTTTGCTTTCGGTGCAGATGTGAAAAGTGTAATGTCCTGTATAATTTCTTGGCGATAGATGACAGCCAGCCCCTTTCGTTTCTTTTTTCTACAACTATATTTTACGATATTTGGCTGGCTGTTTCTATACTTTATAGTGACAATTGTGAAATTATTGCCCTGATTTCCCTTTGTTTATGCGCCTTTCGGCGTTTTGCTCAGGGCTATAATAAAATTAGTGATGAGCAAAACGAAAGAAAAAAGTAAGAAAAAACAGTAAAGCAAGCAACTCGAAGAAAAAGAGGGTAAAAAATGGCAGAAAGAAGAAAGCCTTACACAAAAATGTGCAAAACTAAATTGAAAATATCGGGTTATGAAATTAAGCAATGCGTTTGACAGATTTCAGGCATCTGAAAGAGTGTTCCGATTTAGTGACAATTGCGGCAAAAGCGACAGCAAGCAGGGCAATGTGAGCAACAGTATTAAGATTTTGAGCAGCATTCAAAGAATGAACCCAAAGTCGTTCCTGACCTGTTTGCTTGAATCTTGAATTGTAACGCTCAACTTCAGTTCGCAGTGAATATATTTTCTTGAAAGAAACACATTCACGGTCAATTGACAATCTGTAATCGTCAGGCAAAGTGATATATTTGGTGCAACCCTTTGTTTTCTTTCCGTTATTCCAATTTTTGTGATTGCAGGGACAAGTGCCTGATTTAGAACGCTTGAAAGGGCAGCAGTATTTTTGTCTGGTTCTGCCGTTGTCTGAAAATCTTCCGTCTTTGTGCATTGCAAGACCGGCGTCGCAAATAGGATGACTGCTTGTGACTTTAGGCTTTTTGGTATTTCGCTTGTTTAAAGGAATATTGCATTCACCGTTGTAAACATTTTTAACAGTGTTGTAAATAGCTTTAATATCATAGCCTTTATCAGCAATGAAAGTACATTCGTGAATCGGTAAAAAAGAATTGGTTTGGCTTAAAATATCAAGAGCAACTGTACTGTCTGCAACATCAGCAGTAGTTGTAATTTCAAAGAGTGGTAAGCCTGTAATGCAATCAACCAAAACATGATT
>CAVLCA010000002.1:0-141508 GCA_963661495.1 bacterium
ACCCCTCAGTCGTCATAAATGACGACAGCTCCCCTTATAAATAAGGGGAGCCTTGGTAGGTTTTTCGATTTATATTTACAGCCTTGGTAGGAACATTTATGCCGTGTAAATCGGAGAAGTTACGGCAAGGAGTTTTTTCACACCGTCAACCTTGCCCCAAAGCTCGGCACGGTACCAATGATTGCTTTTGAGATTGATGTGTATGTGCCGTTCTGACACGGCAGTTTCCATAATGCACGCTCCGCCGTTGGTGATAAGCTTGATTGTTTGATATTCAAGCTCCTCGTCGCCCGAATTTTTTTCTCTTGAATGGAGGTCGGTGAAAAAGCTGAAAACCGCACCGCCTTTTTTGAGTGTTTCACCGATAGTGTAGGTTGTGCCTTTTTGATGAACACGAAAGAACATCTTTGCACCCGTCGAAGCAACGCTTTTTCCCATACGCAAAGCTTTAAGAGCGTTATGCTGATTAATTTCACCGTCTACATCAAGATAAGTACATCCGAAATGACCGGCGTTTTCTTCATTTTTCAAATCCTTACCATAGGTGCACGCAATATGATAACCCTTGTCAAGAAGTTCCGTCCACATAGCAAGAGCCTTGTCGTTTTCGGCATTTTCAAAAGTGAACGCTCCGTGCCAAATTTCCACAAAATCCACATTTCTCGGATTGTGCAAATTATACTTCCACTCCGAGCCGTCGGCGAACGGGTGAGCAATGCCCACTACTGCACCCTCTTCTTTAAGTTCTTCTATTTTGCCGTCAATATTTTCGGGCGTTACATCTTCAAAATCGGGTGCGGAATTTACACCGAAAGCAAGCAAATTGCCGTTTGAAGTTGCACATTCAATGCCTTTGATTGACGGAACAACCTCATCGTTAAGTTCGGCAAAACCGTCTGTTGTATTTTTATCTGTCAACGCAATCAATGCAAGGTGGTCGTCTGCCGCCCTTTGTAAAATCTCGGCAACGGTAAACTTACCCTCACCGTTTTTGCTGTTGCAATGAAGTTCGCATGGTAAATAACTCATAAATTTCATCCTTTTAGTAAATATACATCTATTATACCATTGTAGCAAGTGATATTCTATTGATAAACTTCAACAAATATTATATACTATTCTTGGTGATAAATATGAAAATAAATCTCAAACAATGGATGACAGATTTTAGCGATGACGAAAATTTGTTTAAAATGACAATTCCGGGCAGTCACGACTGTGTTACGCAATATGTACAGTTTCCCCGTCATTTTCAAACACAAAATCAAAATATTTATGAGCAGTTAAACATCGGTATTCGTGCTCTTGACATCAGAGTTGAAAGCAAAAACGAAAGACTCAAAATGGTGCACGGCGTTGTAAAAGCTTTTTGCACGCCAAATCACTTTGGAAGACAAATGGACCTTGAAGATGTACTTAATCACTGCTACAGATTTTTGAGTGAAAACCCAAGCGAAACAATCATTTTTCAATTCAAAAACGACAGCAACAGCGAAAACGAAAAATGCTTTAACAACCTGTTTTACACCTACATAAAAGCCAACGAAAGCAAATGGTACACCGAAAACCGCATTCCGTTTCTCGGCGAAGCAAGAGGCAAAATCGTGCTTATTCGCAGATGCAAAATGGATATGCAAAACAAGGATTTTACCGACGACAACACGGGTATTGATTTTTCACGCTGGGTGGAGCAAAGAACGGCTGAGCCACACGCACTCACGCTTGAAACAAAAAGCAAAGACAATGCGGTTTTCGTTATTCAAGACAGATTCAAGTACAAGCCCGTTGAGCGTTGGAACGAATGCTTAAAACCGTTTTTGGACAGTATGACCGAATTTGACGGCAGATATGTAATCGATTACACATCAACCGCCGGCGGACTGAAAGGCCCGAAAAGCAACGCAAAAATCATCAACACATTTTTTATGAGCTATCCGCTTGATAAGGCGAAATACTACGGCACGGTTTACCTTGATTTTCCGTATCCGGAGTTAACGCAGAAAATTATCGAACACAATTACAACTAACCTAAAGTAATAAAAGCTTCTCTCCGTTTATTCGGAAAGAAGCTTTTTCATATTTAAAATATCTTAATCAACAGAACATAATAATCAACTTTGAAGCGATAACTACGCTGATGAGTGCAACCGGATATGTTGCCGCATAAGCCGAAGCAACATCCTCTGTGCCGGCAACGCTGATAAGAGTGCCGAGTGCCGGGGTACTTGTCATACCGCCGGTGATTGAGCCGAGATTGTTGAGAAGCGGCATTTTGAGCACATATTTTGCAAAAACATAACCGATAATCATAGGCACAAGTGTAAGAAGTGCACCGTAAAGGAAGTAAATCGGTTCAAAATACTGCACAAATTTTGCACCGCCCGAAACACCTGCACCGATAAGGAACATCATAAGACCGAGTTCTCTTGATGTGCGAAGTACCGACTGTTCCGGCATAATGCTTATTTTACCGATTCTGCCGAAGTGGCCGAATATGAGGGCAACCAAAATGCAGCCGCCCGTTGTAGTAAGCGAAAAGCCTTTGACTTTAATCGAGCCGAGCATAACGCCGAGAATCGCGGCAAGTGAAAACGGAGTAAATCCGAGTTCGTCAAGCAAAATCAACTTTTTGCCGTCTTGCTTTTTTGAAGCCTCGCTTGCTTCAACCGAAATTTTTTTGAGTTCCTCGCTCATATCTGCCTTTGTGATTTTCGGAATAATCTGCACAAAAAGCACAACTCCGATAACACCGAAAAGGTATGCAATTGCATATCCTGCCGATACTGCATCTTCATAATGTGCTCCCATTTCGGCAACCGCTTCCTTTGATGCGGAAAATGCCGGCGTTGATGTAAGTGCACCTGCAAACAAGCCGACCATTGTTGACTTAAATGTATCGTGGTCAACAGAAGAAAGTTTGCTGCCTATAAGTACGCACAAAACGCACACAACCGACGCCGAAGCGATGATTACAAGACCCAAAAGCACATAAGACTTAAAGTTCTTTTTCATATTTCTGAAAAACTTTGGACCTGCTATAAATCCAACCGAAGTAACGAAGAAAATAAGTCCAAGATTTTCTACAATTTTAAGTGCCTCTTTTGTAAAAGAAACGGCGTTATCACCAATCATAAGCTGTTCATCAAGCACCGGGAACAAAAATGCTCCGAAAAGAAGTGCTACAATGAACACGCCTGCTGTACCGAGATTAACGCCTTTGACGGTAATTCTACCGAGAGTGTAGCCAACTGCCGCAATAGCCAGCACACTAAAGGTTAAAAATGCTACGCCCGTAACGGACACAATACCTAAATCCATAAATTCCCCTTTTAAATTAAATTATAGGTTTAACGCCTCCCCCTAAGGGGAGGCTTTGAATTACTACTTATCGTTTACTTTGCGAGTGTAATCAGGCAAAAGCTTAGGTGAAACGGTTGAGGTTTCAATACCTGCTCCCTTGATTTCATCCTCAAAGCTGTCAACATGTGAAAGTGTGAGTTCTGCAACATCTACACTCTTTGACTTTTCGGAAGCGTTTTTACCTGCATTTCTGCCGAACACGATAACATCAAGAAGTGAGTTACCCATAAGTCTGTTTCTGCCGTGGATACCGCCTACTGCTTCGCCGGCAACAAAAAGGTTTTCAACTGCCGTCATACCGTTTGCGGCAATATCAAGACCGCCGTTTTGATAGTGAAGAGTAGGATAAACAAGAATCGGCTCTTTACGAATATCAATGCCGTACTTGCCGAACATTCTCATCATAGCCGGAATTCTCTTTTCGATTGTGCCCTCGCCGCCCTTGAGTTCAATCATAGGGGTATCGAGCCAAACGCCTACGCCGTCATCTGTATGAACGCCGTTACCGTTTGTTGAGCACTCACGGATAATAGAAGCCGCAGATACATCACGGGTTTCAAGCGGGTGCATAAACACTTCGCCGTTTACATTAACAAGTTTTGCACCGAGAGAACGAACTTTTTCCGTTACAAGAGCACCGAAAATCTGCTCAGGATAAGCCGCACCTGTCGGGTGATACTGAAGTGTGTCTGCATAAAGGAGCTTTGCACCTGCACGGTAGCCGAGAATAAGACCGTCGGCAGTTGCACCGTAATGGTTTGAAGTAGGGAAGCCCTGATAGTGAAGTCTGCCTGCACCGCCTGTTGCGATAATAACAGTCTTTGCTTTGGCAATGAGGATTTCCTCTGTTTCCATATTAACAAGAACAGCACCGGCAACCTTGCCCTCTGTGTCCTTAATAAGCTCAATAGCCGCAGTAAAATCAACAATAGGGATTTGTCTGTTTTGAACTTCGTCACGCAAAGTTCTCATAATCTCTGCACCCGAATAGTCCTTTGCAGCGTGCATTCTCTTGCGTGATGTACCGCCGCCGTGAGTGGTAATCATTGTACCGTCCGGAGCCTTGTCAAATTCAACTCCGAGATGATTAAGCCACTGAATAGCCTCCGGAGCGTCGTTTACAAGCTTGTAAAGAAGCTCAGGTTTTGCGGCAAAGTGACCGCCGCCGAAAGCGTCAATGTAGTGCTGTGCCGGAGAATCGTTTTCCTTGTCGGCAGCCTGAATACCGCCTTCAGCCATCATTGTGTTTGCGTCACCGATACGAAGCTTTGTAACTATCATACAAGATGCACCGTTGTTATCTGCCTCGATAGCCGCAGAAGCACCTGCTCCGCCGCCGCCGATGATAAGAACATCAACATCGTAATCAACTTTGTTAAGGTCAATATCCTTTGTATTAATTCTGCTGTGAGCCTGAAGTAAATCAGCAAGCTCAAGAGGTACTTTTTCGCCTTTGTTAGGACCTATTTGAAGAACCGAAAATTGGTCTTGCTTGTAGTCCGGGTGATAGGTTGCAAGGAGAGTGTCTTTTTCCTCCGCAGTCATACGACGAGGTTCAAGTGCAGCGTTTGCCTCTCTGTTTGCCGCAACCTTTTTCATAGATTCCTGCATTTCGTTATTGTACATTTCAGCCGCCTCCTTACTTTTCTATTTCTCTGTTATTGTAGAGTTCTTTCATGTCTTCAATCGGCTTTTGCATAAGATTTTGGAGAAGCTCCTCAAATGTGCCGTCCTTGATTTCCTGAACTCTGTTTGTTAAATGCTCGCTTTCCGGTGCAAGATACTTACCGTTGATTCTTCTTGCCAAAAGTGCTACCTGCGGATGAGAAATTCCTGCCGGGCAACGGGATGAGCATACACCGCACATAACGCAGTCAAAGCTTTCTTCCGCACACTTCTCAAATTCGCCACGCTGTGCGTAAGCAATGTACTGCATAACATTAAGACCCTGTGTGCACGCATTTGTGCAAGCGTTACAGCCCACGCAAGCGTAAATTTCAGGATAAAGCTGCATCATAATGCTTTCGTTTGTGCTGATTTTTTCAATATCGTAAGGTTGCTTGATAAGAGGGAAGAACGGCAATGTTGCAATATACATACCCTCCACAACCTGAGTTTGACAAGCAAGGCAAGCCTTGAGGTCTCTGTCGCCGGCAACTCTGTAAATAGTGGCACAGGCACCGCAAAAACCGTTACGACAGCCACAGCCTCTTTTAAGCTGATAGCCGGCATATTCCATTGCTTTCATAATTGTTAAATTTGACGGCACGGAATATTTCTTGCCGAACAAAAATATATTAACCATATTATTTTCCATAATCCAATATCCTCCCAATCTTTAGTATTCGTCAGGCAATTCGTCAAGTTGGTCACAGCGGAACACCGGACCGTCCTTGCAAACATACTTGTTGCCGATATTGCATCTGCCGCACTTGCCTACACCGCATTTCATACGAAGTTCCATTGTAGTGTAAACCTGTGTTTTTTCAAATCCGAGCTCAATAAGTCCCTGAAGTGTGAACTTAATCATAATAGGCGGACCGCAGATAACGCAAGTTTTGTTCGTGTCAAAACCAAGCTCCTTAACATAGTTAGGAACGAAGCCGACATGACCGTCCCAGCCCTCCTGTTCACGGTCGATGGTGAGGTAGACATTAATGCCGTCCTCCTTGCACCATTCGTCGATAATTTCCTTGTAATCAACAAGGTCGTCCATACTGCGTGAGCCGTAAACAATATCGATGGAACCGTATTTATCTCTGTTATCTCTGCAATAATTTATTACCGAACGGAGCGGTGCAAGACCGATACCGCCGGCGATAAACAGCAAATCCTTGCCTGCGAATTCCGTATCAACCGGGAATCCGTTGCCGTAAGGACCGCGGATTGCGATTTCCTGTCCGACATCCATCATATGAAGCCACGATGTGAGGCAACCGCATTTTTTGATACTGAATTCCATAAATTCTTCGTTTGTAGGTGAAGAAGTAATTGAGAACATACCTTCGCCTGCACCCGGGATAGAAAGCATTGCACACTGACCCGGAATGTGTTCAAACACCTTACCGCCCTCAAGTGCGTTTACTCTGAAAGTTTTTACATCGGGTGTGTCCTTACGAATGTCGGTAACAACGCCGATGTGAGGAATTAAAGTTTCACTGTTCATTATGCTTCAACCTCCAATGCTTTTTCTACCTTGACGATATTCATTGAGATTGGGCACTTTGAAATACATCTGCCGCAACCTACGCAACCGAAAATACCGTCGTTGTTATCAGGATAATACACAAGTTTGTGCATAAATCTTTGACGAAAACGCTCAAGCTGAGATGTACGCGGATTGCCGTGTGCCATCTTTGTAAAGTCGCTGTACATACAGCTGTCCCAACATCTGAACTTCTTTACGCCGTTGCCGGTGTCGAATTCTCTGATGTCGTAGCACTGACAGGTCGGGCACACGAATGTGCAAGTGCCGCAACCGATACAGCTTTCGCTGAGCTGAGCCCATTTTTCGTTTTTGAAATGAGCAAGAAGGTCGTTTTGCTTCATACCCTCAAACGATGTGTTTGCAAGCGGAAGCTTTGACATAACCGTTTTAACTGCACTCTTAACCTCTTCAACAGGCTGTGCGTCTGCATCTTCAAGCACACTGCTTAAATTTGCAATGAGAGCTTCGCCCTTTTCGGTTTTTGCGTCCATATAAAGCGTGTCGCCGTTAATCCAAGCGGTGATGTCGCCGTTCGGGTCGGAAGCGTCAATACCGAAAGCGTTGCAGAAGCAAGTTTCTTCCGGACGGTTGCACGCAAGCGAAATAATTGTTGCGTGACTTCTTCTGTTTTTATAATATGTATCAATCGGGTCAACAAGGAACACTCTGTCGAGAATATCAAACGCTCTGACATCGCAACCTCTGACGCCGAATACAACAAAATCTTCGCACTCCTCACGGGTGTCCTTGATTTCAAGCTTTAAGCCGTTCATACGAATGTCGTACAAATTCTCGGTCTGCGGAAAGAAGAAATCCTTTGCCGAACGGTTTGTATTATACTTTTCGGTAAGAGTCATACCGCTTTCGTACTTTGCAAACACGGCAATATCGCCCTTATCTGTCGGGATATAAAGCGACTGGGCACTTGCAACGGCATCAAAAAGAGAGTTGATTTGTGACATAGAAATCTTTTTCATTACTTTTGTCCTCCTCTCTCATAAACAACGCTCGGTTCGCAATCGTTGTAGTCAAAGTTAACAAGAGGGAAGCGGCTGTCTGCGTCCTCGCCCGCCTGATACTCGCCGTAAAGCTCGTTTGCGTCCTTGATAAATTTACGGTTGAGAAGATGAAGCGGAATATTTTGAGGGCAAACCCTTGAACATTCACCGCAATCGGTACACCTGCCGGCAACATGAAATGCACGGATGATGTGGAAATTGCTTTCTTCAAAACTTGTTTGAGCCGCCTTTTGAGCAACACCGGAATTGTCGTTGTCAAACACGCACTTTTCGCAGGTGCAGGCAGGACAAACATTTCTGCAAGCGTTGCATCTGATACACTTTGAAAGCTCATTTTGCCAAAATTCAAAGCGTTCGTCCGGCGTCATTGCCTCTAATTCGGCAACTTCGTCAAAACGGTTTGAATCGATAACTTCGCCGTTTTCACCGATAAGTTCATCGTAAATGACAACCTTTTTGCTCTTGCACGACAGGCAACGCTCTGCCATAACCTCAAACTTTTTGAAATTCTTTTTGTCGCCGTAAATCGTTTCAACGGTTACAGACTCGTCGTCCTCGGTGATGTCCGAAATACCGCTGATACCCGAGGCCTTAATTTTGTTTATATCGGTTTTACCGAAGCACTGAATGCCTACGATATAAACCTTTTCACGGTCTACCCTGTGTTCCTTGATGAGCTGTTGTAAGCTGTAGGAATCGCAAGGTTTAACAAAAATACCGATTTTGCCGTCGCCTTTTCTTGTTTGTTTTACAAGATACTTTGAAAGGTTTGCGGCGGAAAATGTATTGTAAACAAATTCGCTGTCTACCTCGTCTGCCGATGAGAACACGCCCGGTGTAAGGTCATACTTAAATTCGCCGACTTTCCAACCGAGAACTCTGTCAACAGAGCCGTTTTGGAGGAGCTCTTTTGCTTTAGCAATTACTTGTTCTTGCATCTCAAGTCCTCCAATCTTTTATTTTCACCAAGCTCGTAGATAGTTTGCACAAAGCTGTTCATAGTTTCGGCAAACTTTTGACCCTCGGCGGCAGACACCCATTCAACACGGGTTCTGCCTTTTTCAATGCCGAGATAATCAAGCATTGAGAAAAGAAGAGTCATTCTGCGTCTTGCATAGTAGTTACCTGTGGTGTAGTGGCAGTCACCCGGGTGACAACCGCACATAATAACGCCGTCTGCACCTCTTTGGAACGCACGGAGAATAAACATAGGATTTACTCTGCACGAACAAGGCACGCGGATAATTTTTACATCGGCAGGATAGTTAAGTCTGTTTGTACCTGCCAAGTCAGCCCCTGCATAAGAGCACCAGTTACAGCAGAAGGCTACAATTTTAGGCTTGAATTCATTATTCTCTATTTGCATATCGCATCTACCTCCGCCATAATCTGCTTGTTAGAAAATCCGTTAAGGTCCATAGCACCTGACGGGCAGGCAACAGTACAAGCACCGCAACCCTGACAAACGGCAGGATTTACGCTTGCTACTCTTCTGATTTGAGTTGTTCTGTCCGGCATACGGAATTCTTTTTCCTGATATGTAATTGCACCGTAAGGGCAAACCTTTTCACAAGACGAACAGCCGTTACACATCATTTCGTCGCTGTGAGCAACGCATGGGTTGCAAGTAAGTTTATCCTTAACAAGAAGTCCGATAACCTTTGCCGCACAAGCCGACGCCTGAGATACGGTTTCCGGAATATCCTTCGGACCCTGGCACATACCCGAAAGGAACACACCTGCTGTAGGTGATTCTACGGGACGGAGTTTTGGGTGAGCCTCTGTGAAGAAATCGTTTGTGTCCATAGAAGCTGTGAGCATTGTTGCAAGAGGTCTTGCACTCTTTGACGGCTCAATAGCCGCAGCAAGTACAACCATATCCGCATCAATATGAAGTTGCTTGTTGTTGAGGAGGTCGGAAGCCTGAACTTTGAGCTTTTTGCCGTCCGGTACAACCTTACCTACCATACCTTTAACATAATGAACACCGTATTCTTCAACGGCCCTGCGATAAAATTCGTCAAAATTCTTACCCGGTGTACGAACATCAATGTAGAAAACATAAACATCAGTGTCCGGATACTTTTCACGGGTGAGCATTGCGTGCTTTGCCGTGTACATACAGCAAACCTTTGAGCAATACGGTTTACCCTTAGGGTCTGTTTCGGCACAACGGGAACCAACACACTGAACAAATACGATAGTATGCGGATGTTCGTGGTCGGACGGACGGAGAAGTGTGCCGTTTGTAGGACCTGCCGCATTCATAAGTCTTTCGTATTCAAGAGAGGTTACAACATCAGGCGACTGATTGTATGCAAACTCGTCAAACTTATCAACCTTAATAGGCTCAAATCCTGTTGCAACAACGATTGCACCGTACTGTGCTTCAACAAATTCGTCCTTTGCGTCATAATTGATAGCCTTAGCCTCACAAACGGTTGAGCAAAGTCCGCACTTACCTGTTTTAAGCTTAATGCAATAGTTCGGGTCGATAGTTGCAACCTTCGGTACAGCCTGTGCAAACGGAATGTAAATCGCACGACGGTTATCCATACCGAGGTTAAATTCGTTAGGCACTTTTTTCATCGGACACTTTTCGGTGCAAAGTCCGCAACCGGTGCAAATGTCCTCGTTTACAAATCTTGCCTTACGCTTAATCTTTACATTGAAGTTGCCTACAAAGCCCTTAACTTCTTCAACTTCACTGTAAGAGTAAATCTTAATTTTTTCCTGCTGTGCCGCCTCAACCATTTTAGGGGTCAAGATACAAGCCGCACAGTCAAGAGTCGGGAATGTTTTGTCTATCTGAGCCATTTTGCCGCCGATAGTAGGTGACTTTTCAACAATGTCAACCTCAAAACCCGCTTCGGCAATATCAAGAGCTGTTTGAATACCCGCAATACCGCCGCCGATAACAAGTGCACGCTTTGTAACCGGGCTTTCGCCTGCAACAAGCGGTGCGTTGAGCTGAACCTTTGCAATTGCGGCTCTGCCCAAAATAACTGCTTTTTCCGTAGCAATCGGCATTTCCTTATGAATCCAAGAGCACTGCTCACGGATATTTGCAATCTCAACCATATAAGGGTTAAGACCTACGGAAGCCGCCGCTTTGCGGAATGTGTTTTCGTGCATACGAGGTGAACAGGAACAAATTACAACGCCTGTAAGATTATACTCTTTAATAGCGTCCTTAACCAAATTTTGTCCTGCCTCGGAGCACATATATTGATAGTCGGTGGAGTAAACAACGCCCGGTTCTTTCTTCAAAGTTTCGGCAACCTTGTGAACATCAACCGTACCGGCGATATTGCTACCGCACCAACAAACGAATACGCCTATTCTGTGCATATTTTCTACTCCTCCTTACTTCCAATATTTTCTCATAGCAGACACAATTGCCTGCTGCGGCAAATCTTCATCCCACATATCCGGAATATTTTGCGGATGCAAATGTTCCTCGCCCTGACGGCGGATTTTTGCAACTCTGACAGCCTCGACAAATCTTGCCGGCTCAACACCTCTCGGGCAACGCTCCAAGCAAGCGAGGCACGAAAGACAGGTGTAAAGAGAATCACTCTCCATAAGCGGTTCGATATTGCCGTTTGCCACCATCGAAACAAACTGATGCGGATGATATTCCATATTGTCATAAGAAGGACAGGTAGCGGAGCACTTGCCGCAACCCATACATTTGAGCGGATTGATACCGGCGGAGCGGATAACCTGCTCTTTAAGATTTTTATTATCCATACGAGCCTCCTATTCGCCGATTAAACCGAGTGCATCGGCAAGCACCTCTGTGAAGTACTTAACCGGCACATCGTAATCCGTTGCATTTTTGTTAAGATTGTACATACAAAGCGGACAAGCCGTAATAACCATTTCCGCTCCGTTTTTAACTGCATTTTCAAGAACCGCGTTGCCCTTTGACTTTGCAATTTCTTTGTTTTCAAGAGTTGTGTAGCCGCCGCAGCACTCGTTACGCATTGAATAAACAACCGGTGTTGCACCGATAGCTTTAATCAAATCCTCGATAATTGTCGGATTTTCCGGGTCGTCCATTTGCATAACCTTGCTTGGGCGAAGAAGCAAACAGCCGTAATATGCGGCAATTTTCTTACCCTTGAGCGGATTTGTAACAGCCGCTTTTACTTTGTCAAAACCAACCTTGTCACGCAAAACTTCAAGATAATGAATAACATTTGTTTCGCCTCTGTAAGGTTCGTCAAGTTTCATATATCTTGCAACTTTGTCGGCGATTTCACCGTCGAGCATATCGTTGTTTACCTGCTTAATTACATTGTGGCAGGCGGAGCACATAGTTACAAGGTCGTGACCGAGTTCTTTTGATTTATTGAGCGCACGAACGGAAGAAAGCTTGGTTGCAATCTCGTCCTTTGCCATAGGATAAACGCCGCCGCAACACTGCCAATCAGGGAGTTCTTCAAGCGTAACACCGAGAGCCTCTGCCGACATTCTTGCGTATTTATCCAAATCCTGCGCCTTTGTTTTCAAGGTGCATCCCGGATAATAACTGAAAGTCATTATACTATTCTCCTTTGTCCTAAATCCAAAATTGTATTAATACCGACCGAAAATCAAACCATATTTTCCGGATGGAATACTTCATCAAATTTCTCTTCTGTAAGGAAGCCGAGCTCTACGCAAGCCTCTTTAAGAGAAATATTGTTCTTATATGCAAGCTTTGCTGTCTTTGCCGCATTTTCGTAGCCGATGTACGGATTGAGTGCGGTTACAAGCATAAGCGAATTGTGCAAGTTGGCAGCCATTTTGTCTTCGTTTGCTGTAATGCCTACCGCACAGTTGTCGTTGAACGATATCATAACTTCCGAAAGAAGTCTAACCGACTGTGTGAAGTTGTAAATAATTACAGGCATAAACACATTAAGTTCAAAGTTACCCTGTGATGCCGCCATTCCGATTGCCGTATCGTTACCGATAACCTGAACAGCCACCATTGTAACAGCTTCGCACTGAGTAGGATTTACCTTGCCCGGCATAATTGATGAGCCCGGTTCGTTTTCAGGAATCTTGATTTCGCCAAGACCGAGACGAGGACCCGAAGCAAGCCAACGAACATCGTTTGCGATTTTCATAAGGTCTGCGGCAAGTGCCTTGAGTGCACCGTGAGCAAATACAATCTCGTCCTTTGAAGTGAGAGCGTGAAACTTGTTAGGTGCTGTGATAAAGTGCTTACCGGTAATTTCGGTTACAGCCTCGGCAACCTTAACATCAAATCCTTTCGGTGCGTTAAGACCTGTACCTACTGCCGTGCCGCCGAGTGCAAGCTCTTTAAGCTCAGGAAGCGCGATTTCAAGAAGTCTTCTGTCCTTTTCAAGAGAAGCTCTCCAACCGCTGATTTCCTGTGAAAATGTAATAGGAGTAGCGTCCTGAAGGTGAGTTCTGCCCGATTTAACAATGCCCTGATGCTTTTCTTCAAGCATTTTGAATGTTGCGATAAGCTTGTCAAGAGCCGGGAAAACCTTATCTTCAATTCCGAGAACAGCCGCAATACTCATAGCTGTCGGGAATGTGTCGTTTGATGACTGTGACATATTGATGTCGTCGTTCGGGTGAAGAATTTTTTTACCTGCAATTTCGTTACCTCTGTTTGCGATAACTTCATTGGCATTCATATTTGACTGCGTGCCCGAGCCCGTCTGCCAAACAACGAGCGGAAAATGCTCGTTGAGCTCACCGCTCATAACCTCATCGCAAGCCTTTGAAATTGCGTCAAGCTTTTCATCTGTCATTTTTTCAGGTTTGAGCTGATTGTTTGCGATTGCGGCAGCCTTTTTAAGCACACCGAATGCATGAGTGATTTCTCTCGGCATAACTTCAATGCCGACGCCGATTTTGAAATTCTCGTGGCTACGCTCGGTTTGTGCTGCCCAATATTTGTCGGCAGGAACCTTAACCTCGCCCATTGAATCGTGTTCAATACGGTATTCCATAAATCTTTACCTCCTGATAATTAGGTGATTATATTTTTTTACTTTTATATTATATATTTATCAAATTACAATATCAAGGGTTAATTGTTAAAAAAATAACAATTTGTGTATTTTCAGTTACTTCTACAAAAAAATGCTTGATAAAACTTTATTTTTCGTAAATCTGCCTGTTGAATGATAAAAACTTGCACAACATTGCTCATTTCTTTTACAATTTGCACAAAAGCGGTCAAATGATAACGGAAATTTCATCCGCCCGATAAACAATTTTGTTATTATGGCGAACTGTGTTCGCCTGCGGAAATACGGGAAGATAATATCTTCCCCTACGATGTTAATAACCCCTCAGTCGCACATAAAGTGCGACAGCTTTACTGCGTAGACGCCCCCTTTTGTCTGCGTTGCAGACATTTCCCCCGATTAACGGGGGAATCACCTTTATGACATTAAAAGGGGAGCCTTGGTCGGTTTGAATGACTTATATTTGCAGACAGCTCCCCTTGGAACAAGGGGAGCTGTCAATGTTAGTTAGATTGTAAATATTAAATTAGATATTAAGGCTTTCGAATGATTCTTTAAGAATATTGTACGAATTGTGAAGCTTTTCAATTTCTTCTTCGGTAAGGTTGAGCGGAAGAATTTTTCTTACGCCGTTGCGATTAACATATGCCGGCAATCCAAGATAAACATCACGCATATCGTCATATTCGCCGTTAAGTCTTGAAGAAACGGTGATAACGCTGTTTTCATCGCCGAAAATAGCTCTTGTAATTCTTACAAGGCTCATACCGATGCCGTAATAAGTCGCACCTTTGAGCTTGATAACCTCTGCACCCGAATCCTTAACTTTTTCGATAATATCCTCAATATCCTCACGCTTGTAGTCGTTTGCAAATCTTTCGTCATTGAAGAATTCTTCAACATTTTTGGTTGAAAGATTAAGCTGGCTGAACGGTACAAACTCGCTGTCGCCGTGCTCACCGATTACATAACCGTGAACCGAGTGCGGGTCAGCCTGGAAGTAATCGCCGATGAGATAACGAAGTCTTGCAGTGTCAAGCGTTGTGCCCGAACCGATAACTCTGTTTGCCGGGAAGCCCGAAAGCTCATAGGTGATTCTTGTCATAACATCGACAGGATTTGAAGCTACAAGGAAAATGCCGTTGAAGCCCGAAGCAACAATCTTTGAAATGAACGACTTGAAAATCGCAACATTTTTGTTAAGCTGGTCAAAGCGTGTTTCACCCGGTTTTCTTGAACCTGCCGAAGCGGTAATTACCACAAGGTCGGCATAAGCACAGTCCTCAAAAGAGCCTGCACGGATTTTCATATGAGAGCTTGAAAAGCACAAGCCGTGGTTGAGGTCCATAGCCTCTCCCTTTGCCTTGTCCTCGTTTATATCGATAAGAATTAACTCATTGCACAAATCGGAATTAAGAAGTGCATAAGCATAGCTCATACCTACCATACCGCATCCGACAAGTGCTACTCGTCTGTTTGCCATATTTATCCCCACTTTCCAATAACATTGTTAATAATCTAACAATTCAATTTATAATAATTTTATATCACTTCACCCGAATTGTCAATAATTTAACAAGTTTTATCAAAAAATTCTCTCTTTATAACAAAAAGAGAGTTAAAAATCGAAATCCAAATAGTCATCCTTCATAAAACGGTGATAAGTCATACCCAAATCTTCGGTATCAATGCAATACCAAAATTCATCGGGCGTGCCGTTTTCAAAATAGATAAGATAGTCAAATTCCGGATTATTGTCTGTTTTTTCAATATGAACATCATCGCTGTATTTTTTAAACACGGCAACAATGCTGTCAACAGTCGCCGACGGCGAGCGAACCTCATTGATAAAGTTCACCAAAAAATCATTTTCGTCTATAAGACCGTGCACATAATCGGCACCTTTTGGCGAAACATCAAGTCGATAGCCCACATCGGTTTTTCTAACGGTAATTTCACCGAAAACATCCTTGTTTTCCTCTGCAAAATCAAGAAGAGCCTGCTGCAAATTTTCCTCTTTTACGCCCGGCAAAAGGTGCAAAAGTGAGGGCGTAACATAATTTACGCCCATAGTTACACTTTCATACCCCAATTTGATTTGAGATTCTTTAAGTACGCTGATTAAATTTTTCTTTAATGCGTTGTAATCCATATTATAACTGCTCTGCAATAGTATAAATAAGGTCTTTTGTTTTGTCCCAACCGAGGCACGGGTCGGTAATTGACTTGCCGTAAACGCCGTCTTCAACCTTTTGACAGCCGTCTTCAATGTACGATTCAATCATAAAGCCCTTGACCATCTTCTTAATGTCGTCGCTATGACGCATTGAATGAAGTACTTCATTTGCGATACGGATTTGCTCAAGATACTTTTTGCCCGAGTTGGAGTGGTTTGTATCAATAATAACAGCAGGATTTTTGAAACCGCCGTCGCAATACTGTGCACAAAGGTTCATCAAATCCTCATAGTGATAGTTTACATGGTTAATACCGTGCTTGTCAACGCTTCCGCGAAGAATAACGTGAGCCATATCGTTGCCGGCAGACTCAACTTCCCAGCCTCTGTAAAGGAACATATGTCCCGACTGTGCGGCTTTGATAGCATTGAGCATAACGGAAATATCGCCCGAAGTAGGATTTTTCATACCGACAGGAATATTAAGAGCAGAAGAAACAAGTCTGTGCTCCTGATTTTCAACACTTCTTGCACCTACCGCAACATATGAAAGAAGGTCGGACAAATATCTGTGATTTTCAGGATAAAGCATTTCGTCAGCACAGGTAAGACCCGTTTGTTCGATAGCGTCCTTATGAAGCTGTCTTACTTCAATAATGCCCTCAAGCATATCCGGCTTCTTTTCAGGGTCCGGCTGATGGAGCATACCTTTGTAGCCTGCTCCTGTTGTGCGAGGCTTGCCCGTGTAAATTCTCGGAATAATGAGAATTTTGTCGTCAACCTCTTTTTGAACTTCTGCAAGTCTGTGAATATAATCGAGAACAGGCTCAGGCTTGTCAGCCGAGCAAGGGCCGATAACCAAAACGAGTTTGTCGCTTTCGCCCTTAAAAACTTTTTCTATTTCCTTATCTCTTGCTTCTTTTTTTGCCGCACCTTCTTCAGAAAGCGGATACTGTGCCTTGATGTCCTTCGGTACAGGTAATTTTCTGATGAAGTTTGTATTTATCATATTATCCATATTTTTCACCTCTCAAAGTTTTTGTAATTATATGCCAAACATCAATATAATTTGTTACATATATTAACACTGTTTATGCTGTTAGTCAACCGATAGAACAAATTTTCATTATAATTAAAAAATCAAGTAAATTTGTTTGTTGAAAAACATTTAAAAATGTCAAATATCGAATGTCGCAACCGCAGCTGACAACACTGCCTACCGTTTTTCAAATTCAACAATAACGCTTGAAAGCGGATTCCAATCATCAATAACAATGCCTTTGTTCATAAGATACGCACCGCTTTTAATATATCGCTTACCGCCAAAAGTGTAGGCATACTCCGCATTTTCGTCAAGTCCGCAAAGCGTTACATCGTGCAAACGCTCCGTGAATAATGCCGTGCCGACTCCGCAAACAAACAAAATCGCACCGTCATCGTTTGCGTATTCCGTTGCATAATAGCCGTTTTTGTCAGCGGTCTTTAATCGGTAAAGATTGCCGAACTGAACAAGCGGACGGATTTTTTTATAAAAAGCAATGTTTTCTTTGCATCTTTGTAAATCCTCGGTAGAAAGTCTGTCAAGATTTGCACCGACGGACAAACTGCCCTGCATTGAAGAATTAAAGCGATAATCTATAGAAACGGGACGCTTGTCGCTGTTCCAATCCGTTACCCACGCACGCATACATTTAACAGGATAAAGCTGTGAAAAGCCGTGCTGAATTGCAAGACGGTCAATCGGGTCTGTATTATCCGAAGTCCACACCATATCAAAATGTTCCATAGCACCGAAATCAGCTCTCCCGCCGCCCGACGAACACGCTTCAAGCTGCAAATACGGATATTTTTCCTTGAGTCTGTCGGCAATTCTGTACACCGCTTCTGTGTGTTTAAGCCAAATTTCCTGTCCGTTTTCAAGATTTTCCGCTCCGATTTCGGAAAACGGGCGGTTCATATCCCACTTGATATAGCGGATATTGTGATTTTTAAGCATTTCGTCCATAGCCGAAAAAGCGAATTCCTCAACCTCGGGTTTTGTGAGATTGAGCACAAGCTGATGACGCAGTTCGCTGTTTGCCCTCTTCGGATAGTGATAAATCCAGTCGGGATGGGCACGGAACAAATCAGTGTCCTTTTGTACCATTTCGGGTTCAAACCATAAGCCGAAATCCATACCGAGTGCATTAACGCCGTCTATGAGCTCATCAATTCCGTTAGGGAATTTTTCGGCATTGACAAACCAATCGCCCAAGCCTGCAAGGTCATTGTTACGCTTGCCGAACCAACCGTCATCCATAACGAAAAGTTCACAACCTATTTCCGCCGCCTTTTTTGCAAGAGAAAGCTGATTTTCGGTGTTTACATCAAAGCCCGTGGCTTCCCACGAATTGTAAAGCACAGGGAGCGGTTTATCGGCAAAAGTCTTTGGCAAAATATGAGCAAGAGCAAATTTTGACATATCGTTACTCATCTGTGCAAATCCGTCGGCACAACCCAAACACGCCTTTGGTGACACAAGTTTTTCACCCGGTTTCACAGTGTAGGAAAAATCAAAATCGTTTATACCGAGCATAATTCTTGTACGGTTTTCAAAATCGCACTGAACCTCAACTTTAAACGAACCGCTATAGCCGAGAGCACCGTAATAAACCGTGCCTGCGTCCTCGGTTGCTCCGTGGTGTGCAATAAAAGTCGGCTGATTTGTGTGACCGGAAGTTCCCTTTCTGCTGTCAAAAACAAGGTAACCGGCAAGGAGTTTTTCGGTTTTTACCTGAAATTCACCGCCCCAGGAACCGTTTGTATTTTGGATATAATACGGCTCAAGCCCCGGCAAATTCACCTCACACGACATAAATTTATCAACCTTGACATCATATGCGGAATTGTTGCAAAATTCGACATATCTGATAATAACATCGCTGTCGGAATAATGCACAAAGTGAAGAACAATTTCGGTATTATAAGCCTTATCTTGAAGCGTTATTACAAGTTCGTTTTCACTCTCGATATGTGATTTATATGTATAAACCGCGTCGCGACAACCGTCCGAATATGCACACTTAAAGGCACAATTACGGTACATTTTACCGCCAAACACCGTATACTCCTGATACGCTTCATCCAAATCGGAATGGTTTGAATTTGAGTCATAAATATCCGCTACAACAAAATCGGAATGTCTTACCCTTTTGCCCCAATAAAGATGAAAGAGCCTACCGTTTCTGTCTGTGCCGAGGGCATATGTGAGCGTTTTTGTGTCAAATGAAAAAATCTGTTCCATACAATTACCGCCGTTAAAGTGTTTTTTATTATTATACGAAAATCCCACGCACAATACAATATGCTTATTTGGTTGACAATAAGTAATAAAATTGTTATACTTAATAGTAGAATAATTTTGACATATTATAACGAACTATGACGAAAAAGGTGATATTATGGAAAAAAACAGAGTTACTCTGAAGATTTACGGCAATTCATACACCATTCTTACGGAAGACGACCCGGAATATGTTGAACAGCTCGGCGACCTTATCAACAAGGAAATGCACGAAATTTCAAACGAGTCGCCTAACCTTTCGCAAACACAGTGTGCCGTGCTTGTTGCTCTTGACAGAGCGGACGCTTGCAAAAAAGCAAACAGCGAGGCAGTTAATCTTCGTGTTCAAATCAAGGATTACATTGAGGATGCCGCAAGGGCAAAACTTGAAGTTGATGTTGCAAGACGGGAGATTGAAAGGCTTAACAGAGAGCTTTCCGCTTTAAGAAACAAAAAAGCAAACGAAAACAAGTAAAATATATAAAGTACGATTAATGGACGCAGATGTGTCCATTAATTTTTTCGAGAAAGAAATATGAATAAAGTAGAAATTTTGGCACCTGCCGGAAGTACGGAAGCGTTGACTGCGGCGGTACGGTGCGGAGCAAATGCCGTCTACCTCGGCACAAAAGGTATAAATGCCCGCAGGGGAGCGACAAACTTTACATTTGAAGAGTTGAAAAACGCCGTGGAATACTGCCACGCAAGAGATGTTCGGGTGTATCTTGCACTGAACATTCTTATATCGGACAGTGAACGGGAACTTGCATACAAAACGGTTGAAGCGGCAATGTCGCTCGGAGTTGACGCGTTTATCGTACAAGACCTCGGTCTTGCAAAAATCATACACACTCATTTTCCGACGGCAAGGTTGCACGCCTCGACGCAGTGCAGCGTAAACTCACCCGAGGGTTTCAGGGCACTTGAAGAAATGGGATTTGTGCGTGCCGTCGTGCCGAGAGAAATGAGCCTTGACGAAATCAAAGAAATACGCAAATCCACCGATATGGAGCTTGAAATGTTTGTTCACGGTGCACTTTGTATGTGCGTGAGCGGTCAGTGCTATATGTCGGCAATGCTCGGCGGTCGCTCTGGCAACAGAGGTCTTTGTGCACAGCCGTGCCGTCTCGGTTTCAGTGCCGACGCAAGCGGAAGCTGTGATTTGTCGCTGAAAGATTTGAGCCTTATCAAAAACATAAACGAAATTGCCGACGCAGGAGTCGTGAGCCTGAAAATCGAAGGTAGAATGAAGCGTCCCGAATATGTTGCGGCGGCTGTTACTTCGTGCAAAAAGGCAACAAGCGGCGAATATTCAACAAACGACGAAACGGTTTTGAAATCCGTATTTTCACGAACAGGATTTACTGACGGATATTTCACGGGCGAGCGAAACGATATGTTCGGCACACGCAAAAAAGAAGATGTTGTGGCTGCAAAAGATGTTCTCAAAGAACTGTCGCACCTTTACGACAACGAAAATCCGCTTGTACCGATTGACATTGAATTTGTTTGCAAGGAAAATCGCAAAGCACAGTTAACGGCAACGGCACTCGGAAAAACAGTGACAGTGACCGGAACCGTGCCCGAAAAAGCAATCAACAAGCCGATGACCGAGGAATCCGTTTCAATCAGACTTGCAAAGTTCGGCAACACTCAATTTTATTTGAAAAATATAAAAATTGAGCTTGACGACGGACTGATTTTGCCGGCAAGCGTTATCAACTCAATGCGTAGGGAAGCCGTTGAAAAGCTCAGCAAAGTTGAAATTCAGCCGTTTACGCAAATGCCGTACAAAGCGGAAAAGAGCGTGGAAAAAGACTGCAATCCGTACTACACGGCAAGATTTTTAAATCCCGACAGTATACCGGACAGGCACCCGTTCAAGCGAATTTTCATTCCGATTTGGAGCAAGGACGAAGATTTTGTGGACAACCGTGCCGGAGTTGAAGTGCCGAGAGGGCTTTTCGGTATGGAAGAAAAATTGACCAAAAGGCTTGAGCACCTCAGAAAAATCGGTGTAAAAAAAGCACTGTGTTCAAACCTCGGTGCATACAGACTTGCCGAAAAATTGGGCTTTGATGTGTACGCCGACTTTGGACTGAACATATTTAACAGTGACAGTGCAAAGATTTTCCGCTCGCCGATTTTGTCATTTGAAGCAACGCTTGAACAGGCAAACCGTATCGTTGCAGAGGACACGGGCGTTATCGGCTACGGCTATCTACCGCTAATGCTCACAAGGAACTGCCCGATTAAAAATCATCTCGGCTGTGCAAACTGTACCGGCAAGCTGACCGACAGAAAAGGTTTTGAATTCAAGGTAAAATGCTCACCGTACCCGTGCGTTGAGGTGTTCAACCCCGTTCCCGTTTATATGGGCGACAGGCAAGACGAAATCAAGACTGATTTCATCCACTTTTACTTTACGGACGAGAGCAAAAAACAGGTTGAAACAATAATTGAGCTGTTCAAAACAGGCGGAAAATTTAACGGCAAATACACAAGAGGCTTAACATACAGAGGTGTTGAATAATGATTATACTTGCATCGCAAAGCCCAAGACGGCAAGAGCTTTTGAAGCTGATTACAGACGGTTTTGAAATTAAAGTAAGCAATGTTGACGAAACTTTGCCTGACGGTATAACACCAAAAGAAGCGGTTATGTATCTGTCAAAAATCAAAGCTCAACCTTTTGCCGACAGCGAAGATACCGTCATCGGTGCAGACACGGTTGTTGCTCTTGACGGCAAAATTCTCGGCAAGCCGAAAGACGAAGAAAACGCAAGAGAAATGCTCCGATTTTTATCGGGCAAAACTCACAGCGTGTTTACCGGCGTTACGCTTGCAAACCGCAACAAAACAAAAACCTTTGCCGTCACAACCAAGGTGAAGTTTTTTGACCTTACCGAAGAAGACATTGACAATTACATCAAAACCGGCGAACCTTTTGACAAAGCAGGAGCATACGGAATACAGGGCTACGGCTCATTGCTCGTTGAAAAAATCGACGGCGACTACTTCAATGTTGTGGGGCTTCCCGTAAGCACTCTTGCACGGGAATTAAAAGCATTTTAAAGAAATGTTAAATCGCCAAAATATGCAGAAATACTGATATATAAAGGATTTTGGTGTTGAACTTTTTAGATTTTTATGTTATAGTATAAATAGATATTGTGCCCTAATACCGACACAAAAACAGAAAGGAGACGTATTATGGCAGCGGATTTACATTGTCATACAAAACTGAGCGACGGCTCGGTTGGTATTGAAGACTTGATTGTTATTGCACAAAAAAGCGGCATTGATACTTTAGCAATTACCGACCACGACTGTCTTGCAGGCGTTGTAAGAGGTCAGGTTATCGGCAAAAGATACGGCATTAACATTGTTCCGGGCGTTGAAATAAGCGCCTTTGACGAGATAGCAGGCAAAAAAGTACACATTATTTCTTATCTTGCGGACGCTCCTGACAGACTTGAGCGTATTTGCAAAAAAACTTCGGTTGCACGCAAAAGAGCAGGACAGATTATGATGCTTAAAGTTGCGGCAAGATTTCCTGTTACAAGCGAATTTATCATAAGCCACGCAAGCGGTTCAACCAATCTTTATAAACAACATATTATGCACGCACTTATGGACGCGGGCTACACGGACGAAATTTTTGGAGATTTGTATTATCAACTGTTTGATACAGGCAGCGAAAACAATGTGCTTGCTCCTACAAAGTACCCAACAGTCAAAGAGGTTATAGACGAAATTCACGGTGCGGGCGGCATTGCGGTGCTTGCTCACCCGGGCAAATTCGGCAACCAAGAAGAAATCGAAGAATATGTTGAACTCGGACTTGACGGCGTTGAAGTTTGGTCACCGGAAAACAGCGACGAACTCACTGAAGAGCTTATTGCTCTTTGCAAAAAGAAAAAGCTTCTTCAAACAGGCGGTTCGGATTTTCACGGAACTTACGGCAGACAGTCGGTTACAATCGGTGCATACTCAACTCCGCAGGAGCACCTCGACAAGCTGATGAGCTACAAGTCACGCAAAAAGAGTGCGGCTCGCCGTGCGGAAAAGAAAGCCGCAGCAGCAAAAGCGGCACTTGAAGCAGAGCAAAATAAATAATATAACTACAGCAAAAGGAACGAACAATGCAGTTCGTTCCTTTTTTTGTCAAATATTAATCATCATTGTTGAGAAAAGTTCTGAATTCTGTTTTTACAAACAAAGGCTTATTTTTTGTACAGTATCGCGTAGTCCTTTGCATTAATCACGCCGTCACCGTTTATATCAAGAGCTTTGTTTTTATCTGTAACATCTGCGTGATAATTTTCCGCAAAGCCGACGGTTGAAGTATCATCGCCTTTGACGCACTGCAAATTTACGGTGTCGCCGTCAAGTGAAACAGCCTCGTAACTGTGACCGAGCGGCATAATTGTATCCTTGTACGAATCGCCGCAACCGATACAGGCATATGTTTCGTAGCCAACCTCTGTACAGGTCGGGTCAACAGTTTCAGTTATCTGATATTGATGCTCACTGCAAACAAAGTTTGCAACAACATTAAATTTGCCGTCCTCATATGACGACGAACCGTCATATGAGCTTGCCAAGCGGAATCGTGCACCGAGGTAGTATCTTTTACCTGCTGTCACATTACACGAAAATTTAAAATTAAAATCGCCGCCGCTCCAACTGTCATCGTATTTCAGGGCGGTTTTTTTCAATTCTCCGTAATTGGTTGTGTACACATAATTTTGTGCGTCGAACAAAAAGCCGACGGTGTTTTTTGTACCGGTTGAGTAAAATGTGATTTTGCCGTCCGTTTTCGGAACAAACGACCAAAGTTCAAGCTCATCCGATACAGTTATATGTGCAGTTGCCTGCAAACCTTCCATTGGCGACTCAAACGGAATTTGATTTTTAAAGCAGTACGCCTGTGCCGCACTTTTGACGGAGCAATTCGTTACAAAATCCTGCGGAACTTCCATATTTTCATTATAACCGAAGGCATAGTCGCCAACCGTAACAACGCTGTCGGGCACGGTCAGCTCCTTTAAGTTGTTTATGCCGACAAAGGCGGCTTTGCCGAGAGAAGTAACGCTTGACGGAAGCTCCACGCTTTGCACATACTTAAACTGTGCAAAAGCATAACTGCCGACTGCAGTTATTCCGTCTTCCAAAACAATATGCTCTGTTTCGTCCTTGTAAACATTCCAAGGGCGATTTGTCAGTGTAATTTCGTCATAATCGGAAATCGCGCCTGTTCCCTTAACGGTGAGCGTAGCACTTTCCGGTTCGTATTCAAACGAAACATCCCCCGCAAACGCTGTAAAACCTATACTGAAAACGGCACAAACGAGCATAGTAACTGCCATCAAAATACATATCAACTTTTTATTTTTCATAAAATCACTTCCATATCATTTGTGAAAAAAGCCTGCAGTTATTATATACGCCGCAGGCTAAAAAATCAATACTTTAATATAATTGCATAGTCCTTTGCATTTACAAAGCCGTCGTTGTTGAGGTCTGCCGAAGCGTTGTAATTGTCATCGCCTTTAGCGGAATTGTAAGCTTCCATAAAGTTAAAGTGAAGCGTCTTTTGGTCGCACTTTGTACATCTTATGTCCACCTCGCCGGTTTCGTCGTCAATGCTTTTAACCATATTATGGTCATCCGTCCAAACGGCATAAATATTCTTGTCGGCAGTGATGTTTGAAAAATCGTCCGACCACGAAACAAACTTTTTGCAAGTAGGTGCGTCCGGTACAGTCGGTGCGGTTGCCGCCTTGCCGTATTCAACAAGTTTGTAATCAATTCTTACGCTCTTGCTTTCGTCAAGATAGAAATTCACCTGATACAAATTTCTGCTGACAACAGCGTTTACCGTCATCAAATCGCAATTTGTGTTGCCGGTGTTGTACTTGTAGGTAAAGCCGTCTTTAACCTCTTTATTTTCCGTTGTGAGCTTGCCTGAAATGTTCATAAGCTCATCCGTCACAAACGAACCGCTTGAATATGCAAGAACCGTTTCCTCGCCGTCATCCGTTTGTTTAACCGTGTCAAGACTCGTTGACGAAAGCTTGTCGGTATTTGCAAATGTGCAAGGAATAACAACCTTGTTGTTGCTGACGCTTGCCGAAAGCTCAATCCACTGGTCGCCCACATTTTCGGTTGAAGTGTTGCCGAGAGCGGTGTTTGCCGAAAGGTCAAGTTCAGCAATGCGGTTACTCTTGCAAACAAGTTCGCTCAATTTTGTATTTGCACTCAAATCAAGGCTCGAAAGCGAATTTTGGAAAATCTGAAGCGATGTAAGTTCGGCATTCTTGCTCAAATCAATAGTTGTAATCGAGTTTACGCTTGCCTGCAAAGTTTGAAGTGCCGGGCAAGACGAAACATCAATTTGCGTCAAATTATTATTTGAACAGTTAAGCCAAGTAAGGGCGGAAAGAGAACCGATTGTAAGTGAAGTAAGCTCGTTACCCATACAGGTGACGGATGTAAGCTTTGTGTTTTTGCTTACATCAAGTTCTTTAAGTCCGAGTGAAGCACAATAAAGTTTTTCAAGATTGTAAAACCTTTCAATACCCGAAAGGGTTGTGATTGTGTCGTCATCGTTTTCAAGATAAGCACCCGGCGTCATAACCTTAACCCTCTCGATTTCCTCTGTGCTCAAGTATCCGTTGCCGTCCTTATCATACACTTCGGATATAACCGTACGGAAATTTTTGTCGGGAAAATTGGTTTCGTTAATTGCAACCAAATCCTCGGCAAACGCCACACTGCCTACCGAAAGGCAGGTGGCTGTTGTGAGTAATGCCAAGACAGAGGCAATTCCTTTTTTAATGTTATTTAATTTAAACATATTAATACCTCTTATCTTTGAATTGTTACCGGAATCTTTACGGTAGCGGTTGAGCCGTCCGAATTCGTTACGGTACAGCTAATATTTGTTGAATTGATTTTCTTTGCTCTGCCGACCGTTGTAAGAGCTACATTACCCTCGTTGTCAACAGTAATATACTCTGAATTTGTTGATGTCCATTCAACGCTTATCGGTTCGGCAATGCCTGTTTCATCGGTCTTGTATTCAAGTTTAAACGATGAGAAGTCGGTGTAGCCTATCTTGTAACCGGACTTGTTAACCGACTCAACCTTTTCGCCGTCAAGAGTCATATAGATTGAAGTGATGAAAACAAGTTTGTCAACAAGTGTGATGTTGTAAGTATAAGTTGTTTCTCTGTCATAATTGTCAACAACTCTTGCACTTACTGTAACGGTTGCGTTGTCACCGGTCTTGGTAAGAGCAATGCTCTTGTCGCCGATAACAGAAGTTACATTGTTTTCGTTGTCCGTTGCAAGTTCAAGGGTTTTGTACATATCTCCGGCAATCGCAACATCAATGTCAAGAACGCCGTCAACGGTTTCAAATGTCATACCGTTTGTAACGGTCTTACCGTTTGCCGTCATTGTTACAACAGGAAGAACATATTTATGCTCTTCAAGAAGTGTGAGCGTTGTCTGGAGCTTTGTGCAAGCCTCGTCAATTTCTGCCTGCGAAGCGTCAGGATTGTTATAAACCTCGGTTGCCGCCGCCAAATCAGTTTGAAGCATTGTGCCGTATTCATATTCGTAATCCTGATAATTAAGTTCACTTGCCTGAGCAATCGCCTCTTCAAGTGCCGAAGTGTCCCAAGTTGTCTGAACCTGAAGTTCTCCGACGAAACCGCCGTCAACGGTTGTTACCTTAATCGTGGTTTTGCCCTGTGTTTTGAAGAGCACAAGACCGCTTGAGTTAACCGTTGCAATGTCTTCGTTTGCCGATTCGTAAATGCAATCGCTTACTGAAGCACCGACTTGTTCAATCTTTGAATCGCTTGACAAAACAACCGGAACTTGCTTTTGCTTATTCGGTGCACCGTAAAGGAGGTCTGTGCTGAACGATACGCCTGTTACCGCATATCTTACAAACGAAACATAAACGCTGTCGGAATAACTGTCGCCGTAAGCGGTTGTAACGGTTGCCGTAATTTCTGCCGCAGCAGGAAGTGCTGTTGAGTTTGTAACAGTGCCGTCGTCGTTTACGGTAATTGCCGAATTTGACGAGCTCCATTTGATTGACGAATACATACCGTTTTCAGGAGCAATCTTGGTGTCAAGTTGAACGGTTGCACCGTTAAGAGCCGTGCCCTGATATCTGATAAAGCCTGTGTTGACTTCCTTGACATCAGTTTGAGTATCGATAAGCGAAATGCTGATACCTGTTGCCGGAATATAACCCGAAAGGTTGCCGTAAGCCTCATTGAGCTTGCGAAGAGCGGCGTTAACCTCTCTCTGGCTTGCCTTGCCCTCGTTTACCATCGCCTTGCAGATTTCTACCTGCTCGGACAATGCGTTGAGCGATTCTTCTGTATATTGGTCTGTATCTTTTACATTATCAATAAGTGTTTCGTACTCTGTCACCTTTTCGGCAAGTTTGCTGAAATCGGTTTGAACGGTTACTGCTACCTTTTGAGTAAATCCGCCGTCAAGCGTTTTAACCGTTATTGTACAAGTACCTGCGTCAACCGGAGTAACAAGACCGCTTGCCGATACAGTTGCAACATTTTCGTCATCCGATGTAAAGTAAACCTTGTCGGTATAGCCGGAGCCGGAACCTGTTGTAGAATAGTTAAGCTGATACGGGTCTGAAGTTCCGAGAAGGTCAAGTGTTTGAGGTGAAACAGTAAGACCGGAGCAAATGCTTTCGCCCATTGCAACCCAAATTTCACGCTCGGTTGTTTTGCCGTAATGGTCGGTAAATATCGCCTTTACTCTTGCCCAAGAAGTTGCATTGTGTCCGTTCGGAGTAAGTGTGATTTTGCCCGACGAAGTCTTTGATTCCATTGCCGACGATTCTACAACTTCCCAGCTTACCGTCTTGTACATTGCGTTTGTCGGAGAAGCCGAAGCCGAAAGAATTACATCGTTATAATCGTTATAGTTTGAATAAGCACTGCTTGAAAGGTTAACCGATACGGCATCGTTTATACCTACAGTTCCGTTCGAAACAGCTGTTACATTATTAGTAAGACTGCGTTTTTGAGTTTCAAATCCGACATTAATTGATTCAACCGAAATGTACGGATGTTCTGCAAGGTTTTCGCCTGCCGTTTCAAGAGCCAAAGCAGCGTCATCAATTTCCTGCTGTGATTTTGACTTATCGTTGAGCACTTCGTTTGCCGTTTCATACGCTTGCTTAAAGTTTGTGCCGTATGAATATTCGTATTGAGTGTAGTCAACATCCTGATATTTTTCGATAGCCGCTTTAAGTGCTGTTCTGTCACCCTCAGCAGATACCTTACATTCTGCACTTACACCGCCGTCGTACGATACGCAGCGAACTACAGTTGAACCGGCACTTACAAAGTGAACCGTGCCGTCCTGGTCAACGGTTGCAACATTTTCGTCATCCGACTCCCAATAATAGTCCTTAATGTCTGCCGCACCGATGTGAGTGAGCGACGAACCTGTAGGGAGAACCGTTGCCGTAAGCGTTTCTTCCGTACCGATAGCACCCGAAATGCTGTCCTTTGAAAGCTGAATAGCAGTTACAGGATAGTATGAGAACGATACCCAAACGGTATCCTCAAATTCCTTGCCGAATGCATCGGTAACAACGCATTTGATTTGACCGTAGCAAGCCTTGTTTGATGTCGGCGAGCAAACGCCGTCGGACGAAACGGAAATCAAGTCGGTTGACGATGACCATTCTGCCTTTTGGTATGTTGCGTTGTTAGGGTACAAGCGAACATCAAGGTCAAGTTTTGCATTCTTATAGCTCAAGCCTTCTTTGAGAAGTTTGAGGTCGTATTGATAAAACTCCGAAGTCTGCTCACCGTTGAGGTAAAGCTCAACCTTTTGAATATCAACATATTTTTTAAGGTTGTTGTATGCCGTTTCAAGCTTTGTGTACTGTGCGTCAACCTCTTCCTGAGTGTAGCCCTTTTCCGACACCATCTTTTCCGCTTCTGTTTTTGCGGTAATGTACGGCTCCCAAGTTTCAGGATAGTAGCTTACTTCTTTAAGCGACAAATCGTCATACTGCTTGCAAAGAAGTGCAAGTGCGTCATAGTTTGTGGTTACTGTTACCTTGCATTGTGCCGTATAACCGCCGTCAGATGTTGTTGCGGTAATTACCGCACTGCCGCCGTAAACAAATGTAAGAAGTCCGTTTTCGTCAACCGTGCAAACCTTTTCGTTTGACGACTGCCATTTGACTTCGCCAACCGAAGCGGAAGACTTACCAAACAGGTTTTTAGGAAGAACGGTTGCCGTGAGCTGTTTTGTTTCACCGATTTTCGCCTCGGTGATTTCGGTTGTGTCAAGCTCAACGCCCGTCGCCTTTGTTTTTGCAAAAGCGATATGAATAATATCTATTACCTTGTTGCCGTTATAGTCGGTTACAGAACAGGTAATATCTGCCGAGCACGGGTCGTTTGATGTCGGACGGCAAATACCGTTTTCATCAACCGATATTGAGCTGTTTGACGATGACCACTCTGCTCTTGAGAACATTGCACCCTTAGGATTAACGCTGTAATCAAGGTCGTAGCTGTAATTTTTGTAATTCTTTGTGCTGCCGACAGAAACGGTAATGTATTTGCTTGAAAGTTCCGAACCGTTTGTTCCCTTGATTTCAAGAGAGGTAACGCCTACAAATCCGCCAACCTTGATAAATGCGGCAAGAAGATTTGCGGCTGTTGTGTCAACAACATTTTGAGATGCCATATCCTCTTCGTACAAAACAATGTACGCAAGGTCAAGCTTCTTTGAATAATCTTTATAGTACGCCTGATTGAACTTTGTTTTAAGAACAACGGTTTTGTCGCAAAGGTCAACCAATTCTTTCAGTTTTTGCTTGTTCGGCTTAACGGTTACTGTTTTTGTGTCAATAAACGCACCGTCGGCAGATACGCAATAAAGCGTTGCCGTGCCTACATCGTGAGCGGTGAGAACAGCGTCCGAATTGTCGTTGCCCTTGTTTTCAACAGTGAAAATTTCTTCATCCGACGAATACCAGTTTGCGTCATAGCAAGCGTACGCACTGCTTTCCCACGAACCTTCGAAAGTCATCGTGTGAGTCGCCTCGGCAGTTTCGCCGTTGACAATCTCAATTGAATCTTCGTTAATCTTGTTAGCCGACGCATAATTTCTTGTAACGCAGACCGTGATTACATTTGATTTAACTTCACCGTCGGAAGATACCGCATAAACATCGAATTTTTGAGTATATTCGTGATTTATTTTAAGCTTTATGTCGTTTGTATGCGTATCGTCCGAAACGCTCTGTTCAAAGTTGCTGTTACTAACAACCCATTTGATGTTTGAGTCGGTTGCATTTTCCGGATAAACGCTTGCCGAAATACTTACGCCCTTACCTGCATATGCATTGCCGATGCCGATTTTGTCGGTACAGTAATAGTAATCTGTGCCGTTTATCGTAACGGTTTCGTTTCTGCCGAGCGAACCGCTTCCGATTGCTTTTGTTACATTGAGCGTTATATTTTCAACCGGAATACCGGTTTCAACTTCTTTGGTTGAAATATACGAACTAATCTCGTAAAAACTGCCGTCCGAAATCAGATAGCCTGTTTTTGCCTGAAGTGCAATTTTACACTTACCGCCGTTGAGCGGAGTGAAGTGACCCTTGCTGTCGATTTGACCGACGCCGTCCGGGTCAACGGCAACATTGTCGGCGTCCGCCCAAATATATGTTGGGTTGCCGTCCTCGTCATCAGGCCCGACGATACCCCAGGTTATGTAAAGATTATCGCTTTCGGCAACACGCTTCGGATAAACCGTGTATGTATAATCTTCCGTTTCTTCAATGCCGACTATATCCTTACCTTTAATGTCAACCCGTGAAAGATATTTACCCGTCTTACCGGTTACGGTCACGGTCATTGTTCTTTCAACATTGTTTGTGGTTGAAGTTGCTGTAATTGTAACGGTTTGCGACGAAAGCGAACCGAGCGAACCGCCTGCGTCAAGACCTGTGATTATACCTGTTTTTTCATCAATTGACGCGATACTCGGATCGGACGATTTCCATACAATATCCGAAACATCGCCGACCGACGGCTCAACATTTGTCGGTGTGAGCTGAATTTGCTGACCCTCTTTAACAGAATTAAGTCCGTCAATTTCAAAGCTTTCAATCGGCTTTGAGTCAACTACCGTGAAGTCGATAGTGTCGTTATATGCAAATTGCAAGCAAAGATTTGCGATAAGTTCAACTGCCGTTGCCGTAAGCTGAACCGGGTCTGCCGCGTCGCCAACGATATCCTTAACCGCAAAGCAAGCGTCAAGAATTGCCGCAAGCACGGTACGGTTGATGTCAAGACCTACATACTTGATGATGATGTCGGCAATTTTATCGGAATCAATTGTGCCCGTATTGTCAAGCTTGTAAACATAATTTACAAGTTTCAAAATACCCTCGATAACATTCTCCGAGTCCGGAGACGCCATAATTGTTACGGTACCTTTGTTTTTGAAAGTAACAAGACCGCTGTCCGTAACGGTTGCAACAACCTTGCCCTGTGTGAATATTGATGATGATTTTACGGAGTATATTGTGCCGAAATTAAGTCTTTGCGGAGTTGTGATAGCATAAAGCTGAACAGTGTTGCCCTTTGCTACCGTGTCAGGAATTTGCGACTTGTTGGTAATATGTGTGCCGTTAGGCAAAAATGCCGCATACCATTCCTCGCACTTTTTAACAACAACATTGATAACATCGTCGGCAAGCTGTTCACCGTTTTTGTCATAAAGAACGCAGTGAATATTCGAATTAACCTTGTCGAGATACGAACGGAGCGAGTCAATGAGGTCGCCCTTGTACGATTCAACCTGGTCGGCAATCCACGAATCCGAACCGAGAACAGTTTCAAGAAGAGCAACAATTTCGTCAGTGTCCATCGAGTCAAGGTCAACATAGTCGTTGAAGAATGCCTTTTCGATAGCCTTGGCAAGAACCGAACCGATAATCGGAATCGTCTTTACCTCATTGTCAATCCAAAGATGAACAACTGCACCCTTTGACGAGTCAAAAGCCTTAACCTTACCCGTTTGGTCAACATCGGCAAGAGCCGGTGCTTCCGAATACCACTTAACATAGCCGTTGTCCGGAAAAACAGAATCAATGAGCTTGTACTTGAGTTGGAGCTCATCGCCCTCTGTCATATAAACAACAAACGGGGTCGTTCCGTCGTCCTCATATGACGGAACTATGGTGTCGGTGTCGCTGTAAAAAATCTGAAGGTCATAGTAACCCTCAACACCGTCGCCGGCAAACGCACTCACGGCAGGAAGCACAGCGGTAATCGCCATAATCACTGCAAGCATTATGCTGACGGCTTTTTTTGCAAATTTCCTTTTCATTTGATTTTCCTCCAATAAGAAATTACTCCGTAAGAATCTTATTATATTTAAAATAAAAAATTCTTATGTATATTATAAACCGATTGTATGAAGCCGTCAATATTATACACATCGGTAAATATAACAAAATTTTTTCTGCCGCTTTGTGCAATAACACGGCAATGATATTACCCGTTGTATAAAAAACAAGTCTCCCCTTGAAACAAGGGGAGGTGCTGAGTGCAACGAAGCGGAGGGGTTTTACTTACTAAAATTAACCCCTCAGTCTGCATATAGCAAAAGTTAATTCCTTTAATCTCCTCAGTCGCACATAAAGTACGACAGCTCCTCTTAATGTTAACCCCTCAGTCGTCATAAATGACGACAGCTCCCCTAATGTTAACCCCTCAGTCGTCATAAATGACGACAGCTCCCCTTATAAATAAGGGGAGCCTTGGTAGGTCTGTATTTAAGATTCAAAATACATATCGAGATTTTTGGATGTTATATCGCTTATCATACCAATCAGCGACTTTTCGCCCGAATCGAGTTCAACAATTTTTCGCCTATCGTTGACGATAAGTTGCTTGCCGCTTTTGGTTTTAAGTGCATAGGTTGCACGGAGCACTTTTTTGTTATTTTCAATGCCTTTTTCGATAGAATGACGGGCAACATCCACCTCACGCGGAACAATCAACCGTGACAAATCGCCGTCAAAATCCTCAAACAGTTCTGCCCTTGTGTAGCCGATAAGTTTAAGAAAATCACTGCTTACAACCGTAAGGCTGAACGGGTCGTCAAACAAGGTCGAAAACATAGGACCCGGCACATTTTTGAGCACTTTCAAAAGCATTTCTTTTTGCTGTTCTCCCTCTTTTTCGGCGGCTTTGAGTTCCGAAATATCGGTGAGCATAGCGTGGAAAATCGGACAGTTGTCCTTTTTGTCATACCGCTGAATGGCGGAGTTGAGCTTGACCCACATATATTCGTCTCTGTGAGTCATTATGCGAAGCTCCATATCTATCGGCTTTTTTGTTGCCATTGCCGAACCGATTGCCGTAAACGCACGGCTTTTATCGTCGGGATGAACAAGGTCGCTTATGCGAAAATTTTCCCGTGCGACAACCTCTTTTGTTGTGCCGAAAAACTTGCAGCACGCCTCGTTTGCATAAAGCACATCAAAGTGCATATCGGAATTAACCTTGAAAAGGCAAACACCGCCGGTGACAAGGTCAATAAGATGGTTCATCGTCTTTGCTTTTTCACGAAGATCCTTGCTTTTTTCCTCTGATTTACCTACATCGGCAAAGGTGATTTGACAAAGCGAATTTTCCGTATTGTTGCGAGCCGTTGCGTGTACAAAATTATACTGAGAGGAATTATCTTTCAAGTAAAGGTCAAAGTACACATAAGGTGAATCCTTTTTGCAAATTTTCTGTACTATATCCTCACGGTCCTGAGGCACAAGTATGTCAAGAAGTGACAGCTTGCCTTGCTTAATCTTGGAATAATGAATGCCAACAAAGTCACAAAAATGGGTGTCGGCGTCAACAACTTCAAAATCTTTCTTTTTATCAATAACGCAAGAGAGGAATTCAACCTCAAATGCGAGTTCGTCGGTATTATCTAACATTATAAACAGATACACTCCGTTAAAAACTCATAAAAATTATAGCTGTTAAACTATATTTTGATTATATCACACCTATGACAAAAAAGAAACAATGTTCACAATTTTTTAATTATAATTTATAAATTTGGGCATTATTCGGGACTATTTGCAAAAAATCGTTGTAATGGGCACTATAATATGATAAAATATTTAAACAAAAAATTATAACTATAGGAGCAAGTTTATGAGCAAAGTTTATCGAGTATTCGCAGAGAAGAAAAAAGGTAACGACATTGAGGCTGTTCATATGTTGGAGGACCTCAAAAACAATGTTGGCATCACCGGACTTGAAGAGGTGCGTATTATCAACAGATACGACGCCGAAGGTTTACCGGAAGAGAGTTTCAAAGCCGCTGTAACAGGCGTGTTCAGCGAAGCAAACCTTGACGATGTTTACTATGATGAAATGACATTTTCGCCTGAATGGAAGGTGTTTGCAACAGAGTATCTTCCGGGTCAGTACGACCAGAGAGCCGACAGTGCGGCACAGTGTATTCAGCTTCTTACAGTCGGCGAGCGTCCGACGGTTGCATCGGCAAAAATCATTGCGGTTAAGGGCAACATCACGGATGAAGAATTTGACAAGATTAAATCCTATGTAATCAACCCGGTTGAATCAAGACTTGCATCTATGGACAAGCCGGAAACCCTTGACATCAAGAGTGATGTTCCGGCAGATATAGTAAGAATCAACGGCTTTATCGGTATGACCGATGACGAAATCGCCAAGTACCACGCTTCAATGGGCTTTGCAATGAGCGTTGCGGATTTGTGCTGGGTTCGCGATTACTTCAAAAACGACGAAAACCGCGAGCCGTCGCTTACGGAACTCAAAGTAATTGATACATACTGGTCGGATCACTGCCGTCACACCACCTTTGCCACTCAGCTTGACGAAATCAAAATTGACGAGGGCAAATATTCAAAGGCGATCGAAGCAGCTCTTGAAGAATATTTTGCACTTCGCAAAGAGGTTTACGGCGACAGAAAAGACAAAATCGTTTGCCTTATGGATATGGCTTGCCTCGGCACAAAGGTGCTCAAAAAAAGAGGTGTTGTAACCAACCTTGACGAAAGTGAAGAAATCAACGCTTGCTCCATTAATGTTGATGTTGAAATTGACGGCAAAAAAGAGCCGTGGCTTATTCAGTTTAAAAACGAAACACACAATCACCCGACCGAAATCGAACCTTTCGGCGGTGCGGCAACCTGTCTCGGCGGTGCTATCCGTGACCCACTGTCAGGCAGAGCATATGTTTATCAGGCAATGAGAGTTACCGGTGCAGGTGACCCGACAACACCGTTTGAAAAAACTCTTGACGCAAAGCTTCCGCAAGCAAAAATCACTACGGGTGCGGCACAGGGCTATTCGTCATACGGCAACCAAATCGGTCTTGCAACCGGTCAGGTAACGGAGCTTTACGATGAAGGCTATGTTGCAAAGCGTATGGAAATCGGTGCCGTTATCGGTGCCTCACCAAAGGAAAATGTCATCCGTGAAGTTCCGCAAAACGAAGATGTTATTATTCTCCTCGGCGGTCGCACAGGTCGTGACGGCTGCGGCGGTGCAACAGGTTCATCAAAGGCTCACGACAGTTCGTCTATCGAAACCTGCGGTGCAGAAGTTCAAAAGGGTAATCCGCCTACGGAAAGAAAAATTCAGCGTTTGTTCCGCAATCCGGAAGTTTCAAAAATGATTAAGCGTTGCAACGATTTCGGTGCCGGCGGTGTTTGCGTTGCTATCGGCGAGCTTGCAGACGGCTTAAAGATTGACCTTGACGCAGTGCCTAAGAAATACGAAGGTCTTGACGGCACGGAGCTTGCAATTTCCGAATCACAGGAAAGAATGGCTGTTGTTGTTGACAAGGCGGACGCAGACAAATTCATTGCACTTTCAAACGAAGAAAACCTTGAAGCAACCGTTGTTGCAAAGGTTACGGACAATAACAGACTTGAGATGACTTGGAGAGGCGACAAAATTGTTGACCTCAGCCGTGACTTCCTCAACACAAACGGTGTGGTTCAGCACGCAAAAGCCGAAATCACAGGCATTGACGACACATCGTACCGTACTGAAATTCCTGCCGAGCTTAACAATATGACCAACGCAGAGGCTCTTAAAGCAAACCTTTCACGACTTGAAGTTGCAAGCCAAAAGGGACTTGTTGAGCGTTTTGATGCGTCAATCGGAGCAAGCACGGTTCTTATGCCGTACGCCGGCAAATATCAGCTTACACCGGAAGAGGCAATGGTTGCAAAAGTTCCGCTTCTTGACGGCGAAACCGACACCTCAACGGTTATGTCTTACGGTTTTGTACCGAAAATTTCACGCTGGTCACCGTTCCATTCGGCAGCGTTTGCTGTTACGGAATCACTTGCAAAGCTTGCCGCAGTAGGCTGTAATCCAAAAGATGCAAGACTTACATTCCAAGAATATTTTGAAAAACTCGGCAACGACCCTAAGCGTTGGGGCAAGCCGACAGCCGCACTTTTGGGTGCTCTTTCGGCTCAAATCGGCTACAACACTCCATCAATCGGCGGTAAAGACTCAATGAGCGGCAGTTTTAACGACCTTGATGTTCCGCCGACTCTCGTATCTTTTGCCGTTGGCATTTCAAAAGCAAGCGAAACCGCGTCCGCACAGTTCAAGCGTAGCGGCTCAACCATAAAACTTGTTAAACTTCCTGTTGACGACGAAACAGGACTTCCAAAATACAAAGAGGCTCTCGACCTTATGGTTGCCGTTGCCGACGGTATCAAGAACGGCACTGTTCTTGCGGCAGGCGTAGTTAAAGAGGGCGGTGCCGCAGCTACCGTTTGCAAAATGGCTTTCGGTAACAAAACAGGCGTTACATTTGCACAAAATCTTGACGGCAAGGACTTATTTGCACCGCTTCAGGGCAGTTTTGTTCTTGAACTTGCAGACGAGAGTGCATTTAACGGCGTTACACTCGGCACAACAAACGACAACAGCGTGTTCATTATAGACGGCACGGTTTACACTTGCGACGACCTTATCGAAGCTTGGACAGGCAAACTCGAAAAGGTGTTCCCGACAGATTCGGGCAAGCAGGCTAAGATGTACAAAGATGTACCGCTTTACAAAGAGCGTTCTATCTTTGTTGCAAAGAACAAGGTTGCAAAGCCAAGAGTGTTCATTCCGGCATTCCCGGGCACAAACTGTGAAGTTGACTCAGCCCGTGCTTTTGAAAAAGCGGGTGCGGATGTTTCGGTTCTTGTTGTAAACAACCTTTCGTCGGCAGCTATCAACGAAACAATTGACAAAATGGCAAAAGAAATCGAGCAGAGCCAAATCATTATGCTTCCGGGCGGTTTCTCGGGCGGTGACGAACCGGAGGGTTCGGGCAAGTTCATTGCAACAACATTCCGCAATCCGAAAATCAGCGAGGCTGTTCAAAAGCTTCTTAACTGCCGTGACGGTTTGATGCTTGGCATCTGCAACGGCTTCCAGGCACTTATTAAACTCGGACTTGTGCCTTACGGCGAAATTAAAACGATAGGCGAAAACGACCCGACTCTTACATTTAACACCATCGGCAGACATATTTCTTCAATGGCGTACACAAGAGTTACAAGCGTTAAGTCACCTTGGTTCTCGGGCGTAAATGCAGACGATATGTTTGCAGTTCCTATCAGCCACGGCGAGGGCAGATTTGTGGCAAACGAAGATGTTATGAAAAAGCTTGTCGAAAACGGTCAAATCGCAACACAGTATGTAAATCTTGACGGCGAAGTTGTTGCCGATATGCCGTTTAACCCTAACGGTTCGGTTTGTGCGGTTGAGGGTATCACTTCTCCGGACGGCCGTGTTCTCGGCAAAATGGGTCACTGCGAGCGTAAGGGCGACAGTCTTTATAAAAATGTTCCGTTTGAAAAGGATATGCTTCTCTTTGAAAGCGGTGTAAAATACTTTAAATAATCGGCAGGTAAACTATGAGTAATTTGCAACAAAAGCACCGACATCATCATTCGGATGAGCACAAACGCGAGGTGTCAAACCGCCTTGCCCGTGCTATCGGACATTTGCAAAAAGTTAAGCAAATGGTGGAAGATGACGAAGATTGCAGCGATGTGCTTATTCAACTTGCGGCGGTTAAGTCCGCTATAAACAACACCGGAAAGGTGATACTCAAAGACCATATGGCACACTGCATTGTTCACGCGGTTGAGGACGGCGACACCGAAATGATTGACGAACTCAACGCGGCTATAGACAAGTTTATGAAATGAGGGAGAACCTATGCCTACTTTAGCTTTAAGTCCAATGCTTATTTTGGAAATTATAATCGCGTTTTCGTTTATAATCACATCAATATTTATGTTCAAGCCGAAAAACAACGAATCGGTGCACATAATTTTCTTTTGGCTTGCCGTGGCACTCAATGTGCTTGTCACATTTATCAGTGCAACATCACTGCCCGATAACTATATGCGTGAGGTTATCATTGCGTGGTGCGGACTGATTATATCCGCAGTGGGAATAGTTATCCGCATTGCAAAAGGCAAAACAAGTGCCGTTGCAAATGTTTTTGTAATGCTCTCCACAGTCTACGGCGTGCTGGGATATTTTTTGTTGGGATAAAAATTTTGATATAATACAAATACGGCTCCCCTTGCATCAAGGGGAGCCATTTTAACTATATATTATTTTTTATATATTCTATATACATATCTATAATATCAATATCGGTCAGCTCATAGACCATTCGTGCACCGACGGTGTCTTCAAGCTCGTTAAAAACGGCTTTGCCGTGATTGAACACAAAATCAACGCCGTAATAGTGTGCACCGAAAGGCGTCACAAAATCTATGATTTTTTGCACTTGTGCCTTTTCTTCGGCAGACAGATTATAAAGTTCTGCGTTTCCGCCAAGACAATAATTTGAACGGAAGTCCGTTGTTGATGTTCGCAAAACCGATAAAACGGTTTTTCCGCCGAGAACCCACACACGCACATCTTTGCCGAGGTCGGACGCCGGCTTTTGACACACCTGATTTTCATCGTATTCATCGGCATTCAGGCACATAACGACTCCGTTGCCGCCGTGCGAATTTTTCGGTTTTTTTACAAACGGCGGTTTGCCGTAATGAGTCGGCATAATCTCAATACCGCTCTCCTGCATAAAATCATAGCAAAGCTGTTTGTCGTTTGCCAAACGGCAAAATTTTGCACCGTTAAACACCGCGGCACCCTGTTTTTCAAAATAATCGGCAATTTTACAGTCGTTACTGCGGTTAATCACAACATCGGCATTGCCCCTGTAATCGGGCGACACAAGCTTTGCACCGAGAGAATTTTCAAACTTTTTCACCGCATAGCTGTTGCGTGCGGCTTCCTCGGGCGTATAAACCAAAATTATTTTCATCTTACTTTATTTTACTCAAAATCTCCTCAAATATTAGCGGTGCAACATCAACACCGGTTGTGTTCATAATGTTGATAATGTGAGCGTTTGAATTAACTTCGCAAACCGTTCCGTTTGGCATAATGTCAACACCGCCGAAAGTTAATCCGAGCTCTTTGCAGACGGCAATCGCTGTCTGTTTTTCTTTTTCCGTCGGTGTGTATGCACTTGCCGTGCCGCCGTTTGTGATGTTTGAACGAAAATCGTTGTCGTTATGCCTTTTCATTGCAGCAACCGCCTTATCGCCCACAACTTCAATGCGAATATCCGAATTTTCGCACTCGATATACTCTTGCAAAACAAACGGATTTTTGTTGATATGTGCCATTATTTCGTCAACGCTTCTGCACAAATGCACCTGCTCGCCGAACGAACCGCAACGCTCTTTGAAAACAAGCGGAAGTGCCAATTTTTCCACTGCCTTTTGCACAAAATGTGAATAATCTACAGCGAAAAACGCAAGCGGTGCAACGATTGTTTTCGGCTGAGCAAACTTGTTTTCAAGTGCAAGATAAGTTTTTGCCTTGTCGTCGCACAGCTCAATCGACCTTGCCGAATTAAAAACCGGAATGTCCCTATTTTCAAACGCTTTTGCAAGTACAGTATCTTTATCCCAAAACAGCACAAAATCAGGCTTCTTATCCAAAAACAGTGCGTCCTCGTTGGTAACAATGTCCAAATCAACGCCTTTGTTTTTGGCTGAATCTAACAAATGATTGTGAAGTTCGTCATACTTTTTTCCGTGCAAATAGTGATTAACTACCAAAAAGCCGTGCATTGCCCCGCTCCTTTTCTACATATTACTGCAAATATTGTAGCATTCTCACTTGCAAACTGCAACAAAATATTGTACAATATTCACCTATGGTATTTTTATTATAGACTTATTATCTGATTTTAACGGGGTGCATCAATGACTGAATACAAATTAAAATACGGTTGTAATCCAAATCAAAACCCGGCAAGAATCCATATGGACGGCAAGGAACTTCCTTTTACCGTGCTTAACGGTGCCGCAGGCTACATCAATTTGCTTGACGCCTTTAACTCGTGGCAACTTGTAAAGGAACTTAAAGAAGCTACCGGTCTTCCGAGTGCCGCAAGTTTTAAGCATGTTTCGCCGGCAGGTGCGGCTGTTGCCCAACCTCTTGACGAAGAGGACAGAAAAGTTTGTATGGTTCCTAACGGACTTGAACTTTCACCTATCGCACAAGCTTATGTAAGAGCAAGAAGCACGGACAGACAGTCATCGTTCGGCGATTTTGTTGCTCTTTCGGACGAGTGTGACGAATCGGTTGCACAGTTTCTTATAAAAGAAGTTTCGGACGGAATTATCGCTCCGTCTTACAGCGACAAAGCTCTTGAACTTCTTAAATCGAAACGCAGAGGCAACTTCCTCATCATTCAAATGGACGCCGATTATGTTCCCGAGGAAATCGAAACAAAGCAGGTTTTCGGCATCAAGTTTGAGCAAAAACGCAACGATGCAAAAATCACGATGGATTTGTTTGACGATATGCCTACAAAGGTTAAGGACATTCCGGAAATTGCAAAAATCGACTTGCTCATTTCAATGATTACACTCAAATACACGCAGTCAAACTCCGTTGTTTACGCAAAAGGCGGTCAAACTCTCGGCGTCGGTGCAGGTCAGCAGAGCAGAATTCTCTGCACAAGAATGGCAGGCTCAAAAGCAGATATGCTTTGGCTTAGAAGAAACGAAAAGGTGCTTTCTCTTCCGTTTATCGACGGCATAAGAAAGTGCGACGCCGACAATGCAATTGACCTTTACATTTCAGACGATTACGAAGAACTCCTCAAAGACGGAGTATGGCAAAGATATTTCACCGTTAAACCGGAACCGTTCACGGCAGAGGAAAAAGCGGCTTGGCACGAAAAAATGGACAATGTTGCTCTCGGTTCGGACGCGTTCTTCCCGTTTGAAGACAATATTGAAAGAGCCGTTAAATCAGGCGTTAAATACATCGCTCAACCGGGCGGTTCGGTAAGAGATGAAAATGTTATTGAATGCTGTGACAGATACGGCATAGCAATGGCTATGACAGGCATTCGCCTCTTCCATCATTAATCCTATCAGCCTCCCATATACAAGAGGCGGCAACACGAAGTGTTGACGGAGGATGATATCAATCTCCATCCCTTTTTAGCCTCCACTTATTTATAAGGGGAGGTGGCAACACGAAGTGTTGACGGAGGGGTTATAAACTCCCAAACATCAACTCACCAACATCAAAAATTCATTAATAATCAAATTATTACCAATTCATCATTAAGGAGAATAAAAATGGTACGAGCAATAGTAGGCGCCAACTGGGGCGACGAAGGCAAGGGTAAAATCACAGATATGTTCGCTGAAAAGAGCGACATTGTTATTCGCTTTCAGGGCGGTGCAAACGCAGGTCACACCATCATTAACGAGCACGGCAGATTCGCTCTTCACCTTATGCCGTCGGGTGTGTGCTACGATCACACAACCTGTATTATCGGCAACGGTGTTGCACTTGACATCAACAAATTCATCAACGAGCTTGAAGATGTTAAAAAGGCGGGTCTTAATCCGAAACTTCTTGTAAGCGACAGAGCACAAATCCTTATGCCATATCATATTTTACTTGATACATATGAAGAGGAAAGACTCGGCAAAAACGCATTCGGTTCAACAAAGAGCGGTATTGCACCTTTCTTCTCGGATAAATATTCAAAAATCGGTATTCAGGTAAACGAGCTTTTTGACGACGAAACTCTCAAGGCAAAGCTCAAAAATATATGCACGCTCAAAAACCTTACTCTTGAACATGTTTACCACAAACCGCTTCTCAGCGAAGAAGAGCTTTACAACACCTGTGTTGAATACAGAGAAAAGATTGCACCTTATGTTTGCGACACTCACAAGTACATTGCACAGGCACTCAAAGACGGCAAAAACATCTTGCTTGAAGGTCAGCTCGGCACTCTTAAAGACCCTGATTTCGGCATTTATCCAATGGTTACATCTTCATCGACCCTTGCAGGTTACGGCTGTGTCGGTGCAGGCATTCCGCCTCACGAGGTTAAGGACATCGTTGTTGTAACAAAGGCCTATTCATCAGCAGTAGGTGCAGGCGAATTTGTATCGGAAATTTTCGGCGACGAAGCTCAGGAACTCCGTATTCACGGCGGCGACAAAGGCGAATTCGGTGCAACGACCGGCAGACCGAGAAGAGTCGGCTGGTTTGACTGCGTTGCTTCCCGTTACGGCATTGAATGTCAGGGTGCAACTCAGGTTGTTATGACTGCTCTTGACTGTCTTTCATATCTTGAAGAAATCAAAGTTTGCGTCGGTTACGATATTGACGGCGAAGTAACAAAAGACTTCCCGACAACCTCTGTTCTTAAAAAAGCAAAACCCGTTCTTAAAACTCTCAAGGGCTGGCACTGCGATATCAGAGGCATTAAAGAATTTGACAAGCTCCCTAAAGAAGCACAGGAATATGTTCTCTTTGTTGAAAACGAACTCGGCCATAAGATTAATATGGTATCAAACGGCCCTGAAAGAGAAGCAATTATTTACAGAGATTAAAAATCAAACATAGCAACTGTAAAAGCCGTTTCACAAAATCGTGAAACGGCTCTCTTTTATATTAACTTTTTAACTTCGTTTACAAAATCTTCCATCTCGTTAAAAATCACATCAACGATGATGCTCCAATTTATGCCCTCATAATCGTGAACAAGGCGGTAACGCAAACCCGACACAACGCTCCAAATAATTTGAGGATATTGTTTTTTGGTTTCTTCACTGATTTTGTACACCTGCTCGCCTATATTGTAAAGAGGTGTTGTAACCGCCCATTGCGAAAACTCATCATCAAGCAATTGCTCTTTGGTGATTGAATGTTCGTCAATCTGTCTTTTCAACGCTTCCCAAGTGGAAACAATTTTTTTAATTCTTTCTGTGTCAGACTTTTTCATGCAATCTTGATTCCTTCTTTAATAACATTGTCATAAAACGGTGTGGATTTGTCTATCTCGCAAATTTCAAATGCGTCAACATCCTTGCCCGTGAGCTGTCGCAAATCCTCGGCAAAGGCAAAAATATTATATTTTTTAAATCCGTCACCGCCAAAAACAACAACATCAACATCCGAATTTTCGGTTTCTTCGCCCCTTGCATATGAGCCGAAAAGGAGCGCATATTCCGCATTATATTTTACAAGCAGTTGTCTGATTTGATTTTCTATTTCTGTTTTTGACATAAAATCGCTCCTTTCTTTTATTATTATACACAAACACCAAAGCTAAATCAACACAATTTCTGTCGGCGTATATTTCCATTTTCTTGTTGAAAAGTGCAAAGGTAATATATATAATATAAGTATGAGAGAACAGAAGAAGATAAACACAATCAGAAAAATTAAATCAAAAAACAGCGAGGCTTTCTTTCTTGTTATAAGAGGGCTTGAAGTCGGTTTGTTTGCCGGTCTTGTCGCTGTGCTGTACAGATATATGCTGTCTGTTGCGGAAGACGGACTGAATAAAGTTTTAACATTTATCCACGGCAGTTGGTGGAAAATCGCAATATGGTTTGGCATTTTGTGGTTAATCGGCACTTTTGTTTGCTACATCATCAAGTGGGAGCCGGCTTCGGGCGGTTCGGGCATTCCGCAGATTACGGGCGAAATTAAAGGCAGAATGTCGCCGTCGTGGTGGAAAGTTCTTGTTGCAAAACTCATAGGCGGCACGGCTTCGGTGTTTGCCGGTCTTTCACTCGGCAGAGAGGGTCCGAGCGTTCAGCTTGGCGGAATGGCGGCAAAGGGCGTTGCAAGAATTACAAAGGCGGACAAAACAACCGAGCTTCGTATGATTTCGTGCGGTGCGGGTGCTGGTATGGCGGCGGCATTTAATGCTCCGCTTGCCGGAATTATGTTTGTGCTTGAAGAAATTCATCACTCGTTTGACAAAAATATTCTTTGTATGGGCATTGTGGCAACCGTTGTTGCCGACTATGTGTCTAAGCTGTTTTTCGGTCAAAACACTATTTTCAACTACGACACGGTTAATTTTCCGCTGAAATATTATTGGATTTTGATTTTGCTGGGTATAATAATCGGTCTTTCGGGCGTTGGTTATACCAAAATTATGCTCAAAATGCAAGACTGTTTTAAAGCTGTAAAAAGTATTCCGAACACGGTTAAACTTCCGCTTGTTTTCGTTTTCAGCGGAGTTGTCGGACTTATCTGTCCGCAAGTGCTTTGCGGCGGTCACTCTATGGTTGAGTTTTTGATGAACGAAAAGCCGGGCTTCGGTCTTATGTTCGGCTTGCTGGTTGCAAAATTTTTGTTCGGTGCAATTTGCTTTGCGTGCGGAGCTCCCGGCGGAACACTTTATCCGCTGTGTATTTTGGGCACATATCTCGGTGCGTCCTTTGGTTCGATAGCACTTCAAATTACAGGACTTCCAAACGGACTGTGGGAAGAATTTGCCGTTATCGGTATGGCGGGATTTTTCTCGGCTACCATCAAAAGCCCGATTACAGGTGTGGTTTTGGTGTTTGAGCTTACAGGCAATATGAACAACATTTTGCCGCTTGTAACGGTTGCACTTACAAGCTATGCGGTGTCCAATCTTTTGGGAAGCGAGCCGATATACGAGGCACTTCTTGCAAGGATTTCAACGCCGACAAGCGAAGATGCGAGCGGTGAAATTTCAAAAAGAGAAAAAATTATCAAATCGTTTGTTATCCCGACGGGAAGCGACATTGCCGACAAAAAAATCAAAGACATTGATTGGGGCAGGCACGCTCTTATCATCACGGTTGAGCGTGGTGAGGACAGCATAACCCCTAACGGCGATGTTGTGCTTAAAGCCGGAGACGAAATAGTATTTTTGGTGTCGCAAAGGCGACTTGCAAAAACAAGCGAACACCTTGAAGAATTATTTGAGGAGCAGTACAAACCGTCAGAATAAGCACAAGGAGATGCATTATGACTTTTAAGGATAAATTTAACGACAAAATCGGAAAAATCGTAACGAAATTCACATCTGTTTCACAGGACGAAAACGGTGAAATTGAGGTTGAAAAATCTATTACCGACGGTATGCCGGAGCTTGCCCGTTTGGCGGCGGCAGAAGGTGCTGTTTTGTTGAAAAACGACAATGTTTTGCCGCTTAAAGAGGGTACAACCGTGTCGCTTTTCGGCAGAACCTACAAAGATTACTTTTTTGTAGGCTACGGCAGCGGCGGCGATGTTATCAGACCGTACAATATCGACATTGCCGAGGGCATCGAAAACTGCGACAAGTTAAATCTTAATCAGTCGCTCCACAACATCTATATGCAGTGGCGTGAAAAAAATCCCGTATCGCACGGATATTGGGCACATTGGCCGCTCAGATATTGGGAAATGCCGCTCACGGACGAAATCGTTGCAAACGCCAAAGCAAACAGCGATGTTGCAGTGGTTACAATCGGCCGTTCATCGGGTGAAGACAGAGATTGCAATCTTGAAAACGGCAGTTATTTTCTTCACGATGAGGAAATTGAAATGCTCGACCTTGTGACCGCTCATTTTGATAAAGTGGTTGTTTTGCTTAATGTCGGCAGTATTATCGATATGAGCTGGGTTAAGCATTACGGCGACAAAATCGGTGCGGTTATGTATGTTTGGCAAGGCGGAATGGAAAGCGGTAATGCCGTTGCGGATTTGCTTTGCGGAAATGTCAATCCGAGCGGTAAGCTGACCGATACAATTGCAAAAAATTACTTTGATTATCCGTCATCGGCACAGTTCGGCAACAAAAAAGCAAACGAATACACCGAAGATATTTTTGTCGGTTACAGATATTTTGAAAGTTTCGCACAGGAAAAAGTGCTTTATCCTTTCGGCTTCGGTTTAAGTTATACAACCTTTGACATAAAGTGCGACAAGGCGAAAGCAAACGGCAACGGCTTTGATTTTGAATTTACGGTTACCAACACGGGCGACCTTGCCGGCAAGGAAACCGTTCAGCTTTATCTCAACAAGCCTTGCGGAAAACTCGGCAATCCAAAGAGAATTTTGGTTGACTTTGCAAAAACCGACCTTATTGAGCCGAACGGCAGTCAAAAAGTGACTCTAAGCGTTGATATGTATCAGCTTACATCTTATGACGACTGCGGTTCAACGAACAACGCAAGTGCGTATGTTACCGAAAAAGGCGAATATGATTTTTACGCCGGAAACGATGTCAGAACAGGCGAAAAAGTGTTTACATATTATCAGGAAAGCACTGAAGTTTGGGAACAGCTCAAGCAGATTTGTGCACCTAAAGCGGACTTCCTTGTTTGGCGTGCGGAGGAAAAACACGGCAAATATTTACTCGGCTCAAAACTTGCGGCAAAGGAAAAATACGACCTTGCAACAAGAATTATCAACAATCTCCCTGCCGACATTGAGCAAACAGGCGACAGAGGAATTAAACTTCAGGATGTAAAAGACGGCAAGGCAACTCTTGACGAATTTGTGGCACAGCTTGACAATGTTGAACTTGAAGCAATCACACGGGGCGACTACAAAATGAATTCGCCGCTCGGTGCAAGAGGCAACGCCGGTGCGTACGGCGGTGTGCTCCAAAGTCTGCGTGACAAGGGCGTCAAGCCGATTATCACAACAGACGGCCCGTCGGGTATCAGAATCGTGTCGTGCTGTTCGCTTTTGCCTATCGGCACACTTCTTGCCTGCTCGTTCAACACAAACCTTGTTGAAAAACTCTATTCGGTTATCGCAAAAGAAATGAAAGAAAAAGGCAGTGATGTTCTTCTCGCTCCGGGAATGAATATTCACAGAAATCCGCTTTGCGGCAGAAATTTTGAATATTTCTCCGAGGACCCGTATGTAAGCGGCAAAATGGGTGCGGCTTGCGTAAAAGGTATTCAGTCGCTCGGCGGTTCTGCGTGTCCTAAACACTTTGCGTGCAACAATCAGGAACTTGCACGAACAACAAACGATTCACAAGTCAGCGAGCGTGCTTTGCGTGAAATTTATCTCAAAGCGTTTGAAATCTGCATAAAAGAGGCTCACCCGAAAAATATTATGACTTCGTACAACAAAATAAACGGCGTGTGGAGTCACTACAATTACGACACCTGTGTTACGGTTCTCCGCAACGAGTGGGGATATGAGGGCAATGTTATGACCGACTGGTGGATGCACCCGTCAAAGAGCATTGAATTCCCTAAAATGCGTGACCAGGCATACAGAGTAAGAAGCGGTGTAAATGTGCTTATGCCGGGCGGCGACCGAATTACAAACGGCAAGCCGGACGGAACGCTTTTTGCCACTCTCGGCAAGCCTTTCGGCATTACGGTAGGCGAGGTTCAGGAAAGTGCAAAATGGGTACTCAAATCCGTTATGGAGATTGAATAACAGCGTATATTGTGTCGCTTACCTCTGTAGGGGAAGATATCATCTTCCCGTAAATGATTGAAGCGGTGGGGTTTTACTTACTGAATTAACCCCTCAGTCGCACATAAGGTGCGACAGCTCACCTTGATGTTAACCCCTCAGTCTGCATACAAGATGCAGACAGCTCCCCTTGATGTTAACCCCTCAGTCTGCATACAAGATGCAGACAGCTCCCCTTATAAATAAGGGGAGCCTTGATAGGTTTTTTGATTTATATTTGGAGCCTTGGTCGGTTTGAATGACTTATATTTTCCGACAACTCCCCTTGCAACAAGGGGAGCCTTAAACTGAACTATAAAAAAAGGTTGATATTTGTTTGTCAATGTATTATACTATTGATGAATGGGTAGCAATACTCAAATTTTAACAATATAGGAGAGTAAAATTATGTTAGTTTCCGCTACAGAAATGCTGAAAAAAGCAAAAGAAGGCCACTATGCAGTAGGTCAATTCAATATTAACAACCTTGAATGGACAAAGTCTATTCTTCTCACTGCACAGGAACTTAACAGCCCTGTTATTTTGGGTGTATCCGAGGGTGCAGGCAAATATATGACAGGCTTTAAGACAGTTGCGGCTATGGTAAAGGCTATGGACGAGGAACTCGGTATCACAGTTCCTGTTGCACTTCACCTTGACCACGGCACATACGAAGGCTGCTACAAGTGCATTAAAGCAGGCTTCACATCAATTATGTTTGACGGCTCACACTATCCGATTGAAGAAAATGTTGCAAAAACAACAGAGCTTGTAAATGTTGCTCACGCTCTCGGTCTTTCAATCGAGGCTGAAGTTGGTTCAATCGGCGGTGAAGAAGACGGTGTTATCGGTGCAGGCGAATGTGCAGACCCTGAAGAATGCAAGATGATTGCAGACCTCGGTGTTGATATGCTTGCAGCAGGTATCGGCAATATTCACGGTAAATATCCTGAAAACTGGGCAGGTCTCTCATTTGAAACACTTGACGCTGTTCAGCAAAAGACAGGTGCTATGCCTCTCGTTCTTCACGGTGGCACAGGTATTCCTGACGATATGATTAAAAAGGCTATCGACCTCGGCGTCTCAAAGATTAATGTAAACACAGAGTGCCAGCTTGTATTCCAAGAAGCTACCCGTGCTTATGTTGAAGCAGGCAAGGACAGAGAAGGCAAGGGCTTTGACCCTCGTAAGCTCCTCGCTCCGGGTGCTCAGGCTATCTGCGACAAAGTTAAGGAAAAGATGGAACTCTTCGGTTCTGTAAACAAGGCATAAGTTTAAACCTATCTCGGCTCCCCTAATGGTTAGGGGAGCTGTCGTGTTTTTGCACGACTGAGGGGTTAAGAAGTAAAACCCCACCGTCTTTTTACATAAACGATGCAAGAGTGTCCACAACATCAGACATTTTGTTCATCGTTTTTTTCATAAACTTTTTTGTTGATGACGAACCCGAACAGCAGCAACCGCCGGCGATTGCCATTGCGGAACAAAGTGCAAGCGTTGCTCCCACGCATTTCATCATCATTTTTGACGCTTTAATACTCATAAAAAATACCTCCGTTAATTATTTGCCTTTAGGCAATACTATTGTTTGAAAACAACAACAAATTAACAGAGGTATATTTTACTTTATATCATTTTTATTCGGTCAACCGCTCTTACAAACTGACCGTCGATAGTTTCAGCCGATTTAAGAAAATTATTGTCAAAAAATTCGCCGTTCGGGAACAGTTCCAAAAGCGGTTCAAGCACGAATCTGCGTTCACTGTAACGCGGATGCGGACAAACAAGATTTTCGCTGTTTATAACCTTATCTTCAGCAAAAATCAAATCAATATCCAATACTCTCGGCCCGTTTTTGATAGTTCGTACTCTGCCGAATCCTGCTTCTATACCAAGGCAGGCACCGAGCATTTCGTGTGGGTCAAGACCGCTTTCAACAAGAACGACCGCATTGTAAAAATTGTCCTGCTCGTCATATCCGACCGGCTCGGTTTCATAAATCGAGGAACAGGCGATAATTGAAGTTTTCGGCACAAGATTGATTGCCTCGACCGCCGAGTCAATATTTTCTTTTCTGTTGCCTATATTTGTGCCTATTGCAAGAACATAAGTCATATTTTTACCTTTCTCTCGTGATTGATACAGCAACATAATCAAACTCGGCGCTTATCGGTGCTTCGGGTTTTTTGAGCGTTACTTCAACCTTAAAAATATCTTCAAACTCATCAAGAACAGCGTCTGCGATAACCTGTGCGGCTCTTTCGATTAAATCATATTTTTCTGCCGTAAAAACACGGCGAACAGTTTTGACAACCTTTGCATAACTTACCGTGTCGTCAAGCGTATCCATTTGGCATGCCTTTGCAATGTTGACATAATAATCCAAATCTATCACAAAATTTTGACCGTTTTCTTTTTCCTCGGGATTAACTCCGTGGTAGGCAAAAAGTTTTAAGCCTTTGATTGAAATTTTATCCATAATTTTCCCTTATTTATTCATTTGAGATTTTTTGATTGCATATGCAAGGTTTATACCCTGTTTTTCAGCTTTTACATTGTGAAGACGAATTATATCAACTCCGCCCAAAACTGCCGCCGTATCGGCTGCAATGTTGCCGTAATCACGGTTTTTAGGCACGCTCTCGCCGCCGTATTCGCCTATAACACGCTTTCTGCTGGTTCCGAGTAACAGAGGATAACCGTCGGGCTTGTAATCGCTTATACGCGAAATAAGAGCCAAATCCTGCACTCTCTCTTTGCCAAAACCTATACCCATATCAAAGCAAAGCTGATTTTTGTCTATTCCGAGTGCTTCGCACTGTTGTATGGAATCGTTAAAAAATTTGTGCACTTCGTTCACTCCTCCGGCACCGTTGTGCATAATTATCCAGCCTGCGTTGTTATCTTTAACAACTTTTGCCATTTTTTCGTTGATAACACCGCTGACATCGTTAATGATATTTGCACCCCACTCAATCGTATTAAGTGCAACAACCGGAAAATAAGTGTCAACGCTAATCGGCACATCAGTCTGTGCTCTTACCTTTGAAATAACCGGCTCAAGCCTGTCCATTTCCTCAATCGGAGAAATCTCGGTATATCCCGGACGGGTACTTTGTGCACCGAAATCCAAAATGTCCGCTCCGTCCTCAACGAGTTTCAAGGCATATTCCACTGCCGCCTCGGGTGTAAAATGGTCGCCGCCGTCCGAAAAACTGTCGGGCGTAACATTTACAATTCCCATAACAAGCGGTCTGTCGCCGTATTCAATATTTTTGTCGGTACATTTCCAAATCATAATAAAACCTCATTTTCGATTGGATACATTTATGATTTAAGCAAAGACAAAACCTCTGCCCTTGTGCGTGCGTCTTTTTTCATATTTCCGCGAAGTGCCGATGTCATTGTTGACGACTCCGACGCCTTTGCTCCTCGGATTGTCATACAGGTATGTTCCGCCTCAATAATTACCGCAACACCCTTTGGTGAAAGCTCGTCCTCCAAAAAATCGGCAATGTCCGAAGTCAAACGCTCCTGAACCTGCGGTCGCTTTGCAAAATTGTTGACTATTCTCGCAAATTTTGAAAGACCGAGAATTTTGTTATCCGACGGAATATAAGCAATATGTGCCTTTCCGACAAACGGAAGTAAATGATGTTCGCACATTGATGAAAACGGTATGTCACGCACAATAACCATTTCGTCGTTTGATTTTTCGTCAAACAATTTAAGATACTGCGTTGCGTCACTGTCGAGACCGGCAAACATTTCCTCATACATATTCGCAACCCTTTTCGGCGTTTCAATAAGTCCCGGACGGTTTACATCTTCGCCTACCGCTTCAAGAATATCACGAACGGCATTCATTATTTTTTGTTTGTTTTCTTCTGTAATCATAATTATTCCTCTATATATTGATTTTGCATTGCAAAAAAACGAAAAGGTTTAAATTTAATAAACCCTACCGTCAAACCTGCGGTTTGACACCTCCCTTTAATTTTAAGGGGAAACATAGTTTGAAAAATCACACTATTCCGCTTATATTATATGTTTATTTTTATTCGCTGAAATAGCTCTTAATTTCCTGCACGGATTTTTGCGTAAGCACATTTGATTTGTATTTAACCGTTGCTGAATAAACCGAAATATCAGTGTTCTTTTTGCAAAAAACTTCAAGTGAGTCAATATTATCCTGAAAATTACGAACGGTTATATTTGTTGTGGCACTGTTGATAAACAGTCTGAATATTGCCTCTGCGTTTTCATAATTATCCGAATTGAAAAGCTCGGTAAGTCCGTAAAGTATTATTTCGTTTGATTTGGCATAATCCACCTTATCGTTTGAATAGTAACGCAAAAGGTCGGAAGTTTCGGAACCCGAAAGTTTTTGCTCTCCTTTGTCGATACGCACGGAATACTTGTCGTTTTCGTCTTCATTACTGAATTTAACCGCTTCGGTTGACGGATAAACATAACTGCCGAGTTTGTTTACAAATTCAATAAAATCATCGGTTTTGATTGCAGCGTAATAATCAATATTAACACCGAGGTAAGCCGTGAGTTTTGTTTGAATTGTTGCTCCGCCGCCAAGCGAATACAAATCATAAAGTGACTGACCGTCAATATCCGTTTTGGGTGACAGAGTACAAACCTTATAACTTTGAGTGTCCTTGTCCGCCTGAATCAAAAAAGCAAAATGAATAACGGACTCTTCTTCATCCGTTTCTATAATCAAAAAATTGCTTTTACCCGAAATTTGCGGTAACTCCTCAACGCTGTTGTCCGCCTCTTCGGTAACGGTTACGCTGTCGCCTGCAAAAAATTCCTTTACCGATGAATACTTTTGCGACAGAATTGCAAAAAAAGCAACCGTAAATATAACAACAATAATGAGTAAAATAAGTAAAATATGCTCTTCCTTGCTCTTTTTACCGCTTGATTTACCGATATAAATATCGCCGCGGTGCTTAAAAATTTTCATATTCTGCCTTTCTCTATATAATATTGAATTTATTATAGATTAAAAACATTCAAATTGCAACTACATTATACAATCAAAAATTACCATAGTATTTTAACGCTATATTATACAGGGTATATATTATAATAAGATTATAATTATTATTTATTTTAAATATATATTGACTTAAAGTGTGATGTTTACTATAATAGATTATGTATAGTGCCTCAGTCTTTTTTATTTATCCCCAAAAAGGCTGTCCGCTCGGTGCAATACATTTTATTAAAATTTTTAAAAAACTTAAATATAGATACAATACAAACAAAATAATGATATATTGGAGAGAGATTACAACTTTATGGATACATACCAGGAACTATGGCAAAATGTTCTCCTTTATTGCAAAGAACAAACAAACGAAACAGCTTACAATCTGTGGTTTGCTCCGATAGAAATGATAAAATTCAACGGAAGCGAGGCAACGCTTAAATTCGGCAATGAATTTAAGAAAAATACGGTTGTCGGCAGATACGGCAGTTTAATTGAAGAAGCATTTTTGGTTGTTTGCGGTTTTGAGGTTAAAATCATTTTTTATTGTCCGGAAGATGAAATGAGCCAAAAGCAAAAAACGGAGATGAGTTTTGCCGATTTTAAAAACGAAACTTTTACTTTTGACAACTTTATTGTCGGCCCGAGCAACAGATTTGCATACGCTGCGGCAAAGGCAATTGCGGCAGACCCGGCAGGTCAAATCAGTAACGGTGCAAAATATTACAATTACAACCCACTTTTCATTTACGGTTCAAGCGGTCTTGGCAAAACTCATTTGCTCAACGCAATTAATTATGAAGTAAGTCGCAATTATCCGGAAATGAAAATTACTTATGTTAAGGCAGAAAATTTTGCCAACGAATTTATTGAAAGTCTCGGCAAAAAGACGGTTGACGAATTTCACAATAAATACAGAAACAATATTGATTTGTTTTTGGTTGACGATGTTCAGTTTATTGCCGGTAAAACACAAACGGAAGAAGAATTTTTTCACACATTTAACAGTCTTGTAGACAACGGCAAACAAATTGTACTTACTTCCGACCGTCCGCCTAAAGAAATTAAATCACTTACGGAAAGGCTTTGTTCCAGATTTGAAAGCGGACTTTTGGCAGATATTCAGTCTCCGGAATTTGAAACAAGATGTGCTATTATCAAAAGAAAAGCTCAACTTCTTGATTTTGAAATTGAAGACGACAGCGTTGTTGAATACATTGCCGAAAATATCAAAACAAATATCCGTCAACTTGAGGGAATTACAAAAAGATTGCAGGCAATTTGCAAATTCAGCGAACAGACGCCTACAATTTCACTTGCACAGGGTGCTATTAAAGCCGTTCAAAACGATATTCGCCCGATTGGTGACATACTCAAAACTATTGTTGACGAAGTAAGCAGAACAACCGGTGTTTCGGTTGAAGACATTTACAGTAAAAAACAGACGAGCGATGTCAGCACGGCAAGAAAAATGTGTTTTTACATTATCCGAGAAGTAACCGATATGAGCTTTAAGGCTATCGGCGAAAAATTCGGCAAGGACCATTCTACGGTTATGTACAATGTAGAAAAGTTTGAAAAGAAGATGAAGTCGGATTCGGCACTTGAATATCAGGTGAGCGACATTATCAATAATGTAAAAGAATAACAGGCGAACACAGTTCGCCTCAGACTGTCGATAAAGCCCCTGAACCACGTCAATAAAATATTCAACCGCTTATTGCCTCCCTTGTGTAAAGGGAGGTGGGTGCGATTTATCGCACTCGGAGGGATTGTAAAAGTGCCGCAAACATTGAGTTTGCACCACTTTTGGCGTTTTTCGTTTTTTTCTCGGGGGCGGTACCATCGTACAGCTCCCACTCGCAAGAAAACAAAATTCAGAACCTTTCTCAACAGCCTACATCGTGCCAATAATATTTGATTATTTAAAGGTGCGGTTCAAATAATTTATTACAATTATTTTCCACAAAATTTTCCTTTTCCACACACTGATTTTTCACACGGTAAGTGGAAAACAGAAATTTTACACAGTTTAAACAATTTTTTCACAAATACGGTGTTAAATATTTTTGTAGCTAAAACTGCCAAATAAAACGGTTTGAGCAGTTTTACACAATTTTCACCGCCTCTATTACTATTACTATAAGAATGATATATTGTGATAGAAAAAAATTTGCCGAAAGGCAAATTGAGGCAAAATAACACCTGATATTTCAACATCGCTATTTCAATAAATAAATTAGCCGTTTAAAGCTATATCATATAAGAGGAGCATCGGTATGAAATTTATATGCAATACTAAAGAATTATCTGCTGCCTGTAACAATGTTATCAAAGCGGTAAGCACCAAGGTTACAATTCCGACAATTGAGGGTATCCTCATTGAATGCGGAAGCGATACATTAAGCCTTACGGGATACGATTTTGAATTCGGTATCAATACAATTATGAGTGTTGATGTTGTTGAGCCGGGTGCTATTGTAATTAATGCAAAAGTGCTTTGCGACATTATCAGAAAGCTGAATAATGACGAAGTTTCTATTGAAACAAACGGCAATTCGGTTTCTATTGTCAGCGGTGCGGCACAGTATAATATTACGGGTATTGACGCAGATGATTATCCGGAGCTTCCGTCTGTTAACAACGGTCAAAAAATCGAACTTGACCAAAGTCTTATGAATTCAATGGTCAGTCAAACGGTTTTTGCCGTTGCAGATAATGAATCGTCAAAACCTGTTTACACGGGACTTAAGTTTGTTATAGAAGACGGCACAATCACTATGATAGGTGTTGACGGCTACCGACTTGCTATCAGAAAAGAGCAAATCAATTATGACGGTGAACCTCTTGAATTTGTTGTGCCTAAAAAAACAATCAAAGAAATTACAAAATTATTTAATACCGAAGAAGAAAAAACAATAAATATGCTTATCAGCAAACGCCATATTGTATTTGAAATTGATAATTACAGCATTATCAGCCGACTTCTTGACGGTGAATTTATTGATTACAACGCGGCTATTCCGAGTGTATCAAAAACAACTGTACTTATTAATACAAGTGACGCAATAGACTGTATTGAAAGAACTCTTCCGGTTATTGAAAACAATCAAAAGAACCCAATCAGATGTTTGTTTGACGGCGATCAAATGAGAGTGTCAACAGTATCAAGTCTCGGACGGGTTGTTGACTACGCTCATGCAAATACTTGCGGTGACAGAGTTGAAATCGGCTTTAACTCAAAATTTATGCTTGACGCACTTCACGCAAGTGATACGGACGAAGTAAAAATTGAACTCGGCGGTCCGGTAAGTCCTGCCGTAATTAAGCCGACAAATGCAGATAATTTTATATTCCTTGTGCTTCCTATGAGGTTAAAAAATGAAAATTAGAGTAAAAACAGGCGAACATCAAAAAGAAACGGTAAAAATTAACACAGATTTTATACAACTTCAATCCTTTTTGAAATTTAAAGGCATTGCGGAAACGGGCGGTCAGGCAAAAGAGTTTATTCAAGACGGAATAATCAGAGTAAACGGCGAAGTTTGCACCGCAAGAGGTAAAAAAATAAGAAACGGCGATGTTGTTACAGCTTTTGCCGTTGACTATACGATAGTAAATGAAGATTAATTCAATTACACTTGAAAATTACAGAAATATAAAAGAACTGTCGGTTAATTTTGATGATGTAAATATTATATGGGGTCAAAATGCTCAGGGCAAAACAAATTTGCTTGAAGCAATTTATCTTTTCAGCGGAGCAAAAAGTTTCAGAGGAGCTAAAGATAAAGAACTCGTAAAATTTAACTGCAATTATGCAAAATTAAATCTTGATTTTTATGCAAACAGCAGAGAACAAACAGCCGAAATCATCATAAAAGACAGAAAATCGGTACAATTAAACGGCATAAAGAAAAAAAGTGCAGCTCAACTCGGAGACGAAATAAAAACGGTTATTTTCAGTCCCGACCATCTTAATATGATAAAAGACGGACCGAGCGAACGCAGAAAATTTATTGACGGAGCGTTGTGCCAAATAAAAAGCAATTACAGAACCTTGCTGAAAAATTATAACAGAACTCTTGTTCAGCGAAATACTTTGCTAAAAAAAGCAGAAAAAGCCGAAGAAGTTGAGCCGATGCTTGAAGTTTGGAATGTTAACCTTGCAAATTTAGGTGCAAAAATTATTTTTCAAAGAATTATGTACCTAAAAGCACTTAAACCGTATCTTGAAAGTATATTTGAGGGTATAAGCGACGGCAAGGAAAACATTGAACTTGCTTATATCGGGGCGGATACTTATATGAGTGATGTGAACGACATTGAAAAAAAACTGTATGAGAAACTGAAAAGTCATACAAAAATCGATGTGCTCAATCACACCACAACAAAAGGACCGCACCGTGACGATATTGAAATTTTGATTAACGGCAAAAGCGTTAAAACTTACGGCAGTCAGGGTCAGCAGAGAAGCTCGGTGCTTGCACTTAAACTTGCTGAGGCAAGTTTACTCAAAGAAATGACAGGCGAAAATCCGATTGCCCTGCTTGACGATGTTATGAGCGAACTTGACGAAAAACGGCAGGATTATATTTTAAATCACATTAAAGATTTGCAAGTGTTTATTACCTGCTGTGACAAAGAAACAGTGCTCAGACTGAAAAAGGGCAAAACTTTTCATATAGAAAACGGAACACTCTCGGAGGGGTGACAATGTATCTTCATATAGGCGAGGACACCCTCGTGAGAGATAAAGACATAATCGGTATTTTTGATATGGATACATCGACGGTCAACAAAGCTACAAGAGATTATCTGAAAAAAGCCGAAAAAGATAAAAGAGTAATTTATGTAAACTATGACTTGCCGAAATGTTTTGTTGTAACAGACAAAAATGTTTTTGTAAGTCCGATAAACACGGGTACGCTCAATAAGCGTGCCAAATAAATGGGGTTATTAAATGGAAGAAGAAAAGAAATTAACCAATCTTGAAGAAGAAGATATGAATACCGTTGTAACGGACGATTACAACGCCGATGATATTCAGGTTCTTGAGGGTCTTGAAGCGGTTAGAAAAAGACCGGGTATGTACATAGGCTCAACAGGACCGAGAGGACTTCATCATCTTGTTTACGAAATCGTGGACAACTCAATCGACGAAGCCCTTGCCGGATATTGTACTCATATTGAAACGGAAATTTTGCCGGGCAATGTTATTACTGTTCGTGATAACGGCCGCGGTATTCCGACAGGTATTAATGAAAAAATGGGACTTCCTGCCGTAACCGTTGTACTTACGGTTCTTCACGCCGGCGGTAAATTCGGCGGCTCGGGATATAAAGTTTCGGGCGGTTTGCACGGCGTTGGTTCGTCGGTTGTAAATGCTCTTTCTGAGTGGATGGAAGTTGAGGTTACTCAAAACGGACACATCTATGCACAGAGATTTGAAAGAGGTGTGCCGGTAAACGATTTGCATATTATCGGCGACAGCGACGGCCACGGAACATTCATTAAATTTAAGGCGGACGACGAAATTTTCCAAGAAACCACAATGTATGATTTTGAGGTTCTTGAAAGAAGACTTCGTGAACAGGCTTTCTTAAATGCGGGTCTTTCAATCAGCCTTACGGATAAGCGTGAACTTGTTGAAAAGCCGGAAGGCGACAAGTACGGCGAAGATGAACATACAGCGGTTTACTGCTACGAGGGCGGTATTCGCTCGTTTGTTGAATGGATTAACGAAAGCAGAGGACTTACTCCTATTCAGTCGGAAGTTATCCACATTTCCACAACTAAAGATGACAGAAGTGCAGAAGTTGCACTTTGCTATACGGACAGCTATTCCGAAACAAAGCTTTCTTTTGCAAACAATATTAACACTGTTGACGGCGGTACGCACGAAACGGGCTTTAAAACCGCACTTACAAGAGTGTTTAACGATTACGGCAAAAAGTACGGCATACTTAAAGACAGCGACAAGAAATTCAGCGGCGAAGATGTTCGTGAAGGCATTACCGTTGTTATTTCCGTTAAACTTACCGAGGCTCAGTTTGAGGGTCAAACAAAGGGTAAGCTCGGAAATACAGACATTACCGGTCTTGTTTCGGGTCTTGTTTATGACAAGCTTATGACATATTTTGAGGAACATCCGCAGGTTGCAAAGGCACTCCTCAACAAATCGCTTGACGCTTCCCGTGCAAGAGAAGCTGCAAGAAAAGCAAGAGAAAATGCAAGAAGAAAATCACCGCTTGAGAGCAATTCGCTTCCGGGCAAACTTTCGGACTGCACATCAAAAGAACCTGAAAAATGTGAAATTTATATCGTCGAGGGTGACTCGGCAGGCGGTTCGGCAAAACTCGGCCGTGACCCGCAATATATGGCAATTCTCCCACTTTGGGGTAAAATGCTTAATGTTGAAAAGGCAAGACTTGACAAGGTTTACGGCAACGAAAAACTTGTACCTGTTATTACTGCACTCGGCACGGGTATCGGTGAGGATTTTGATATTTCAAAACTTCGTTATCACAAAATCGTGCTTATGGCGGATGCCGATGTTGACGGTGCTCACATTACAACCCTCCTTTTAACATTTTTCTTCAGATATATGCCTGAACTTATTGAAGAGGGTCATATATTCCTCGCTATGCCACCGCTGTTTAAGGTTTCAAAAAACAAAAAGAGCGAGTATGCATATTCAGACGACCAGAGAGACGAAATTATTAAAAAAATGGGCGGAGATTGCGATGTTCAGCGATACAAAGGTCTTGGTGAAATGGATCCCGAACAGCTTTGGGAAACCACAATGGACCCTGAATTCAGAACGATGAAGCGTGTTACGATTGACGACGCACAGATTGCAAGCGAAAACTTCTCTATTCTTATGGGTGAAGAGGTTGAGCCGAGAAGACAGTTTATCGAACAAAACGCAAAATTCGTTAAAAACCTTGATATTTGATTTAGAATAGGAGATATTACAAAATGGCAAGAAAAGAAGTAGTGCGTGACAATATTGACTATTCTAACCAAAAAATAGTTGATGTTGAAATCAGCAAGGAAATCAGAAGTGCCTTTCTTGACTACTCAATGAGCGTTATTGTTGCTCGTGCACTTCCTGATGTAAGAGACGGGTTGAAGCCTGTTCACAGAAGAATACTTTATGCTATGTACAATACCGGACTTTATCCGGACAAGCCTTACCGTAAGTGTGCAACCACTGTCGGTGAAGTGCTCGGTCACTATCACCCTCACGGTGACGCATCGGTTTATGACGCAATGGTAAGAATGGCACAGGACTTTTCACTTCGCCATCCGCTTGTTGACGGTCACGGTAACTTCGGTAGCGTTGACGGCGACCCTGCCGCAGCGTACAGATACACAGAAGCAAGAATGAGCAAAATTTCGCTCAAAATGCTTGACGATATTAAAAAAGACACGGTAAACTGGGTTCCGAACTTTGACGATACAGAAGTTGAGCCGGAGGTTTTGCCGACAAAATTCCCGTGCTTGCTCATAAACGGTTCGTCGGGTATTGCCGTAGGTATGGCAACCAACATTCCGCCGCATAATATGGGTGAAGTTGCAGAGGGCGTATGCTGTCTTATTGACAATCCGGACGCAGAACTTGACGAAATTATGCAGCACATTAAAGGTCCGGACTTCCCGACTTACGGTATCATTATGGGTACCAAGGGTATTAAGGAAGCGTATTCCACAGGTCGCGGAAAGGTTATTATCCGTGCCAGAGCCGAAATTAAGGAAACGAAAAACGACAGATACAAGATTGTTGTTACCGAACTTCCTTACGGCGTAAATAAGAGAAGACTTATTGAAAAAATTGCCGAGCTTATCAAGGATAAGAGAATTGAAGGTATTGCCGATTTGCAGGACTATACCGACAGACACGGTATGAACATTGAAATCACCGTTAAAAGGGACGCAAATGCTCAGGTTGTTCTTAACAATCTTTACAAGATGACCGAAATGCAAACCACTTTCGGCGTTATTCTTCTTGCACTTGACGGTAATGTGCCGAAAATTTTAACGCTCAAGCAGATTCTTCAAAAATATATTGCTTTCCAAGAAGAGGTAATCACAAGAAGAACAAGATTTTACCTTAAAAAAGCTGAAGAAAGAGCACATATTTTGGAGGGTCTTGCAAAGGCACTTGACATTGTTGACGATGTTATCGCAACAATTCGTGCCTGCCGTGGCGGTCAAAGCGAAGCCAAGCAGGCAATTATGGACAAGTTTGGATTTGACGACCCACAGGCTGCGGCTATCGTTGCTTACCGTTTGGGTCAGTTGGCAGGACTTGAAATTGAAAAGATTATTAATGAGTTAAACGAACTTCACGAAAAAATCAAGGACTACAACGATATTCTTAACAACGAGCAGAGAGTGCTTGAAATTGTTAAAACCGAAATTCGTGAGGTTGCCGACAAGTACGGCGACGAAAGACGAACAGAAATTTCTGCCTTTACCGGCGATGTTGACGACGAGGATTTGATTCCGGTTGAGGACTGTATTCTTACTCTTACCGAAAGAGGATACATTAAGCGTCAGACGGTTGATACCTACAAGGCACAAAACCGTGGCGGCAAGGGCATTATGGGTATGTCGAGAAGAGAAGAGGATGTTGCAAAGAATATGTTTACATGCTCAACTCACGACGCAATACTTATTTTTACCAATAAGGGTAAGGTGTTTAAGCTTAAAGGTTATCAAATTCCGGAAGCTTCAAGAACGAGCAAGGGTATGAATGTTATCAACCTTTTGCCGATTGAGCAGGATGAAAAGGTAACTGCAATGGTTAAGGTGCCAAAGGACGGCAACAGAGATTATCTTTGTATGGTAACTCGTAACGGCGTTATCAAGCGTACAGCACTTGACCAATATAACAACATCAGAAAAACAGGCATTATTGCCATCAATCTTGACGAGGGCGACGAGCTTTGCTGGGTTGAAATTACCGACGGCGAACGCAATCTTATTGTTGCAACCCACGACGGTATGGCTATATGCTTTAAGGAAGAGGACGCCCGTCTTATCGGCAGAACGGCAAGGGGCGTTAGGGCAATTCAACTGTCTGACGGCGACTATGTTGTAGGTTTTGCCGTTGCGGTAGACAATATGCAACTTCTTACCGTATCGGAAACAGGTTACGGACGAAGAAGTGAATTTGACGATTACCGTGTTCAGGGCAGAGCCGGCAAGGGACTTATTAATTACCATACCGAAAAGTTCGGCAAGGTAGCTATGATTGCTCCCGTTATGGAAGAAAATGATGTTATTATGATTACCTCGGACGGTGTTGTTATCCGTACACACGCCGACCAAATTTCGCTTATTAAGAGAGGTGGCAAGGGCGTTAAGGTAATGACTGTCAAAGACAACGAAAAAGTTGCAACCATCGGTATTGTTGAAAGAGCGGCTGATGAGGAAGAAATTACCGTTCCGGAGCAAACGGACGCCGAAGGTCAGGACGAGGAAGTACCTGCCGAGGACTAAATAATAATTGTCAGCGATGACAGAGGAGTAATTTATGGAAAAAGGATATAATATCGACGATATTCTCTCGGAGGTCAAAAAACGCCGAGAAGAAAACGAGGCTCAGCTTAAAGCAGATGACGCTGCCGCAAAAAAAGTTGTTGAAGAGGCTGTAAACAGCGTAAAACCTGAGCCGGTCGTTGAGGATATTACCCCGAGTGAGGAACCTTATGAAAAATCGGAGGGCTTTTATTCTCAAACCACAAATCAAATCCAAAATGAAAAAATTGAGCAGAAACAAGAGGCAAAACCGCAAAACACGGTAGAAGTTAAATTGCCGAAAGCAGACGAAAAGCCTCTTGAACCGCTTAATGTTCAGCATAAAAACAGGGACAGAGCTGTTCCGAAAGGCGAGGACGAATTTGTTGATGTAAAAAATATCGCCGTGCAAAACGACGATTATGATAATTATTACATCAATACTTCCGACGGTACGGACGGTAAGCGTGCAAAGAAAAAGAATAAGAAAAAAGGCAAGAAAAAGAAAAATGTTGCACTTCGTATAATTCTTATTCTTCTCATCATCGTTCTCGGTGTAGGAATCGGTGCTTACTGGTATGTAAATAATATTTTAGATACCGTAACGGACGAAAATGCGGACAATACCGAAACCACTCAGCAGCAGGTGCTTTCAAACGAAAAGGTTGAAAGTTTTGACGCTATTGAGGAAACCGACGCTTCGCAAATCGGTTCGCTTCAGGATATGATTAAGCAGTGGTACAGAAACGGCACTCCGGCATCATCGTCAAGAGTTCTCAACATTATGCTCATCGGTGAGGACACCCGTGGCACAAAGGTGCTTGAAAGCGGAACGAGAGCCGACTCGGCTATTATCGCAAGTGTAAACGCCGACACAAAGCAGATTAAGCTCACATCAATTTTGCGTGACGCCTATGCTTATTGGGAAACCACAAACGGTGATGAATCAACGGGTGAATTTGGCAAAATCAACGGTGCGATGTCTACAAACGGCGGCGATATTCATACCTATATTTCAGCGGTTGAAAATCTTTATAAAATTAAGATAGACAACTATGTTATCGTAAACTTTACAAGTTTTGAAAAAATTATCGACAATTTAGGCGGTGTTGAACTTGAACTTACAAGTGCCGAAATTAACGAAATCAACAACCACCAAAAGAGATACGGCAATGTTACCATTGAAAAAACATTTGACGGAAACAAGGGCACTTTGAAGCTCAGCGGTAAGCAGGCACTTGCTTATTGCAGAATCAGAAAGATTGACTCGGACAATATGCGTGCAAACCGTCAAAAGACCTGTTTGAGCAAGGTTTTCAGCGATATGCAGAATGTTTCAAGCGTCAAACTTCTTAAAATTCTCAACGATATGGTGCCTTATGTTCGTACAAATATGACGAAGAGCAACATCGTTTCAACTGCGAAATACGCTCTCAGCGAGGGCTGGATGAGCTTTGATGTTGCCACCTCAAATGTTCCGGAATACAGAAATGACGAAAACGGTGCCGGCGGTATTTTCTACGGTGCTTGGTGCTGGAAAGCCGACTATCCGATGGACGCATATATGCTTCAAATGGACATTTACGGCAAGAGCAGTATTACACTTGCACGCACGAGAGTTGACTATATCAACTGCTGTGAAAAGGGCTTTTATTCTGAAACAGGTTATGCCGTTCAGGCAACTTATACCAATGAAAATTACGGCGAAGTAACCACCCGTGCAGCTGAAGAAGAAAGCACAACAACGAGTAATTAATATTAACCTACCAAGGCTCCAAATATAAATCAAAAAACCTACCAAGGCTGCAAATATGAATCATATAAACCTACCAAGGCTCCCCTTATTTATAAGGGGAGCTGTCGTCATTTATGACGACTGAGGGGTTATCATTCGGGGAGCTGTCTGCAAATATAAATCAAACAAACCTACTAAGGCTCCTCTTGTTATGTTATCAAGAGGAGCTGTCGTACTTTATGTGCGACTGAGGAGATAAAAGGAATTAACTTTTGCTGTGTGCAGACTGAGGGGTTAACATCGAAGGGAGCTGTCGTCATTTATGACGACTGAGGGGTGCGGGCTCCGTCTGCGACCTCTGCACGCAGTGCTCAAGCACCGACCGAGCCGGTAGGCGAGATAAAATTAAGCGGTGTGCATAGGACGGCACACCCTATGGTCGTTTTATCTAAAAATTCTTTTACGGAAACGAACAGCAAAAAAATTTGTAAAAGGTATTGACAAAATTGATTTGACAGTGTATTATGAGGTTAAATCAATGAATAGTAAACCTATGATGAAGAGTGAGTACGGTTTTATTGTTGTATTCAGCGAGTCGCAGTCGGTGGAAGTGCGATATACGGGTAAAATGCGGAATGGACTTCAGAGGGCAAACAGAAACGGCGATGCCGGAGTATGGGCGACGGGGTTAAGCACCTCGTAAAAAACAGCTTGCATATGTCGGTATGCGTTGAGTGGATGCATTTGCATCAAGCCGGGTGGCACCACAGGTTAATTATCCTGTCCCAGCAGTTTTGCGGGGACGGGTTTTTTATTTTATTAATTTAGGAGAACGGTATGATTTTGTTTACAAAACGATGGCGATGCTGTCAAAGATAATTAAGGTTTTAACAACAAATTTATATATTTAAGGAGATTTATTATTATGAAAAAAGACGAAAATATCCCATACAAAATTTATCTTGAAGAAAGCGAAATGCCAAAGGCATGGTACAATGTTCGTGCCGATATGAAAAACAAGCCGGCACCGCTTCTTAATCCGGGAACTCTTGAACCGATGAGCTATGATGATTTAAGACCTGTTTTTTGCGACGATTTGATTAAGCAGGAACTTGACGACGACACGGCATATTTTGAAATTCCTGAGGAAATTCGTGACTTTTACAAAATGTACCGTCCGTCACCGCTTGTCAGAGCTTATTGCCTTGAAGAAAAACTTGGCACACCGGCAAAGATTTACTACAAATTCGAGGGTAACAACACTTCCGGTTCGCACAAACTTAACTCCGCTATTGCTCAGGCGTACTACGCTAAAAAGCAGGGACTCAAGGGTGTAACTACCGAAACCGGTGCAGGTCAGTGGGGTACGGCTCTTTCAATGGCTTGTTCGTATTTTGACCTTGACTGTAAGGTATATATGGTTAAGTGCTCATATGAACAAAAGCCGTTCAGACGCGAGGTTATGCGTACATACGGTGCGTCGGTTACTCCGTCACCGTCAATGGACACTCAAATCGGTAAGAAAATCAATGCCGAACACCCGGGCACAACCGGTTCGCTTGGCTGCGCAATTTCCGAAGCCGTAGAAGTTGCAACTTCAACAGAGGGGTACAGATATGTTCTCGGTTCGGTTCTCAATCAGGTTCTTTTGCACCAATCGGTTATCGGTCTTGAAACAAAGGCGGCTCTTGATAAGTACAACATCAAGCCTGATATGATTATCGGCTGTGCAGGTGGCGGTTCAAATCTCGGCGGTTTGATTTCTCCGTTTATGGGCGAAAAACTCAGGGGCGAAGCTGATTATGAAATCATTGCAGTTGAGCCGGCAAGCTGTCCGTCATTCACAAGAGGCAAGTTTGCTTATGACTTCTGCGACACCGGTATGGTTTGCCCTCTTGCAAAGATGAAAACGCTCGGTTCCGACTTCATTCCGGCACCGAACCACGCAGGCGGTTTGCGTTATCACGGTATGAGTTCTACCCTCTCACAGCTTTACGAAGACGGATATATGAAAGCCGTTTCTGTTGTTCAAACAGATGTATTTAAGGCTGCCGAGGAATTCGCAAGAGTTGAGGGTATCCTCCCGGCACCTGAAAGCTCGCACGCTATCAAGGTTGCTATTGACGAAGCTCTCAAGTGCAAAGAAACAGGCGAAGAAAAGACTATCGTATTCGGTTTGACCGGTACCGGTTATTTTGATATGTACGCATATGAAAGCTTCCACGACGGCAAGATGAGCGATTATATTCCGACCGACGAAGAACTTGAAAAGTCATTTGCAAAGCTTCCTAAGGTTAACAAATAATTTTAAATATGAGGCGAACACAGTTTGCCCCTACGAAAAATGCCTCCCACATAACGGGAGGCATTAATGTTTTAATCTATTTTTCCTCTTTGTTCAGCGAAATTGGCACTGTGTCAACTACTTCAACCTTTTTGCCCTGCATCCAAAGCGACGGTGTTATGCGGAGTTTGTAGCCGTAGCCGGCATCCATTTGCCAATGTGCCATCGGTGCTTCCGGCAAGCCGTAGCAAGCCAAAATCGTCATCAAAACGCCTGCGTGCGACACGATTGCAAATTTTTCCGTTCCTGTTGATATGCAACCCTCAACAACCTGCTCAAACGCCTTGCATACTCTTTGCACAAATTCGGCGTTGCTTTCGCCGTAAGGCGGACGGGCGTACATATCGCCGTGGAGCCAGTTTTTGAAGTCCTCATTGTCTTTCAAATCCTCTGCGGTCAGCTCCTCAAATTCGCCGAACGAGTACTCGATAAAGTTATCTATTACAATTTTGTTATTTTTCGGGTACATTATGTCGGCGGATTCGACAGCCCTTTTTAAAGGTGAAACAAATACTGCGTCAGCCTCCGGATAGGAGTGCTCTTTTTTTATTTCTTTGAGCTGTTCTATACCAAATGTAGACAGTGGATAATCAGTGTGCCCAATATACTGTGCGTTGAGATTTCCTTTTGTGAGTCCGTGTCTTAATAAATACACTGTGTATGATTTCATTGTTTTTTACCTTTCTGTATGCGTTATTCGCCATAATTGTTACAAAAATGCAACAAATAAAAATTTGTTGTTTACAAATTGTATAATAAGTGGTAATATATATGTGGATTACAAATTGTATAGTGTTACGAAGAGAGCTATTACTTTATATTCTAAATTCTAAAATCTTCAGGGGAACATATGAAAAACGAGACTGAAAAGTTGTCTAAATTCTCACAAATGCTTTCTAAGATGAGAAAAGAGAGAGGTATCAGCCAAAAGAAAGCTGCCACAGATTTGGGTATTTCCCAAGCACTTCTTTCTCATTACGAAAAGGGTATCAGAGAATGCGGACTTGATTTTGTTATTAAGTGCAGCCGATACTACGGAGTGACTACCGATTATTTGCTTGGCGTGAGCGACAGCAGAAACGGTTTTAACGGCGATGTTCTTTCTGTTTTTGACGGAAAGGGCGAGGGTCGTTCCATAAAATCAATGGCACTTGCAACAAAATATTTGCTTGAGCTTGCCACGGCAGGTACGGACAGCACGCAAAGCAAGTTTGTTTATGATTACTTTATGCTTTGCATATACAGAGGGGCACTTACTCTTGCCAAGGCGGGAGATTTGCCAAAGGAGTTGTTCAGAATTGATTATTCCGTTGCCCGTGATTTGGCTTCTGCGGCTATTGCCGTTCAGGACGCAAAGTTTGTCTTTATTGAGGACAGGTCACGCACAGGCATTGACGAGCATCAATTTTCACCGCTCAAGGACCTTATTACCGAGGCGGAGGAATACATTTTGTCCAATTATATTTTAGAGTAAACCATCGGGCTTTTGCCCGTGCAAGTCAGATTGCAATATGTATATTGAAACGGAACGGCATTATTGCCGTTCTTTTTCATTGAACGGTGGGTGTGGATATTTCCTTGACCTTTCGGTCAAACCTACGGTTTTCCGGCTCCCCTTGTTACAATTCAAACTGTGTTTTCTGCGTTTTGATAAAGTCGAGAATAATATCCGTACTTATTTTAGCGGCTATCATTTTAAAGGTCGGATAATCCATTTGAGCGTTTTCGTCGCCACCGTCGCTAACAGAACGGAGAACGGCAAACGGAATACCGTTGGCTGTGCAGGTGTGACCGATTGCCCCGCCTTCCATTTCACCGCAAATTGCACCGAATTCGCTTGTTATGAGGTCTTTGAGCTCTTGCGAAGCAATGAATGTATCGCCCGAAGCAACCGTTCCTCTGTGAATTTTTTCACCGCAACGGATAGCACACTGACTGAGCGTTTCGGATATTTCCCTGTCGGTTTTTATTTTGATAACATTCAGCCCGTTAACGAAACCTCTCGGTTCGCCGAGGGCGGTGATGTCGATATCGTACTCGCACACATCGGTTGCGATAACAACATTTTTGATGATGACATCTTTTGAAAGCGAACAGCCGACGCCGACATTGATGATTGCGTCCGGCTTGAATTTGTCTATCATAATTTGAGTGCAAACGGCGGCGTTTACCTTGCCCGGCGAACACTGTGCCACCGTCACCATAACATTGTCAACAGTTCCGCAAACAAAGGTTATTCCGGCAATTTCTGTTTCAACAGCGTCCCGAACCTTTGCCTTGATGCTTGCTACTTCCACATCCATTGCTCCAATGATTCCCAGCATAATTCATTCTCCTTGAGTTTTCCTATAATGTATTTGTAAAATATGCAGCCGAGGAGTGCCCCTGCCGTGTTGAGTATAACATCGTCGATATCTGGGTCGCCGCAGCTGAAAATATATTGATAAAATTCCATCGAAACGCTTAAAATAACGGACATCAGAAACGCCCAAAAGGTGTTGTGCCGTTTTGCAAGTTCGCATACCGTTATTGCAAAGGCGGTGAAATAGAACACATTGCCGGCGTCACGCAAAAGCAGACTCAGATTTTTTTCTTTAACAAAGGCACTGAGTTCCCCGTTAAACGGAATAAAGTTCGGTTCGTTGTAATCTCCGCCATAAGTTCTGATGACGAGATAGCACATAACAAAGCCGATGACAAGCGTCGGAATTGCACCGACAAAAAAGCTTTTTAACGCTTCGGCGTAGCGGTTGTTCATCTTATCGTTTTTTTGCCGAACAGCGACAATCAGCGTCATCACAGCCAAAACCGAAAAGAAAGTTTCGTACCCGTAAGCAAGGTGGTAAAGCGAAAACGATTTCTCAACAAACCATGTGATTTTGAGCGTTAAGCTGTCGAGTGCGTACAAAAAGGTGTAAAGAAGCATAATGCTTGCCGTGCGGTCGGCGATGAACAGCAAATCTTTGTTGATGATGTAGTGAACTGCCGTTATCACAGCCGGCAAAACGGGGGCGAGTATGAATTTTAAACCTCTGTAGTCAAACTGCGTAAAGAAAAAATACAGCTCGGTGTGTTCGATAAAGCAACACGATGTGAAAAAAATTGTAAAAGTGAACAGGATATTTGAAAGCTTTTTAATGCCAAAAACAGCATTTTTAGTTGTTGACATTCTGTTCACCCCCAATATATAGTGCTATTATATAATAATTTAATAATAAATACAAGTTTTTGTTGACAAATTGACATATTTTATAATATAATATCAAGGCTAATAGTATGTGTGGTAGTTTTGCCATATGTTAAAAAAGCAATTTGCCTGTGCTATGCCGCACAGAGATTATAAAAGATTAAGACAAGTTTAGTCTTTGCGAAAGGTAGTGAAAAAAGAATGAAGAGAACATTTCAACCAAAGAAAAGACATGCACAGAAGGTACACGGCTTCAGAAAGAGAATGTCAACAAAGAACGGTAGAAAGGTACTTGCTCGCCGTCGTGCAAAGGGCAGAAAGTCACTTTCTTACTAATTAGCAAGTAAAGGAACGGTTTTGTGAAAGGTCAAACCTTAAAGGAAAATAAGGATTTTCGCAGATTGTATTACAGAGGCAAAAGCGAGGCAAGCTCTGCACTTGTAACTTACGGTATGAAAAGCCGCAAAAACGGCGTCCGTTACGGAATTACCACAAGCAAGAAAATCGGAGGTGCGGTTGAAAGAAATCGTGCCCGTCGGGTTATCAGAGTTGCTTTTAGGAATATCGAGCCGCACATTAACGGCAACTGGGATTTTGTTTTTGTTGCAAGAACAAGGACAACCAAGTGCAAAGAAGCCGTTGTTGAAAAGGCGATGCTTGCTCATATGAAAGCAATGGGTGCCGTAAATGAAGAAGATTAACGCATTCATAAAAAAAGCGATGATATTTTTGATAAGGACTTATCAGCTCACCCTGTCGCCGAGATTTTCGCACGGGTCGTGCAGATACACTCCTACCTGTTCTCAATATGCAATTGAAGCGATACAAATCCACGGAATATTTAAAGGCAGTTTGCTTGCTGCACGCAGAATATTGCGTTGCAATCCGTTTTTTAAGGGTGGATATGACCCTGTTCCGCTGAAGAAGACAAAACAAGAGGACAATTATCGGTGATAACAACTATTACTATGGCTGTATCAAACGGTATGGGCGTGTTTAAGCCGCTTTATTGGTTGTTTGGTAAGTGTATGGAAGGTTTGTTGATGCTGTTCAACGACCAGTATTTTCTTGCACTTATTGTGTTTACCATTATCACCCGTTTGATATTGTTCCCATTAAACCTCAAACAGCAAAAAACAATGGCAAAGACATCCCGTCTTCAGCCGAAAATTCAGAAAATTCAAAAGAAGTATGCAAATTCAAACGACCCGAGGGATCGTCAGAAAATGCAGGAAGAAATGCAGGAGCTTTACAACCGTGAGGGTCACAATCCTATGAATATGGGTTGCGGACCGATGGTTTTCCAGATGGTATTCCTGATGGGTATTATCGGTATTATTTACTATCCTATCCAGTACATCATCGGGGTTGACATTGCTTCAAACAGCGATGCGATTTACAAGGCACTCAACAAGGTTCACGAAATCAAGGGAAATTATTTCCAGATTGAAATTCTTCAAAATTTTGAGATTTACAAAGATGTGCTTACAAAGAAATTCCCTGAGCTTTTCACACAGGAGAAGCTTGAAGCGATTTCAAACTACAAGTCGCATATGTTTATCGGCAACCTTGATATGACTCAAATTCCGAGCATTAAGGATTGGAGCAATCCTGTAATCATTATTCCGATTCTCTGTTTGTTGACTTCTTTTGGTTCAACACTGTTGTCACAAAGAATTCAGAAAAAGCAAAATCCGGCAGCTGCCGCTCAGGGTCAGCAAATGATGATTATGATGCTTATGATGCCGTTTTTCTCTTTCTACATTTCGTTCAAAGTATCTGCCGCAGTAGGTTTTTACTGGATTATTTCCAACCTTGTGGCTACCGCACAGCAGTTGTTTATGGCAAAGTTCTTCCCGCCGAAACGCAATGTGGCGCGTCAAATGATTGAGTCCACCATCGAACGCCGTTCAAGGGAAGAAAGCATTAAAAACTCAAAATAAATCGGAGATTTACGATATATGATTATTGAAAGACTCGGTTCCGGCAAAACAGAGGAAGAGGCTGTTTCCGCTGCTAAAGCTATGCTTAATGCTCCCGATTATGCACAAGTTAAGATTGAAATTTTGCAAACGGGCAGCAAGGGCTTTTTAGGCATCGGTAAAAAGGACTACAAGGTTAAGGCGTCTTATGACGATGACCAAAAGCCGCAAAAGGCTAAGAAGTCCGAAAAAAAGCCTGCTCAGCAAAAGCCGGCACAAAAAAAGCAAGCCGCTCCAAAGAAGCCACAGGCTCCTAAAAAGCAGGAAGCTCCGGCAAAACCTGCTCCGGTGCAAGAGGCAAAGAGCGAGCAACCAAAAAGGGATTATCCAAAGAGTGTTGACCTTGAATATGCAAAGAGTTACTTTTTGACAATCCTTGACGGGCTAAAGATTAAAGACCCTAAAATCGAAGCGTCATATGCCGAGGGCGTTGTAACTATCGACCTTGATTGTGACGACTACGGTATTATTATCGGCCACAGAGGTGAAACTCTTGACAGCATTCAGTATCTTCTTTCACTTGTTATTAAGAAGAACACTATGGAATATGTAAGAGTGGTTATCAATGTAGCCAACTACAGAGAAAAGAGAGCAGTTACTCTCTCAAATCTTGCAAAGAAAAACGCACAAAGAGTTCTTCGCACAGGCAGAAGATATACTTTTGAGCCTATGAATCCTTACGAGAGAAGAATTATCCACACAGCAGTGCAGGAAATCGAGGGCGTTGAATCACGCTCAATCGGATTCAATCAGGACAGAAGAGTTGTTATCGAGCCGACAGGCGGTGTGAGCAAAAACGGTGGCGGTAATTACCGTCGAGGCGGCAGAAGCCAAGCCGTTACAAAGGCTCCGGCTAATCACACACCAAAGGCTGACAGAGCAGATTTGCCAAAGTTCGGCAAGATTGAAGTGAATAAATAAGCAGGTGAAAGGTGCAGTATATCTATTTAATAGGTATTTTGCACCTTTTTTGCATAAATTTGTATTGTAAAGGAGAAGAGTATGTCAACAATTGCGGCAATAGCAACCGGTAATGCGGCAGGCGGAATCGGTGTAATCAGAATAAGCGGCGCAGATGCAACAAAAATTGCCGATAAGGTATTTAAGCCGATGGACGGCAGTGCTCTTTCCGACCTCGGCGGATACAGAGCAAAGTTCGGCAATGTTATTATCGGCGGACAGCCGAGCGATAACGCCGTTGCACTTGTGTTTAAGTCGCCGAAATCGTATACGGGTGAAGATGTCGTGGAACTTAGTGTTCACGGCGGACTTCTTATAGTTCAAAAAACCTTGGAAGCCGTGCTTGACGCAGGAGCAAAACCTGCCGAGCCGGGAGAATTTACTAAACGGGCGTTTCTCAACGGCAAAATGGATTTGACGCAGGCGGAATCTGTGGCAAGCCTCATTTCCGCACAGGGCGAAGCCGGTATGAAAGCGTCGTTTAACGCGTTGCAGGGTTCTTTGAGCGATAAGATTAATTCCGTTTTGCAAAAACTTCTTGATATGTCGGCTCTGATGTCGGCGTGGGTGGATTATCCCGACGAGGAGATTCCCGAGCTTGAAGAAGACGAACTTCTTGCAACGCTTAAAGATTGTGAGGGTGAGCTTGACGGACTTTTGCAAAATTACGACAACGGGCAAACTGTTATCGACGGCGTTGACACGGCGATTGTCGGAATGCCGAATGTCGGCAAAAGCAGTTTGATGAATATGCTTGTCGGCAGAGATAAGAGTATTGTTACTCAAATTGAGGGTACTACACGCGACATTGTGGAGGAGAGTGTTCGCCTCGGCGATTTGGTTCTTCATTTGCGTGACACGGCAGGACTTCGTGAAAGCGATGATGTTGTTGAAAGTATCGGAATTGACAAGGCGTACAAGGCACTTGACGATGCTCAGCTTGTTCTTGCGGTTTTTGATAACAACAAACCGCTTCAAAAACAGGACAGAGAAATTCTTGAAAAGGCGAAAAACAAGCCGGCAGTCGCTGTTATTAATAAGGTTGACCTTGAGCAGCGGCTTGAAACGCAGGAAATTGAAGCATCTTTTTCAAAGGTTGTTTATATTTGTGCCAAGGATGGCAAGGGACTGAGCGAACTTTCAACTGCGGTTGAGGAACTTCTGGGCGTTCAGGATTTTGACACGGGAGCACCGATTTTGGCGAATTTGCGACAGAGGCAGAATTGTCAAAACGCTAAAGAGAGCATAGCCGAGGCAATCGGCGGAGTTGAAATGGGCGTTACCTTTGACGCCGTTAATGTTATGGTGGACAGTGCGGTTGATGAGCTTCTTTCGCTTACGGGCAAAAAGGCAACAACCGAAGTAGTTAATAATATTTTCAGCAAGTTTTGTGTTGGAAAATAAAGTATTGTGGTGAATTATGGAATATTTTGGCGGAAAATATGATGTAATAGTTATCGGTGCAGGTCACGCAGGAATTGAGGCGGCACTTGCGTCGGCACGGCTTGGTGTTAAAACTGCCGTGTTTACAATTAATTTGGATTGGGTCGGCAATATGCCGTGCAATCCGTCTATCGGCGGCACGAGTAAAGGTCATCTTGTAAGAGAAATTGACGCACTCGGCGGCGAAATGGGCAAGGCGGCGGACAAGTATTCGCTTCAAAGCAGAATGTTGAACCTCGGCAAAGGCCCTGCCGTTCATTCCCTCCGAGCTCAGATTGACAGGCGTGAATATTCTGCCGGTATGAAGCATACGCTTGAACTTACCGACAATCTTGATATTCGTCAGGGTGAAATTGTTGACCTCTATAAAGACGGTGACGAGTGGGTTGTTAAGACACGACTTGAAGCGTTGTTTAGTGCAAAGGCAGTAATTCTTGCTACGGGTACTTTTTTGGGCGGCAGAGTTTATATCGGTGATGTTACATATGAGAGCGGACCGGACGGAATGTTCCCGGCAAAGGCACTCAGTCAGGCACTTTACAAGCTTAACATTCCTCTGCGCAGATTTAAAACGGGTACGCCGAGCCGTGTAAACAGAAGAAGTATTGATTTTGACGGACTTGATGTTCAGGAAGGCGACGAGCGAACTGTTCCGTTTTCGTTTGAAACTACCGAGCGACCGCAGAACAAGGTGGTTTGCCACATTACATATTCTAACGAGAAAACAAAGCAGATTATCCTTGACAATCTTGACCGTTCACCGATGTACAGCGGTAAAATTGAGGGCAAAGGTCCTCGTTATTGCCCGAGTTTTGAAGATAAAATTGTTAGATTTTCGGACAAGGAACGACATCAGCTTTTCATTGAGCCGTGCGGCGAAAATACGGAAGAAATGTATTTGCAGGGTTTAAGTTCTTCTCTTCCCGAAGATGTTCAGCTTGCTTTTATTCACACGATTAAGGGACTTGAACATGCTCAGGTTATGAGGGCGGCTTATGCTATTGAATATGATTGCGTTGACCCGACTGCACTCAATGCAACTCTTGAATTTACCGATATTCCGGGGCTTTACGGTGCCGGTCAGTTCAACGGTTCGAGCGGATATGAGGAGGCGGCGGCACAGGGTCTTGTTGCCGGAATTAATGCTGCTCTTAAAATTAAGGGAGAAGAACCGCTCATTCTCGACCGCGGCGGTTCTTATATCGGCACGCTTATTGACGACCTTGTTACCAAGGGTTGCTCCGACCCGTACAGAATGATGACGAGCCGAAGCGAGTACCGTCTTGTGCTCCGTCAGGACAATGCCGACATTCGTCTTACACCGACAGGTCACAAAATCGGACTTATCAGCGATGAGCGGTTTGCCGAGTTTAACAGGAAACAGGAACTTATTAAACAGGAATTTAGCCGTGTTCAAAATTTGTCTGTTCCGTTGAGTGAAGAAATACAAGACATTTTGACATCAAAAGGTACGGCACCGCTTAAAACCGGTTGTAAAATGATAGAACTTTTACGCCGTCCGCAAATTACATATGACGATTTGGCACCGATTGATACCAACCGTCCCGACCTGCCGTTTGAAGTTTTTGAGCAGGTGGAAATCAGCATAAAATATGAGGGCTACATCAGAAAGCAAGAGGCACAAATTAAGGAAATGCGTAGGATTGAGGCGAAGCAAATTCCGTCCGACATTGATTATTCCACGCTTAAAGGTTTGCGACTTGAGGCGATTGAGAAGCTTTCAAAAATCCGTCCGCAAAATCTCGGACAGGCAAGCCGTATCAGCGGCGTAAACCCTGCCGACATAACGGCACTCAATATTATTTTGGAGAGTATGCACAATGATTGATAAAAACCGATTTTGTTCCCTTGCAAAGGAAAACGGAATAATTCTCGATGACACTGCACTTGAACGATTTGACACCTATGCCGAACTCCTCGTGGAGTGGAACGGCAAGATGAATTTGACTGCCATCACCGAGCCGGAGGAAATTGAGGTCAAGCATTTTTTGGACTGCCTTATGCTCACCAAGTATTTTCAAGTCGAATATAACCAAACGGTTATAGATGTGGGTGCAGGTGCAGGCTTTCCGAGTGTGCCGTTACTCATCTATAAACCCGATTTATGTCTAACAATGATGGATGCTATTAACAAAAGATTAACATTCTTGGATACAGCCGTTCACGCTCTCGGACTCGAAGCTCAGCTCATTCACGAACGAGCAGAAGCCGCAGGACAAGACGAAAATTACCGAGAAAAGTTTGATTTGGCGACGGCAAGAGCCGTTGCACCTATGAATGTGCTTGCCGAATATTGTTTACCGTTCGTTAAGGTTGGCGGATATTTTGTTGCACTCAAAGGGAGCAACGACGACACGCAATCGGCAATTTCAGCAATTGAAACGCTTGGCGGTGAGGTTGTTGATAATATTTCATATAAACTTAACGGCACAGAGCCACGCTCAATAGTTATTGTGAAAAAAATATCGCAAACTCCGACACAATACCCTCGCAAGTCCAAAAAAATTTCAACAAAACCTTTGTAAAAGACGATAATATGACGAATTGTAAGGATTTCTCCCGACGAGAAATCCTTTTCTTTTTGTGATGTTTGTGTTAATATAGATATATCGAAAGGACAGGCTTATGAATAATATATCGTATGTAGCAACCGAAAAGCTTTTGCCAAATCCAAACCAACCGAGGCATCAGTTTCAATCTGAGGAAATGCTTGCACTTGCCAATTCAATAAAAGAAAACGGAATACTCCAACCGCTCCTTATTCGCAGAATGAATAATTCGGATTATTGCGAAATCATTGCCGGTGAACGCCGTCTCCGCGCCGCTATTTTGGCTGGGATAGACGCTGTTCCGTGCATTGAAATGGAGGTTGACAGAGAGAAGTCGGCAGTGTTTTCAATACTTGAAAATGTACAGCGTGAAGATTTGTCTTTTTTTGAAGAGGCTGTTGCAATCGGTCAACTTATGACCCAATTCGGTATGACACAGCAAGAAATTTCAAAGGCACTCGGCAAAAGCCAATCAGCACTTTCGAACAAGGTACGACTGCTCAAACTGCCTGTTGATGTTAGATATTTTATTGAAAAAGAGCATCTTACAGAGCGGCACGCACGGGCACTTCTTAATATCGAAAACGAAAAAGATATTTGGACGGTACTGAACGTTATCAAGGAAAGGCATTTGAATGTTGCTCAGACGGAAAACTATATCGCATCATTTTATGCAAAGCCGTCATCAAAAAAGCGAACTCCCCACCCTATTTACAAGGATTTTAGAATATTTGTCAACACGGTCAACAAAGCCATTCGGACTATGCAGGAATCAGGTATTGACGCAGTGTCGGACAAAACAGAAACCGACGATTATATAGAGTATCGAATTAAGATACCGAAAATCGTGGGACAAAAATCGGCTTAAAATGGGTAAAACCATTTTAAACATATTCTCCTCTTTTCATCACAGCGGAACGGACAGGCTATGCCTGTCCGTTTTGCAATGTTTCATATGAAACATTGCAAACTACATATGGATGTTTCATATGAAACATATACAATATATTCACCTTGATATAAGTGCATTATAGTAGTATAATAATAACAGCAAACAAATGAGGTGAATTTATGGGTAAAACTGTTGCAATATTCAATCAAAAAGGCGGTGTCGGCAAAACGACTACCTGCGTAAATATGGCTGCCGGTTTAGGTCAAAAGGGCTACAAAACCCTGCTTATTGATGTTGACCCACAAGGAAATTCAACATCAGGGGTCGGAATTGATAAAAGCCGGGTTGAGCACAGCACTTATGATGTCCTTGTCGGCGAGCAAACTGCCCGTTCGGTTATGGTTCAAACGGAATTCAAAAACCTCTACCTCCTCCCTGCCAATATGAACCTTGCAGGTGCCGAGGTGGAAATTGCCGAACTTGAAAACCGCAACAGTGTTCTGAAGCGTTCAATTGCAACACTGATTATGGAATTTGACTATGTTATTATTGACTGTCCGCCGTCACTCGGCTTGCTTTCAATTAATGCTCTTGTTGCGGCTGATACGCTCATCGTTCCGCTTCAATGCGAATACTATGCACTTGAAGGGCTTAGTCAACTTATTTCAACCGTTCGTACAATCAAACAGCATTATAATGAACATCTTGAACTTGAGGGCGTTCTGTTTACAATGTATGACGGCAGATTAAGACTTAACCAAATGGTTATAGATGAAGTGTCGCAATACTTCCCGGGTAAGCCGTATAAAACGGCTATCCCCCGTTCGGTAAAAATTGCAGAAGCACCGAGCTACGGCAAGCCTGTAATTTACTACGAAAAATATTCAAAGCCGTCATTTGCATACAAAAAATTTGTTGAAGAATTTTTAAAGAAGCAATAATAAGATAACAACCGTAAACAATTAGGAGGAAAATATGGCAAAAATGTCGGGTCTCGGAAAAGGCTTGGGTGCGTTAATGCTTGAAAACAACACTGATTCAATGGTGTCAACAAGCACGCTTAACATAAACGAAATTATCCCAAACAAAGAACAGCCGAGAAAAACTTTTGATGAAACAGCACTTGAAGAGCTTGCGGACTCTATCCGTCAGCACGGTGTGCTTCAACCGCTTTTGGTTCGTCCGCTTACGAGTGGCGGCTACCAGCTTGTTGCCGGTGAACGCCGCTGGAGAGCAAGCCGTATGGCAGAACTCAAGGAAGTTCCCGTAATTATCAAGGAACTTACGGACACTGAGGCTATGGAAATAGCCATTATCGAAAACTTACAGCGTGAGGATCTTAACCCGATTGAAGAGGCGGAGGGACTTCAGGCACTTATTGATAAATGCGGTTATACGCAGGAGCAGGTGGCGACTTCGGTCGGCAAGTCAAGACCGGCTATCACAAACGCTTTGCGACTTCTCAAATTGCCGGAAGAAGTCAGAGAAATGACAAAGGACGGAACAATTTCTGCCGGTCACGCAAGAGCACTTTTAGCTTTTGACAATCAGCCGATGATGATTGAATGTGCAAATCAAATTGTTTCGAAGAAACTTACGGTGCGCGATGTTGAGAAAATGGCTAAGCGTCCTGTCGCAAAATCGACAGAACCAAAGGCTTCAAAAAGACGCGACAGTTTTTATGACGAGGTTGAACTTTCGCTCACGGAAGCACTCGGCACAAAGGTTAAGGTGTACAACGGCAGAAACAAGGGAACTCTTGAAATTGAATTTTATACCCTTGACGACTTAAAAAATATTGCAAATGCAATCGCAAAGTAATATAATAGTAGACTGTAAATAAAGTATAGGAGAAAAAATAATGCTTGATATTAAATTTGTCAGAGAAAACCCGGATGTGGTTAAGGAAAATATCAAAAAGAAGTTTCAGGATAAAAAGCTCCCTCTTGTAGATGAGGTTATCGAGCTTGACGAAGAGCGTCGTCAGGTTATAGCAAAGGCTGATGAGCTTCGTGCTAACAGAAACAAGATTTCTAAGGAAATCGGCAATCTTATGGCACAGGGCAAAAGAGAAGAGGGAATGGCTCTTAAAGAAAAGGTAACGGCTCAGGCTAAGGAACTCGAGGAACTTGCAGGCAAGGAAACAGAGCTTACCGAGGAAGTTACAAAAAGAATGATGATGATTCCGAACATCATTGACGAGTCGGTTCCTGTAGGTAAGGACGACAGCGAAAATGTTGAGGTTCAGCGTTACGGCGAGCCGGTCGTTCCGGATTTTGAAATTCCGTACCACACAGAAATTATGGAATCGTTTGACGGCATTGATATGGAGGCTGCCGGCAGAGTTGCAGGCAACGGCTTCTATTATCTTATGGGCGACATTGCAAGACTTCACTCGGCTGTTATCAGCTATGCCCGTGATTTTATGATTGACCGCGGTTTCACATATGTTGTGCCTCCGTTTATGATTCGCTCAAATGTTGTTACAGGCGTAATGAGCTTTGAAGAAATGGACGCTATGATGTACAAAATCGAGGGTGAGGACCTTTATCTTATCGGTACTTCCGAGCACTCGATGATAGGTAAGTTTATCGACACAATTACACCGGAAGAAAAGCTTCCGCTTACCCTCACATCGTATTCACCTTGCTTCCGTAAGGAAAAGGGCGCACACGGCATTGAAGAGCGTGGCGTGTACAGAATTCACCAGTTTGAGAAGCAGGAAATGGTTGTTGTTTGTAAGCCGGAAGAATCAAAAATGTGGTTTGATAATCTTTGGCAGAACACGGTTGACCTCTTCCGTTCACTCGATATTCCTGTAAGAACTCTTGAATGTTGCTCGGGCGACCTTGCAGACCTCAAGGTTAAGTCTGTCGATGTTGAAGCGTGGTCACCGAGACAGAAGAAGTATTTTGAAGTAGGTTCTTGCTCAAATCTTACAGACGCACAGGCAAGACGCCTCAAGATTCGTGTTAAGGGCGAAAACGGCAACTACCTTGCTCATACACTTAACAACACTGTTGTTGCTCCGCCGAGAATGCTTATTGCGTTCCTTGAAAATAACCTCAATGCAGACGGCACTGTTTCAATTCCGGAAGCACTTCGTATGTATATGGGCGGTAAAGACAAGATTGTCCCAAAAAATAAATAATAAATGAATAATCCTTTTCGTTTTTCTAAAACTAATAAAAACGGAAAGGATTTTTTTATGCACAGTATTAAAGGAACAAAGACGGAAGCAAATCTGATAGCCGCTTTTAACGGTGAAACTCAGGCGAACACAAAATATACTCTTTTTGCAAACAAGGCAAGGAAAGACGGTTACAACGAAATAGCAAATATCTTTGAGCAGACGGCGAAAAATGAGCTTGCACACGCTAAACTTTGGTACAAATATCTGCACAGCAGTGAAATGCCCGACACTCAAACGAATCTGGGCGAAGCCGTTGACGGCGAAAATTTTGAATGCGTGAATATGTATCCCGAATTTGCCAAAACGGCGGCAGAAGAGGGCTTTACGGAGCTTGCAAGACTTTTTGACCTTGTCGGAAAAGTGGAGGCACAGCACGAAAGTAAGTTCCGAACTTTGCTTACCGATGTGAAAAATCAAAAGGTTTTCACCAAGGACGGCGAGGCGATTTGGATATGTATGAACTGCGGAAATATTGTTGTCGGAAAGTCGGCACCTGAGCATTGTCCGCTGTGTAAAGTGCCGAGAGCATATTTTAAAGAATATAAAAATTCGTAAATTTTGAATTATTGCTTGACAAATGTAGCATTGTTGGTTATAATATGTCTTGCAATCGCGGATTTAGCTCATCCGGTAGAGCGTCACCTTGCCAAGGTGAAGGTAGCGAGTTCGAGTCTCGTAATCCGCTCCAAAAATAAAAATCCTCACCGTAAGGTGGGGATTTTTTATTTTTAGATTGTAGCGGTCGAGACTCGAAAAGACCGTTGCGAAGCAAAGAACAGTCCGGTGGACTGTTCGTCGGTCGGGTGCGTGTCGGCGAGCGTGAAAGCGAGCCGAGCGAGTCTCGTAATCCGCTCCATACAAAAAGAACTTATCGCTTGATAAGTTCTTTTTTTGTTGCCGATAATGTACCTTCTTTCCGTTTTTTGCTCGGGGGCGGCACCTGCGCTGAGCGAGTCTCGTAATCCAATCCAATGTATATTCTGCATTAAGAGGGTTCTTTTCCATTGTCCATTTTTTACGGACTTGTTCACTTTTCGTTATTTTCTTGTTATATCTATATTCCCATAACCTGTTCAATGCCGTAGGCAACGCCGTCCTCGGTGTTGGATTTGGTAATGAATTTCGCGTGGCGTTTGCATTCGTCGGTTGCGTTTTCCATTGCAAAGCCGTATTTGCAGTATTCAAGCATTTCAATATCGTTGCCGGCATCGCCGAACGCCATACATTCGTTGTTTGTTATGCCGAGCACCTTGCACATACCGTCAATTGCCGTGCCTTTATTGACATTTGCCATGGTAAACTCCATACTTTCGGGCAGCGACGAAGCGAGATACAGCTCATCAAATCCGCTGAGATAGTCCCACGCTTTGTCGAAGTCACGCCTGTCGTCGAAATAAACGGTGGCTTTTTCGATATCGTAGCCTTTGAGCGTTTCCAAAATGTTGTCAACACCTGTCATTTGGTCGAGGAGCTTGTCAACAAATTCCTGCGGAAGCGAGCCCTTTGGGTAATATTTATCCTTGTCGAACTGATAGTAGCTTACACCGTCAACATAAATCTCAAAAAATGCAGGCATTTTGTCAAGCACTTTAAAAATAGGCTCAATTAAACTCCACGGCATAAATTTTGTGTAAATGTTTTTTTGATTTCGTCTGTCAAGAACACCCGCACCGTTTGAATAAATAATGTAGTCAACCTCGGGAACCTGCTGACAAATGTCGCCGATAATGGCAACGGTTCTGCCGGTGGCAATCGAAATTTTTGTTCCGGCATCGTGTGCTTTTTTGAGGGCGTCCCTTGTTTTTTGTGTAACGGTCATATGGTCGGCAGAGGTAAGCGTTCCGTCCAAATCAAGTGCAATTAATTTTACCATAGTAATAATCTCCGCATTCGCTTTAAATTGATAAATAGCTTCTGTTTATATAATACACCAAATTTAAAAGCTAATTCAAGTTGACATATTGCACGAAGCGAAGCCTGATATTTCCACATTATTTGTTGCGGATATATAAAATGTTTAAAAAAGTGTATCAAAGCAAAAAAAATGTTGAATTTTGTATGAACATAATATAAAATATATGTATTAAATCAAATGTTAGGTGGATACAGCTATGGATTTGCTAAAGGAAAAAATTCTCAAAGAGGGTCAGGTTTATGCCGGAAATATCCTTAAAGTAGACTGTTTTCTTAACCACCAGATAGATTGCAACTTCTTGGCTGAAGTGGGCAAAGAATTTCACAGATTATTTAAAGATGAGGGCGTCAACAAAATCCTTACTATCGAAGCGTCGGGTATTGCAATCGGTGCTATGGTAGCACAGGAATTCGGATGCCCTTTAGTATTTGCTAAAAAGAATAAAACAAAAAACATTGCCGGTGATGTTTACACGGCACCGGTTGAATCGTTCACTCACGGCACTACTTATAATATAATGGTAAGCAAAAAATTCCTCAACCCGGGCGACAAGGTTCTTATTGTTGATGACTTCCTTGCTGTGGGCAATGCACTCAACGGACTTATCAGTCTTGTAAAAGAGAGCGGAGCGGAGCTTGCAGGTTGCGGAACGGTAATTGAAAAAGGCTATCAGCACGGCGGCGACAAACTTCGTGAACAGGGCATTCGTGTTGAATCGCTTGCTATTATTGAATCTATGGACGCCGACAAGGGCGAAATTGTTTTCAGAGATTAAACCTTATGAAGGCTCCGCTTGATGCAAAGAGAGCCGGCAAACCGTAGGTTTGACTGAGGGGTTTAACTATTTTTCATTCGGTTATATGGCAACTGTGCCTGTAATATAAATCATTTTATTTTTATTTAACGGAGGAAAACGAAATGAAACTCACTAAAAAAGTTTTGGCTGTTATCCTTGCCGCTTTGATGGTAATTGTAGCTGCATTTGCAGGCTGTTCATCATCAAAGAGCACTGACGACAGCGCAGACGACTCATCAACAAACACAACAACAGTTAAGTTTGGTTTGATTACTCTTCACGATGAAAACTCAACTTACGACAAGAACTTCATCACAGCTGCTCAAGAAGCTGCAGAAGCTTGCGGAGTAGAGCTTGTTCAGAAGAACAACATTGAAGAGGGTCAGGCTGCATATGAAGCAGCTGCCGAACTCGTTGACGAAGGCTGCAACCTCATTCTTGCAGACAGCTTCGGTCACGAAGAATACATCATTCAGGCTGCTAAGGAATTCCCTGAGGTACAGTTCCTTCACGCAACAGGTACACATGCACACACAGAAGGCCTTTCAAACTTCCACAACGGCTTCTCAGCTATTTACGAAGGCAGATACCTTGCAGGTGTTGCAGCAGGTGAAAAGCTCAACGAAATGATTGACAGCAAGAAGATTACTGCTGACAAGGCTAAGATGGGTTATGTAGGTGCTTACACATATGCTGAAGTTATCTCAGGTTACACATCATTCTATCTTGGTGCAAAGAGCGTTTGCCCATCTGTAACTATGGAAGTTTCTTTCACAGGTTCTTGGTATGACGAAACAGCTGAAAAGGAAGCTGCTCAAAAGCTTATCAACGACGGTTGCGTTCTTATTTCACAGCACGCAGACTCAATGGGTGCTCCTACAGCTTGTGAAAAAGCAGGCGTTCCTAACGTTTCATACAACGGTTCAACAGAAACAGCTTGCCCTAACACATTCATCGTTTCATCAAGAATCAACTGGGCTACATACTATGAACACTGCATTAAGGCTGTTCAAGAGGGCACAGAAATCGAAGCTGACTGGGTTGGCACACTTGCAGACAACTCTGTATGTCTTACAGACTTTGGTGCAAAGGCAACAGCTGACGGAACTTCAGAAGCAGTTGAAGCTGCAAAGAAGGGTCTTGAAGACGGCACAATCCATGTATTTGATACTTCAACATTCACTGTTACAGTAACAAAGGACAAAAATGTAAATGCAAAGGTTGACTCTGAAGGTCATCTTACAAGCTATATGGCTGATGTTGACACAGACGAAAACTACACAGCAGACACAGAAGCTGTATCAAACGGCTACTTCCACGAATCGGAATACCGTTCAGCTCCTTACTTTGATGTTCAAATCGACGGCATCGAATTGCTTGACACAGCATTCTAATTAAATTAATAAACTATATTCCGTGGCGGTCATTTTGTCCGTCACGGTATAGTCATTTTTATACATATGTTATAAAATGACTGATTTTATTCTTTTATGATAATTAAGAGGTCGCAATGGAAAAAAAGTTAGCTTTGGAATTAAAGGGTATCACCAAAAAATTTGGCACCAAGGTTGTTGCAAACCGCGATGTGTCGATGGAAGTATACCACGGAGAAATTTTGGCTATTCTCGGTGAAAACGGCTCGGGCAAAACCACACTTATGAATATGGTTTCGGGCATTTATTTTCCGGACAAGGGTCAAATTTTCGTAAACGGAGAAGAAGTTGTTATCAAATCTCCGAAAGACGCATTTAAGCATAAGATAGGTATGATTCATCAGCACTTTAAGCTTGTTGATGTTTTTACCGCTACGGAAAATATTGTTCTCGGTGTAGAGGACGGTAAAAAATACAATATTAAAGAGGCAAAAAAGCGTGTTCAGGCTATTACCGATAAGTACGGCTTTAATATTGACTTAGATAAAAAAATCTACAATATGTCTGTATCGGAAAAGCAGACGGTTGAAATTATCAAGGTACTTTACAGAGGTGCGGATATTCTTATTCTTGACGAGCCGACCGCTGTACTTACCCCACAGGAAACAGAAAAATTATTTGATGTTCTTCGCAATATGCGTAAGGACGGTAAATCAATTATCATAATCACTCACAAGCTTCACGAGGTTTTGGAAATTTCGGACAGAGTTGCAATTCTTCGCAAGGGTGAGCATATCGACACAGTGCTTACCGAGGACGCAACAGAGCAGTCACTTACCGAGGCTATGATGGGTGAAAAAATAGATCTTAATATCATAAGAGAAGAACCTAAAAATGTAAAAGAACGACTTGATGTTGAACACCTTACGGTTATAAAGCGTGACGGCACAAAGGCACTTGACGATGTAAACTTTAAGGCGTACGGCGGTGAGATACTCGGTGTTGCCGGTATCAGCGGTTGCGGTCAAAAGGAACTTCTTGAATCCATTGCAGGCTTGCAGCAAACAACTAAAAAATCAAGCATTCTTTATAAGCCGGACGATTTGGGTCCTCAACAACTTGTAGGTAAATCACCGAGAGAAATCAGAAAACTCGGCATTGCACTTTCGTTTGTACCCGAGGACAGACTCGGTATGGGTCTTGTCGGCAATATGGATATTGTTGACAATATGATGCTCCGTTCGTACAAGGGCGGTAAGACGGCATTCCTCAGCAGAAAAGAACCAAAGCATTTGGCTGACGATATTATCGAAAAACTTGAAGTTGTTACGCCGAGCGTTACAACTCCGGTAAGAAGACTTTCGGGCGGTAATGTTCAAAAAGTTCTTGTCGGCAGAGAAATCGCATTGGGACCGAAGGTTCTTATGGTTGCTTATCCGGTAAGAGGTCTTGACATTAATTCATCTTACACGATTTACGGACTTTTGTCCGAGCAAAAGGAAAAGGGCACAGCCGTTATTTTTGTCGGTGAAGACCTTGATGTTCTTATTGAACTTTGCGACAGAATTATGGTAATCAACTCAGGTGTGATTACAGGTGTGGTAGACGGCAAAACCGCTACCAAGGAACAAATCGGTTTGCTTATGACCAAAAGCGTTGACAAGGAGGTAAACACAGATGGCAAAGAATAACAGTTCAGTGCGTGAACCTCTTTTTCATGTAGTTAAAAGAGAAGGCGTATCAAAAGCAAAATCGTGGGCAATCAGAATTATTGCTATTCTCCTTGCTCTTGTATTTTCGGGCATTATTACAATGCTTCTTACGGGTGAAAACCCAATCAGCGTTTATGCAACAATGTTTGAAGGTGCGTTCGGCTCAAGCCGTAAGGTGTGGAAGCTGTTCCAAAACCTTGCAATGCTCCTTTGCGTTTCGCTTGCACTCACTCCGGCGTTCAAAATGAGATTTTGGAATATCGGCGGCGAGGGTCAGGTGCTTATCGGCGGACTTGCAACAACGGCTTGTATGGTGCTCCTCGGCAACAAGGTTCCTAATGCACTTCTTATTATAATTATGATTGTTGCGTCGGTTGTTGCAGGTGCTGTTTGGGCACTTATTCCGGCAGTGTTTAAGGCACAGTTTAACACAAACGAAACTTTGTTTACACTTATGATGAACTATGTTGCTATACAGCTTGTTTCGTATTTCTGTATGCTTTGGGAAAATCCAAAGGGTGCAGGTAAAATCGGTATCATCAACCGTTCCACCGAATCAGGTTGGTTGCCGGTTATCGGAGATAAAACCTATCTCCTTAACATTTTGGTGGTTCTTGCAATCACAATCGCTATGTATATTTATCTTAAATATTCAAAGCACGGCTACGAAATTTCGGTTGTCGGCGAATCGGAAAACACTGCAAAATACATCGGTATCAATGTAAAAAAAGTTATTTTGAGAACAATGGCTCTTTCGGGTGCCGTGTGCGGTATTGCAGGACTTCTTCTTGTTGGCGGCACAGACCACACAATCTCAACTTCAACGGCGGACGGCAGAGGCTTTACCGCAATTATGGTATCGTGGCTTGCAAAATTCAATCCTATTTATATGATTTTAACTTCGCTTCTTTTGGTATTTCTTGAAGCCGGTGCCGACCAAATTTCAATGATTTTCGGTCTTAATCAGAGCTTTTCGGAAATTATCACGGGTATAATTCTGTTCTTTATTATAGGCAGTGAGTTCTTTATCAATTATGAATTGCAGTTCCGCAATTCTTCAAAAAAGGAGGTAAAGTAATATGTTTTCTACTTTGATTACTTTTCTTCACAGAGCCATTATGCAGGGCATTCCGCTTTTGTTCGGCTCAACCGGTGAAATCATTACCGAAAAGTCGGGTAACCTTAACCTCGGTATTCCGGGTATTATGTACATCGGCGGTATGAGCGGTGTTATCGGTGCGTTTTTCTATGAAAATTCTCTTACCGATAAAGCCGACGCAAACGCATTTCTTGCAATTTTCATTCCGCTTATTTCCTGTGTTTTGGGTTCGTTTATTGCCGGTATGATTTATTCGTTTCTTACCGTTACACTCAAAGCAAATCAAAATGTAACCGGTCTTGCTCTTACAACTTTCGGTACGGGCTTCGGTAACTTCTTCGGCGGTTCGCTTATCAAACTTACCGGTGCAGATGTTCCGTCGGTTGCTCTTTCAACAACTTCCGCTTATTTCAGCAAAACCCTTCCGATTGCGGAAACAACGGGTTGGTTCGGTAAGTTGTTTTTAAGCTACGGATTTTTGGCGTATTTGTCAATCATTATCGCACTCGTTTGTGCTTATGTGCTCAACAAAACGAGAGTCGGTTTGCATCTTCGTGCAGTCGGTGAAAATCCGGCAACCGCGGACGCAGCAGGTATCAATGTTGAAAAAACAAAGTACCTTGCAACGGGTATCGGTTCGGTTATCGCAGGTCTCGGCGGACTTTATTATGTAATGGACTATGCAAACGGCGTATGGTCAAACGACGGTTTCGGCGACAGAGGCTGGCTTGCAATCGCACTTGTTATTTTCGCTGTGTGGAAGCCGAATCTCAGTATTCTCGGTTCAATCGTTTTCGGCGGACTTTACATTGTTTATCTTTATGTTCCGAGTGCACTTCGTACGCAGGAACTTTTCAAGATGATTCCTTATTTGGTTACAATTTTCGTTCTTATCTTTGTAAGCGTAAGAAAGAAAAAGGAAAATCAGGGCCCTGCCGCTTTGGGACTTTCGTATTTCCGTGAGGAAAGATAAAATATATTATTGTTGGGGGACAATATTCTCCCGCAAAATAATTGTACAAAGGTGATTACTATGGCTAATCTTGACAATAACATTGAAAAAGTCCTTGTTACCAAAGAGGAACTTGCACAAATTAACGCTCGTCTCGGTGCTCAAATTACAAAGGACTTCGAGGGCAAAAACTTGCTTGTTGTAGGCATTCTTAAAGGCTCGATTTACTTTTTGTCCGACCTTACACGCTATATCGATTTGCCGCTCAAACTCGACTTCCTTGCTGTATCAAGCTACGGCAGCAGCACTCGCTCGTCGGGTGCGGTAAAAATTATCAAGGATATTGATATTGACCTCGCCGGCTATGATGTTCTTCTTGTTGAGGATATTCTCGACTCGGGCAGAACGCTTGAATATGTAAGCAAGCTCCTTTCCGCAAGAGGTGCAAACAGCATTTCGATTGTTACGCTTCTTGATAAACCGGAGCGTAGAGTGGTTGATATTCATCCCGATTATGTCGGCTGTGATGTGCCTGATGAATTTGTTGTCGGCTACGGACTTGACTATGACCAGGAGTATCGCAACATACCGTATATAGGCTCTCTCAAGCGTGAAATTTACGAGTAGACTGTGATAAAGGCTCTGAAACACGCCAAAATAATATCGGCGAAGTTTTGTAGTAGGATAGATTTATCTATCCCGAACATCAATAACTTAATAATGCAAAAAAGTATCGTAACTGCTGAGTTTGCGATACTTTTTTAAATTTATGTAGATTTTTTTTGCATATTATGTTATTATGAAAAAAAGGAGGATTTTGTATGAAAAAGATTATTTCATTTATGCTGGCAATTATTATGGCAGTCGGAACGCTTGGCGGATTCGGCGTTGTTGCTTCGGCGGCAGACAGTGAAGTTGTTACCGTAAAGTTTGAGCAAACAGAAGCACGCAAAATGCTGTCTTATATTAATAATTTCAGAACTTCGGGTTCTTGGTGCTGGGATGAAACCGATACAAAAAAGGTGACTTATCCGGCAGTTCAAAAACTCACATACGATTATGATTTGGAGCGTTCGGCTATGATTCGTGCGGCGGAAATTTCTGTTTATTACGAGCACACCCGTCCGAACGGCAAAGAGTTTTACACCACTTACACCTATTACGGTTCGGCAGGTGAAAATATTGCATATACTCAGGGCTATTCTTTGAGTGCAGAGCATGTCTTTTCTTTGTGGAAAGAAGATGACGAAAATTATGCAGGTCAGGGTCACAGAAGAAATATGCTTGAAGCAACTCACGGTGCTGTCGGCATTGCTTGCTGTTATGTAAACGGTGTGTATTACTGGGTGCAGGAATTCCGTGATGTGGTTGTTGAGCCGAATGCAACTAAGGCAAATGACGGTTATACAGATGTAACGATTGACTACACCGGAAATGTTACGCCAAGCCTTGTCGGAGTAAAGGCTCCGGCGGTCAAAGTGCCGACAGTTAAGGTGACATTGCCTAAGAAAAGAGCGGTCAAAATCAGCTGGAACGCTCAGGCAAATGTTAAAAATTATCAAATTCAGTATTCATACAAAAAGAATTTTAAAGGTGCAAAAACCAAAAATATTGACGACCGCTACGGCTCGCTTACGATTAATAAATTGAAGTCGAAGAAAAAAGTGTATGTTCGTGTTCGGGCAAAAAACAAATCCACCGGCAAGTATACCAAGTGGTCAAAGGTTAAAGCGGTTAAAGTCAAATAACAGCATAAAAAGTAAAATCGGAGGAATCACCCTCCGATTTTATTTTTCGCTTATTTTAAAAGATTCAGCACATCTTCTTTTTCAATGTAGCCGATTGATTGATTGACCTGTTCGCCGTTTTCAAATACAATAAGGTTCGGAATAGTCATAATGCCGAATTGTAATGCCACATCTCTTGCCACATCGCAATTGACCTTACAAAACTTAACATCGTCAACCTCTTCGGATACTTCTTCGATAATCGGGCCGAGCATCATACACGGTCCGCACCATTCTGCCCAAAAATCAACAAGTACCTTGCCGTTGTAGTTGAGCACTTCTTCATCAAAATTTTCTGCTGTAACATCTACTGTCATAACTATCCCTCCTATTTTTTGTTTTGATTTGCGAGCGATGCAAGCATGGCGAGGAATTCTTTGTCCTCTTCGCACACCCTGAAATTTGTGCGTATTTTGTTGCCGTCGGGCGAGGTGACGGAAAGCTCAAGAACCGAGCCTGTTTCGATTCTGCCGCCTGCGTCCTTGAAAAACATTGCAAGCTTTGGGTGGCGTGAGTTGAAGCTCTCAGCCTTTTCCTTGATTTGCAATAAAGCCATTGGATTAAATGCCATATTTTTTGATTGCACATCGGCTTTATTTGTAGGGGAGGATATTATCTTCCCGTAAAGTCGAAAAAAGCAATTTTCCTTTCTGTATTCTACTTTTACTCTAATTCAAAAGTCGAATAATGTCAATAGAAAGAAAGTTAATTTTGTTTTAAAAATCCAAATTAAGCTCCTTAATTATGCCTTTGAGCATTTCGGCGGATTTTTTAACCGCCGTTTCTTCTTCGGCGTTGAGGGATACTTTTACATTTTTTTCAACTCCGTTTTCGCCCACGACGGCGGGCATACTGAGCGCAACATTTGATATTCCGTGCTGTCCCGACTGTATGCACGATACGGACAAAATCGATTTTTGGTCAAGCACCACCGCTTCACATATACGCCTGACGCTCATCGCTATGCCGTAGTAGGTGGCATTTTTCTTTTTTATGATTTCGTACGCCGAGTTTTTCACATCTTCGGCAATTTTTTTCATTTTATCAGCGTGGCAAATGTCACCGCAGTTGTCGTTGCAAAACTGCTTTAGCGGAATACCCGATACATTTGCACTGCTGAAAGCAGCGATTTCACTGTCGCCGTGTTCGCCCAAAATAAAAGCGTGTACGCTCCTCGGGTCAACTCCAAGGTGGGCGCCGAGCAAATATTTTAGCCTTGCCGTGTCGAGAACCGTGCCCGAGCCGAACACTCTGTTTGACGGCAAACCCGATAATTTAAGTGCCGTATAGGTCAAAATATCCACGGGATTGGACACTATCAGCAGAATTCCTTTGAAGTTACGCCCCGCAATTTGCGGAATAACCGTTTTGTAAATATCCACATTCCTGTGCACTAAATCAAGGCGTGTTTCACCGTCTTTTTGACCTGTTCCTGCGGTTATTACAATGATTGAAGCGTCGCTTATATCGTCGTATGTGCCTGCGTAAATTTGCATCGGTTTTGAAAACGGCAGACCGTGACTGATATCGAGTGCTTCGCCTTCGGCTCTGTCGGTGTTTGCGTCAAGCAAAACAATTTCGCTGAAAAGACCGCTTTCCATAAGTGCAAAGGCACAGGCACTGCCCACAAATCCGCAACCGATTACCGCAACTTTTCGTGCGTTTGAATTTGTCATATTGTCACTCCAAAATCAGTAAATTGTTTTATTGTCCGTAGGGAATGCCGTCCGCGGCATTCCGTCTTTTACATAATTAAAAATTAAATGCAAAATTTATGATTGCCTATTTCTTTAATTACAGTCCGCGAATGCATAAATTTGTCGTTTGTTTTGGCAGGGTTAAAATAGTATACCGCTCCGCCCGACGGGTCCCATCCGTTGAGTGCGTCCGTTGCGGCACGCTTGCTTGATTCGGCAACCGGCTGATACCAATTACTGTCGTTTACGCACGAAAACGCACCCTTTTGGTAAATCACACCCGACAGCGTGTCCGGAAACGACGGGTGAGCAACCCGATTGAGAATTACCGCACCTACGGCAACCTGTCCCTCATAGCTTTCGCCCCTTGCTTCGGCTGAAATTACCTTTGCAAGCAGTTCAATATCCGCACTTGAATACGCACTGTTTGAGCTGTTGTTTGATGAAGTCGAACCGAGCCCTAGATATAGAAGTGTGGTTTTGCCGCAAATTCCGTCTGTTGTTAAACCGCAATTTTTTTGGAATGCGGTCACGGCTTTTTTTGTTGCCGAGCCGTAAATTCCGTCGATTGAACCGTTGTAATATCCAAGCGATTTGAGCTTTTGCTGAATTTTTTTAACCTCACTCCCGCTTGAACCGAGTTTTGACAGTGCATAAACGCTTGTTTCCTTTATGAATGTGTTGTAGACGAGCAGACCGGCACCGCTAACGCCTAAAATTATTGTCAGTGCGAGTGCAAAGCTGACAATGTTTTTGATTACCTTGTTTTTCATATAAGCCTCCCGAGATTTATACAATGTTTAAATGATTGAGCAAAAATGTTATCCCGACGCCCGACAGTACCGTCATTGCCGAGTAGCCGACAACGGCAAGCGTTTTTTTGACATTGAGCTTTTGCTTTGGCGGTTTGACGGCGGTTGATGTTGAAATTTTTTCGGCTTCCCGACGGAGCTTTTTGCTGTCGGTGTTTTGTGACGAGGGTCGTACAAAAAATATGATTTTTTCAAAATACGGCGAATCGGTATTGGTTATTTCGAGTATTTGCTTGTTAACTCCCTTGAGCATAATCATCGTCCTTTTTGCTTGCCAAATTTTTGGCATTGAATTATACAAATAGTGTTTGATTTTTATCTGAAAATTATACACAATCAGCCAAATTCAATTTCTACATTTTGAGCAGATTTTTACTCTTGACAATCCGTTTTGATAAACATTTCGTATTATTTCATCAATTCACAAAATGTGGAAAACTATGTGGAAAAGGTGTAAAACTTACCCCCAAAACGCTATATTTAAGCACTTTTAGGGTGTTGAAAACTAAAAATATGCATATCTTTCAACATTTTACACATAGTTTTCAACAAAAAATATTTTTCAAAAATTTTGTATAATTTGCTGTTTTTTACTTTCGGTCTTGACAAAAAAATGTTATAATCTTGATATTACAGAAAGTTTTTTGAGGTTACAAAATGAAATATGCTGTTTCCGAAAATAATATAGTTGTGAGCGATGTCACCTGCCTTGACCTTGATTTAACTCTTGATTGCGGTCAGGCGTTCAGGTGGGAGCGTATGGACGACGGCTCGTATAAGGGCGTTGCCGAAAGTCATTTTTTGCATATTGCAAAGAAAGACAATTCTCTGATTTTTTATGACACGGACGAAAATACATTCAATTCGTTTTGGGTGGATTATTTTGATTTGAATAAAGACTACGGTGAGATATGCGACAGGCTGAAGCAGGACGAACTCCTTGCTTCCACGATTGACGAATATTACGGTATTCGCATACTCAATCAGGACAGTTGGGAGGCTCTTTGCTCTTTTGTCATCAGTCAGCAGAATAATATTAAAAGGATAAAGCTGATTATTTCACGGCTTTGCAAAGCTTACGGCGACGAAGTAGCGGACGGATATTATTCGTTTCCGACTGCAGAAAAACTGAGCAGGTTGAGCGTTGAAGATTTTGAAGCACTCGGTACGGGCTACCGTGCAAAGTATCTTGAAAAACTCGCAAAGTCGGTTGCAAGCGGAGAAGTGGATTTGGAATACATAAAATCGTTGCCGCTTGCCGATGCGAAAAAGGAACTTCTGAAAATTTACGGAGTAGGCGAAAAGGTGGCAAACTGTGCATTGCTGTTCGGTATGCGGTTTTATTCGTGTTTTCCGCTTGATGTGTGGATGAAAAGGGTGATGAAATTTTATCCGAACGGCTTGCCCGAATGTTTTGACGGCGTTGAGGGCATAGCACAGCAATATTTGTTTTATTGGGCAAGAAAGAATTTATGAGGTGAACAATGCAAAAACTGTTTGTTGAAAATATAAATGATGAAAAAATTATTCTTGACGGCGAAAGTGCAAGGCATATCGCAAAATCTTTGCGTATGAGAGTGGGCGATGTTATCTGCGTTACCGACGGCGGCGGAGATGACTACGGCTGTCAGATAGAAGAAATTACAAAGGACGAAGTTGTGCTCAAGGTATGCTATAAACAGGCGTGCGAAAGTGAGCCGAGTTGTAAAGTGACGGTTTATCAGGGTGTTCCGAAAAGCAGTAAGATGGAGGATATTATCCAAAAATGTGTTGAACTCGGAGTGTGCGAAATTGTGCCGACGCTTACAAAGCGTTGCGTTTCCCGTCCCGATGACAAGGCGGCAGGCAAAAAAAATCAACGCTATCAAAAAATAGCACTTGAAGCCGCACAGCAGAGCGGCAGAGGTATTGTGCCGAAAATCGAAAATATGAAAACGCTCAAACAGGCGATTGCCGAGGATAAGAGCGAGGTGAAAATCGTGTTCTTTGAGGGCGGCGGAGAAAGACTTGTTGATATAATCAAGCCGGGTGTGACAAGCGTCGGCATTTTCATAGGACCCGAGGGCGGATTTGAACAGCAGGAAGTTGAACAGATTGAAGCCGCCGGCGGTGTTCGTGCAACTCTCGGCAAGCGTATACTTCGCACTCAAACCGCACCGGTTGCGGCTCTTACGGCAATTATGCTCCTTACGGGTAATTTGGAATAATTGCTTCTTGACAACATATATATAATGTATTAATATAAAGATACAAAATATTTCGGGGCGAGGTGCAATCCCTCACCGGTGGTACAGTCCACGACCTGTCGCAGACAGCTGATTCGGTGCAATTCCGAAACCGACGGTTAAAGTCCGGATGAAAGAAATATAAAATCTAAATAGAGTTTGCATATTGATGAGTGTGCAAATAACGGATTTGTCTTTCGCCCTAACAGTTTTTTGTTAGGGTTTTTCTTATGCCGACCCGGGCAGGAAAGGAACGACTATGTCAAACGAAAACATCATTAAACAAAATTCATCAACAAAGCCGAGCAAAACTCACCTCATTGTAGGTTGCGGTGTGCTTGCGGCGGCGGCAACGGCTCTTCAGTATCTTGAAATTCCAAGTCCGGTAAGTTTTATTGCACTTGATTTTTCGGATTTGCCGGCACTTTTGGGAGCTTTTGCCTACGGCCCGATTGCAGGTGTGCTGATTGAGCTTATAAAAAACCTTATTCATCTTGCCGCCAGCCGAAGCGGATATGTCGGTGAGCTGTCAAACTTCATTTTGGGTGCGGTGTTTACTCTTACAGCAGGTCTTATTTACCAAAAGCACAAAACGAAAAAGGGCGCGATTTTGGGCGGTGCAATCGGTGCACTTGTTATGGCGGCGGTAAGTTATCCGTCAAATCTTTTTGTGGTTTATCCGTTTTATTACAACTTTATGCCTAAAGAAGCGGTTCTTGGCGTGTATCAGGCGTTGTTCAAAGTGAAAAACATAGAAACTGCGATTTTGGTATACAATGTGCCGTTCACCTTTTTAAAAGGGTTGATAAGCGTTGCCGTGTCGGCGTTCATATACAAACCGCTCCGCCCGTTTTTAAAAGGCAAAACAAAATAATTTAAAAATTTTTAATTAGCTATTGAAAAGTTAGTCTTCATACTTTATAATAGGTAAGTACAGACAGATGTTTTGTGCATCTGTCTTTTATTTTTTTAAAATGTCATAAGAGGGGACAATATAGGAATGTATAAAATCGGATTTGATAACGATAAGTATCTTTCCATGCAATCAAGCAGAATCAAGGAACGCATTGCGGAATTTGGCGGCAAGCTTTATCTTGAGTTCGGCGGCAAGCTGTTTGACGATTTTCACGCAAGCAGAGTTTTGCCGGGATTTTTGCCCGACAGCAAACTTCAAATGCTTCTTCAACTAAAGGACGAGGCGGAGATTGTTGTTGTAATCAGTTCGGAGGATATTGAGAAAAACAAAATCAGAGGCGACCTCGGCATAACATATGATGTTGATGTGTTCCGCCTTATCAACGCTTTTGAGAGCAAGGGCTTGTTTGTCGGTTCAGTTTGCCTTACAAAATATACGGCAACTCCAAAGGTTTTGGCTTTTGAGGAAAAGCTCAAAGAAGCGGGGATTAAGTCGTATCATCATTATCTTATTGACGGCTATCCGAATAACATTTCAAAAATCGTGTCGGACGACGGCTACGGCAAAAACGATTATATCGAAACCGAAAGAGAGCTTGTAATTATCACTGCACCGGGTCCGGGCAGCGGTAAAATGGCAACCTGTCTTTCACAGCTTTATCACGAAAACAAGCGTGGTGTAAAAGCCGGTTATGCAAAGTTTGAAACTTTTCCGATTTGGAATATTCCGCTCAATCACCCGGTTAATATTGCGTATGAAGCAGCAACTGCCGACCTTAACGATGTTAATATGATTGACCCATGGCATCTTGAAGCGTACGGCGAAACCACCGTTAACTATAACCGTGATGTGGAAATCTTTCCGGTGCTTAAAGCCACTTTTGATAAAATTTACGGCAAATGTCCGTACAAGTCGCCTACCGATATGGGCGTAAATATGGCGGGCAACTGCATTGTTGACAATGACGCGGTTTGCGAGGCGTCAAATAACGAGATTATTCGCAGATACTTTACCGCAAAGTGTAATAAAAAGCGTGGCGTAAAGAATGACAGCGAGATATACAAACTTGAGTTGCTTCTTAACAATGCACTTCTTGAGGTAAATGACAGAAAGTGCGTTAAGTATGCAGAGGAACTTGCCGAAAAAACAGGAGCACCTGCGGCGGCGATTGAACTTCCAAGCGGTAAAATCATTACGGGAAAAACTTCGGCTCTTATGGGTTGTGCAAGTGCAACACTTCTCAATGCACTCAAAGCTCTTGCTGAAATCGGGGACATTACACTTATCGACCCGGAGGTAATCAAGCCTATCGAAGAGCTTAAAACACAGCACCTCGGAGCGAAAAATCCGCAACTTCATATTAACGAAATTCTTATCGCTCTTTCAATTTCGGCGGCAACGGACGAAAATGCAAAAAAGGCTCTGTCACAGCTTGACAGCCTTAGATACAGCGAAATGCACTGCTCCGTTATGCTTTCGTCGTTAGATGAAAAAATGCTCAAAGAGCTTGGAATCAGACTCACTTGTAACGACAGGTAAATATGCAGGGGGTCGCTGACAATCAATGACGGTTGTACCCCCCAAGGGTGTATTGCCGTCTTTTGCTATATTAAAATCAATTTAGGAGGACATATAAATGAAAAAACCAAAGTATATATTCATCACCGGCGGCGTTGTTTCCGGTCTTGGTAAAGGGATAACTGCGGCATCCCTCGGCAGACTTCTTAAAGCCAGAGGCCTGAAAGTTACCGCACAAAAGCTTGACCCGTATCTTAATGTTGACCCGGGCACAATGAATCCTGTTCAGCACGGTGAAGTTTTTGTTACCGATGACGGTGCGGAAACCGACCTTGACCTCGGTCACTACGAAAGATTTATTGACGAAAGTCTTACTCAAAATTCAAACCTCACCTCGGGCAGAGTTTATTGGAAAGTTATTTCCGATGAGAGAAAAGGCGTTTACGGCGGTCAAACAATTCAGATTATTCCGCATATTACAAACGAAATTAAAAAATACATCGGTCGCAACGAAGAAACCGGTGCGGATGTTTGCCTTGTTGAAATCGGCGGTACCATCGGCGATATCGAAAGCCAGCCGTTTTTGGAAGCTATTCGTCAGTTTGCAACAGATTACGGCAGAGAAAACTGCGTGTTTATCCATGTAACGCTTGTGCCGTATCTTGCCGCTTCGGACGAACTCAAGAGCAAGCCGACTCAGCACTCGGTTAAGGAAATGCTTTCTATCGGTATTCAGCCGGATATTATCGTGTGCCGAACAGAGCACCCTTTGTCGGAGGATATTAAGCGTAAGATTTCTCTTTTCTGTAATGTCGGAGAAGACTGCGTTGTTGAAAATAATAACTGCGATATTCTTTACGCCGTGCCTATGATGCTTAAAGATCAAAAAATGGACGAAGTTGTTATGCGTAAACTCGGAATCGAAGCACCGAATCAGGATTTGAGCGACTGGGAGGATATGCTTTTTGCCCTTCGCAATCCTAAACAGACCGTAAAAATTGCAATGGTCGGCAAATATGTTGAACTTCACGATTCGTACATCAGCGTTAATGAAGCACTCAAACACGGCGGTATTGCCACGAGAAGTGCCGTTGATATTAATTGGATTGATTCCGAAAGCCTTGAAGCAGACGGCGTTGACCTTGATGAAGTGTTCAAAGATGTAGACGGTATTCTTGTTCCGGGCGGTTTCGGCAGTCGCGGTATCGAGGGTAAAATCCTTGCCTGCAACTATGCAAGAACCCACAAAATTCCGTATCTCGGTATCTGTCTCGGTATGCAAATCGCAATTATTGAGTTTGCAAGAAATGTGTTGGGTCTTGAGGGTGCAAATTCGGCAGAAATCGACCCCGACACAAGATATCCGGTTATCGATATTTTGCCTGAAAAGAAAAATCTCACAGATCTTGGCGGTACACTTCGTCTCGGTAAATATCCGTGCGTGCTCAATCCGGAATCAAAGTCGTCTAAGCTCTACGGTGCAGATGAAATCTGGGAGCGTCACCGTCACAGATATGAGGTTAATAACGACTATCGTGAGGCACTTCTCAATCACGGTATGATTTTTGCCGGCACAAGCCCAAACAATCATATTGTTGAAATGATAGAAATTCCTGAGCATCCGTGGTTTGTGGCGGGTCAGTTCCATCCGGAATTCAAGTCACGCCCGAACAAACCGCACCCGCTTTTCCGTGGCTTTGTGACAGCCGCTTGCGAGCATTTATTGAATAAATAAGCAAAAAAATCCTTACGGCTTGCATACCGTAAGGATTTTTCAAACTGTTGATAAAGCTTCTGAACCACGCCAAAAAATAAGTAACCGCCCATATAGCCTGATAACTTAGGGGCGATTACTTTACAAAACTAAAGGGCTGACCGTCTATCGTGGGGCGGTTCAAATTTATGATACAACCTTTTTGTTTTACAAACAGTAAAACAAGGCGATGAAAGTGCGGTCGTACCATAATATACAAAAATCCGTAAATATTTTCTACTGTACGGTAGTTGAATTTGTATATCCTAAGTGGTAAAATGACATATATAAACTTTTTGGGAGATATAAAAATGAAGAAAATAACAGCTGTTTTAATGGCTATACTTACAGTAATCACACTTTTCGGTTGTTCGGCAAAGCAGGAAGAAGAAACCACAACTGCCGCCACAACCGTTACAGAAACCACTACAAAGGCTCCGGTGCTTAATCCGCTTACCGGTGAAGAGGGATTCAACGAATCGGCAGTGGGCAAGCGTCCTGTTGCTATTGTTGTTGAAAATTTGCGACCGGCAAGACCGCAGTGGGGAATTACTTCACCTGATATTATTTGCGAGGGCGAAGTTGAGGGCGGAATCAGCCGTATGCTCTGGCTTTATGCCGATACAGGTTCCGTGCCTGAAAAAGTCGGTCCGCTCCGTTCGGCAAGACCGAGTTATGTAAAGTTCAGCAAATTCTTTGACGCTGTTTTTATTCATTGGGGCGGCAGTCACAGCACTAAGAATTATACTGGAGGATACGAAACGATTAAAAACGAAAAGGTTAATGATATTGACGGTATGTCGGGCGGTGAGTTGTTCAGCCGTGATACAACAAGAAATGTGTCAAGTGAACACAGAGGAATTCTCAACGGCAAAAAAATCGACAGTGCCATTAAGAAAAAAGGCTACAGAACCGAGCTTAAAGAAAGCTCATTCACTCAATTCAGCTTTAATTCTTCCGTTACCGCGGCGGGTACAACCGGTGCAACAAGCGTGGGAGTTAAATTCTCTGACAGAACAGATACGAGAAAATTTACTTACAGCTCCGACGACGGAAAATATCACACAAACGACTGGGAAAAAGATGTTAAATTTCAAAATTTGATTATCCTTAAAGCCGAGTCAACCTATATAACCGTTCCTTACAAAGGTTCAAGTACAACTTATCTAAATTACAAGTGGAGTTCGGGAAGCGGAAAATATGTGTCAAACGGCACGGCAACGGATATTACTTGGGAAGTTTCAGACGGCAAGCTTGTTCTTAAAGACGCAAGCGGCAGTACTCTTTCAATAAACAAGGGCAAATCTTATATCGGATTTGTATCGTCAAATCATAACGGCAAGATTAATTGTTCTGCCGAATAATATACTGTCGATAAAGCTCCTGAATCACGCTAAATTAAATAGCTTAACCCCTTTACAAAAATTTTCAAAGTGCTATAATGAATTTATACAGTATATAACAAACAAGGGAGATGTTTTAAATGGAAAAAAAGGATATTGACTGGTCAAGCCTTGGTTTTGGCTACATTCCTACAGATGAAAGATATGTTTCATGGTACAAAGACGGCAAGTGGGATGACGGTGCTCTTACAAAAGACGCCAACATCACTATGAGCGAGTGTGCATGTGTTCTTCAATATGCTCAAACAGTATTTGAAGGCTTAAAGGCTTACACAACAAAGGACGGCAGAACAGTTTGCTTCCGCCCGGATATGAACGCTAAAAGACTTGCGGGGTCTTGTCGCAGGCTTGAAATCCCTGAAGTGCCTGAAGAAAAGTTTGTTGATGCGGTTAAAAAAGTTGTTAAGGCAAACGAGGCATATGTTCCTCCGTTCGGTTCGGGTGCAACGCTTTATCTTCGCCCGTTCGTATTCGGATACGATTCAATCATCGGTGTAAAGCCGGCTAACGAATTCCAGTTTAGAATTTTTGCTACTCCTGTAGGTCCTTATTTCAAGGGCGGAGCAAAGCCTATTACTATCAGAGTGTCGGATGTCGACAGAGCTGCTCCTCACGGTACAGGCGACATCAAGGCAGGTCTTAACTATGCTATGTCACTTCACAATATTGTTGATGCTCATAATTGCGGTTTTGACGAAAATATGTATCTCGACCCTCAAACCCGTACAAAGGTTGAGGAAACAGGCGGTGCAAACTTCATCTTTATCACAAAAGACGGTAAGTTTGTAACTCCAAAGTCAAATTCAATTCTTCCGTCAATCACACGCCGTTCTCTTATGTATGTTGCAGAGCACTATCTCAATATGCCTGTTGAACACAGAGAGGTTTATTACGACGAACTCAAGGATTTTGCAGAATGCGGACTTTGCGGTACTGCGGCTGTTATCTCACCGGTTGGCAAGATTGTTAATCATGATGAGGAAATCTGCTTCCCTTCGGGAATGGAAGAAATGGGTCCTTACACCAAGAAGCTTTATGAAACACTCACAGGTATCCAAATGGGTGAAATCGAAGCTCCTGAAGGCTGGATTTGCGAAATCGACTGATAATATTAAACTGAAAAACGGATTGTCTTGTATTTTGTCGGACAATCCGTTTATTTTGTGTGAAGTGAAGAAAAATATTTGGAATCACTGTTATGATTTTTTATTGTCATTCATATAAATTTATGGTATGCTAAAAGTATAAGATAATAAACAACTTTTAGTTGAAAAGGAGAATTTATATGAAATACGAAATTAAGGGCGGAAGTTTTCCGGTAGCTGTTTGTCAGCTTGACGCAGGCGAAACAATGATTACAGAGGGTGGCGGAATGAGTTGGATGTCGCCAAATATGAAAATGGAAACCGTAGGCGGAGGAATGGGCAAAATTCTCGGCAGAATGTTCTCGGGCGAAAAATTGTTCCAAAACAAATACACGGCAGTAGGCGGCAACGGCGAAATCGCTTTTGCAAGCTGTCTTCCGGGTGATATTGTAGCAGTTGAAATTCAGCCGGGTAATGAATGTATCGTACAAAAAAGCGGTTTTCTTGCTTCGACAACCGGCGTTGAACTTTCGGTTTTCTTCCAAAAGAAGTTAGGCTCGGGCTTTTTCGGTGGCGAGGGTTTTATTATGCAAAAACTTTCCGGTAACGGCATTGCGTTTATTGAAATTGACGGCTCGGCTATCGAATATGAGCTTGCAGCAGGACAGCAGATTGTTGTTGATACGGGTCATGTTGTTATGATTTCCGGTTCGTGCTCAATGGATGTTCAAACCGTTAAAGGTGCAAAAAATATTCTTTTCGGCGGCGAAGGTCTTTTCAATACCGTTGTAACCGGCCCGGGCAAGGTCGTTCTCCAAACAATGCCGACCGTTAAGCTTGCCGAGGCTATTGCACCGTACATTCCGACGCAAAGTTCATCTAATTAATTAATCAATAAAAACACACTATGGGCTGTTGAGAGATTTGAACAAGTCCGTAAAAAGTGGACTATAGAAAAAAGACCGCCTATGGTAGAATTAAAGGAAACTACTGAACTGCCCCGGATTGTGCTGTCTGCACAATCCGGGGCGGTTCAATTTTATCGACAGCCTTCTTTTTAATTTTGTTGATAAAACAGTTGATATTGTAATCGGAATTGTTTATAATACAGTAGCCGAAACGGTAAATCAATAAAAATCCTTTTCCAAAAGCGGAACTTGGATTTGAAAGGGCTTGTATGATAACATCAAAAGAAGTTGAACGCGATTATATAGAAATCGGTTATAATAAATGTAAAATGAACACGGCGAAATGCTTTGTTTTGTCTGTTCTTGCGGGTATGTTCATTGCGTTTGGAGGCCTCGGCTCTTCAATCGCTTCGTGTATGATAGAAAATTTGTCTGTTGCAAAGCTTGTTCAAAGCGTTGTGTTTCCCGCAGGACTTGCAATGGTGGTTGTGGTCGGAGCAGAACTGTTTACCGGAGACTGTCTTATTACAATATCGGTGCTTGAAAAAAAGACGAATATTTTTAAATTTGTTAAAACACTGATAATTGTGTACATCGGCAATCTTATCGGCAGTTTGATACTGTCGGCACTTGTGGTTTACGGTCATACAATGGCGTTGTTTGACGGTGCGCTTGTGCAAAGCGTTGTTGATATTGCGGCAAAAAAATGTCAGATAAGCTTTTCGGACGGAATTATCAGAGGAATTTTATGTAATATTTTGGTATGCCTTGCAGTTTGGATGACAATGACAACAAAAAGTGCGGCAGGCAAAATTATCGCTTTGTTCTTGCCGATTATGGTTTTTGTGATTTGCGGATTTGAGCACAGCGTTGCAAATATGTTTTATATTCCGACCGGCATTATGTCGCTTAAAGAATACAATGTAAGTGCCAAAGGCGTGAACTGGTATAATTTTCTTATCACGAACGAATTGCCTGTAACAATCGGAAATCTTATTGGCGGAATCGGCGTCAGCTTAACTCTTTGGTTTACTCAAAGACAAAAATCTAAAAATTAATTAACATAATTTTACACCTCCAAAGCCGTACGACTTCGGAGGTGCTTATTTTTTACTCTATTGTTAAATTGTGCGTTATTCCACACTGAATCTGAATTCTGTTGTGGTTTTGAATTCCTCGTTTGCCTTGACGAATTTTGACGGGAACACATCGGCGTGATTTACCGTATCGGGATAAAATTGTGTTTCAAGTGCTGCTCCTCTGCGATATGTTACCTTTCCGTTTGCTTTGCCCGGGTTGCCGTCCTTTGCAAGCCAACCGCCGCAATAAAGCTGAATTCCCGGCAAATCCGTGTAAACTTCAAGCTTTCTGCCGCTTTCCCTGTGTTCAAGAACAGCCGCTTCCTGCAAAGTGAAATCTTTTTTGTATAGGCAGTAGTTATTGTCGTAGCCGATGCCGTCAATTACCGCTCTGAAAGGTTTGTCGATATCGTCGCCGATTTTTTTGCTTTCACGAAAATCCATCATCGTGCCGTCAACCGTGCCAAGTTCGCCTGTCGGAAGTTGGTCGTCGTCGGTTTCGGTAAAGCAGTCGGCGTTTATTTTAAGAAAGTGAGTTTCCACCGTTTCTTCAGGATTACCCGAAAGGTTGAAATACGCGTGGTTGGTTGGATTTGCGACCGTATCTTTGTCCGAAAGCACACTGTATTCAAGGCGAAGCGTGTTGTCCTCTGTGAATGTGTATTTAACTCTCATTGTGAAATTGCCGCCGAATCCGTCCTCGCCGTCAGGTGAAAAACGCTTGAAAACGACATAGTTATCACCGGTTTTTTCAACTTCCCACGGAGTAAAACTAAAGCGTCCGCCGCTGTGAAGCGTCCACTGTCCCTGATTTACGGGCGTGTTGTACTCAACGCCGTTAAAGATAAATTTTGCTCCTCTGATTCTGTTTGCCCATCTGCCGACGATTAAACCCTGATAGCCAAGGTCGGGGTCGGTGTAATCCTGCGGATTGTCAAATCCAAGCACAACATCGGCAAGCACGCCGTTTTTGTCGGGTACATTGATTGACTGAATTCCCGCACCGAGCGTTTGAAGCGTAACAAATGCACCGCTCTTATTTGTGATTTTGTATAAATCAATTTTTGTTCCGTCGGCAAGCGTGCCGAACAATGATTTTTCTACCATATTAAAGCCCCTTTGGTTAAATTATCGAAGAAATCTCCTCCGTTTCATTATAGATTAATTGTAAACAATTTTCAAGTAACTTGACAATTATAAAAAAAATCATTAATATTACAATGTATTATTATGTGTAGTAAGTGAATAGTGAATTGTTTACGGTTTTCTGTTTATAATTGATTTTTATTTGGAAGTGTTTATATGGATTACTTAATTATGATTTTGCGATATGTTGCACCCGTTGCCGCAATTCTTATATTGGCAACCTGCATTGTGTCGCTGTTTCGCAACCGTCCGAGGGTACACAAACTCGCTCGGCTCATTGACCAAAACGACGGTAACATTATTGAAATAACCCACTGGGAAACCTCAATCGGAAAAAGTAAAGCGAACGATATTGTTTTGCCGCTTCCTACCGTTGCCCGTTTTCACGCCGTTATAGCAAAAAAGCGTAAAGATTGGGTGGTTACGGACACCTCTGCCCGTGCAATCGGGATTTTGGTGAACGGTGAAAAGGTTGACGGCAGTTCCGTTATAGAAAATAACGATATTATCACCATCGGTAATATTCCGCTCAAATTTGAGTGTGAGGAAGCACTCTCTTCAAACAGCAAAAAGCAGATAAGGCACGAAGTACAGTCAGGCAGAAATTCAAAAACGGTTGCCTACGGCGTTCTTGTTGACATAAAAACCAAGAAACCGGTTTATTTGAAGAAAGAAGATGTGCTCATAGGCAGGGGCGAGGAGGCAGATATTCGTATTATGTCGCAGACCGTAAGCTCACACCACGCACGAATTTACAAAACTTCAAGGGGTTGGGCACTTTCCGATTTGGACAGCCACAACGGAACAAAGCTCAACGGCAGATATTTAACGCAGTCACAGCTTATTTTTGATGAAGATATGATTACCTTCGGCGACAAGGTGTTCATCTTCTATGAGAGGTAAGATTATGAAAGAAAGAAATAAAAAACAGGTAAGAATAAAGCCGGTAAATAATTTTGCACTTATGCTCGTGCTGTCGCTTTTTCAGCTTGTAACAGGCTTGGCAGGTGCAAATTGTACCGACACTTTTCAGCCAAAGGTGCTTATTTCGTTGGGGCTTCTTGTTGCAACCGAATGGGTGTATCTGATTTTCTTTTACACGGTTTTTCACAGACGAAACTTTGAACTCGAAATCATAGCGTTTTTTCTGTCGGGAGTGGGTCTTGTAACCATTGGCAGTCAAAATGCGGACGCCGGTTTTAAGCAATATTTTATGATTTTGGCAGGGCTTCTGATTTTCATCTTTTTGATGTTTTTGCTCGGCTATGTTGATTTTTGTATGAAAATACGACTTTTCGTCGCAATCGGAGCACTTCTCCTCTTGCTCGTCAATCTTGTTATCGCAAAAACAACGCTCGGTGCACGAAATTGGATAACCATAGGCGGCATAACACTTCAACCGTCCGAATTTGTCAAGGTTGCGTTCATTTTTGTCGGCTCGGCAACACTTGAAAAAATCCAAACTTCAAAGAATATCATTGCTTTCATCGGCTTCTCAATGGCGGTTGTCGGTTCGCTTATTATCATCAAGGACTTCGGCACGGCACTCATTTTCTTTGTTACATTTCTCATCATTGCGTTTATGAACTCGGGTGATATTAAGACCATTATTTTGGCAATTACCTCGGGCGTTATGGGCGGTGCAATTGTGCTTAAATACAGAAGTAATATCAAAAACCGCTTTGCCGTTTACCGCCATGTTATGGAAGCCGATTACTATAATTCAACCGGATATCAGCAAAGCCGTGTGCTTGTGGGTCTTGCAAGCGGCGGACTTCTCGGACTCGGAATCGGCAACGGCAAGATTCGTAATATCGGCGAGTCTACAAACGACCTTATTTTCGGTGTAATTTGTGAGGAATGGGGCTATATTTTCGGTATCGTTCTTGTGCTGTCGTTCGTGTGTATCGCCATTTCTGCATTGCTTAATTCAATCGCTTCACGCTCGACTTTTTATTCTATAGCATCTATTGCGAGTGCGGGAATGCTTTTGTTCCAAACTTCGCTTAATATTTTCGGCATAACCGATATTTTGCCGCTCACGGGCGTAACTCTTCCGTTCGTTAGCCAGGGCGGTTCAAGTATGATGTGCTGCTGGGCGGTTCTTGCGTTCATCAAAGCGTCTGATGTGCGCACCTACAATTATCTCGGAGGTGCAAAGAAGAAATGAAAATGATTACCAAACGAGGAATTTTCCTCTGGATTATGTCAATACTGTTCGTTGTCGGACTTGTTTTTATGACCGTTTCGCTCGTGCAAAACGGCGACACTTGGGTTATGAAACGCTTTAACCGCCATGTTTACAGCAACGGTGAACTTATCGGTGCCGGCACTATTTACGATAAAGATGGCGATGTCCTTGCCGAAACGAAAGACGGCGACCGTGTTTATTCCGACTCCGCAACTACGAGAAAATCCACGCTCCATGTTGTCGGCGACCCTAAAAACTTCATTTCAACAGGCGTTCAGTCTGTTTATTCGGCTAAGCTTACTGGCTACAGCTTGCTTTTCGGCGTGCATAATATTCAACGCTACGGCAAGGGTAACGATTTAAAACTTACTATCGACCGTGATATTTGCGACGAGGCTTATAAGGCACTCAACGGCAGAAAAGGCACTGTCGGAATCGTGAATTACAAAACCGGCGATATTGTTTGTTCCGTTTCGTCACCGTCGTACGATGTTGAAGATGTGCCCGACAATCTCCTTACAAGCGATAAGTACGAGGGCGTTTATATCAACCGTCTTTTGGGTGCACACTATGTTCCCGGCTCAACTTTCAAACTTGTTACGGCGATTTGTGCCATTGAAAATATTTCAGACATTTATTCAAGAGAATGGGTCTGCAACGGCGAATATCAGCCGGAAAGCGGCGTTTCCATAAAGTGTAACGCAAATCACGGCAGCCATATTAATTTCAAAGACGCTCTTGCAAAATCCTGCAACTCCGCCTTTGCTCAAATCGCAATCGAACTCGGTCAGGAAAAACTTGCAACTACCGCAAAGGAACTCGGCATCGGCTCAGCTGTTACAGTCAGCGGAACTATTAATTCGTATGCCGGTTATTTCGACACGACCGACAAAATTACGCTCGGTGTCGACGCACTCGGTTGGACGGGTATCGGTCAGGGTAACACAAGAATCGCTCCTATTACAATGCTTCGTATCGTTGCGGCTGTTGCTAACGGCGGCACGGCGGTTTCGTTCAATATTGTTGACTCTCTTGCCAATCAAGCCGGCAAGGCACTTGACTTTACACTACCGAGCAATCAACTTTCTATGATGAATTCCGATGTTGCCGCAAAACTCAAGGAAATGATGCGTTACAATGTCACAAATCATTACGGCGAAAGCAAATATAAGGGGCTTAATCTCTGTGCAAAATCGGGTACGGCACAGATTGATAATGACGACGACCATAACATTGCGTGGTTCACGGGCTTTATGGATGACGATGAACACCCGTACGCCTTTGTCGTTGTAATCGAAAACGGTAATTCCGGCTCGCAAACAGCAGGCCCGGTTGCAAAACGAGTACTTTCAAAATTAGTGGAATCCGAATAAAATCCAATTAAGGCTCCTCTTGTTTACAAGTGGAGCTGTCACGAAGTGACTGAGGGTTTAACCTATTCAACTTAATTCATAACAACCTCAACGTTCGCATATAATCCTTTGGTGATATTATGCGTATGCTTACTTTTAAACTCAAACCAAAAACTGTTTTCGGGCTGATTCTTCTCCTCACGGGCGTTGTCGTGATTCTCGTTACCTTTGTCGGCAATCACTCGGCAAAGCCTGCTTCAAAATCCGCAACCGTATCGTGCAAAACTGCCGAGGAACGGGTGAATTATATCAACTCTCTCGGCTATAAAACCGATTCAAACGAGGAAAGCAAGGAGATTGTCATCCCCGAAAAATTCAACGATGTTTACAATAAATATAACGAAATTCAAAAGCAGCAGGACTTTGATTTGACCGCCTATAAAGGCAAAACCGCTGTGATGTACACATATCATATTACAAATTACGGCGATAGCGACAGCGTTATTGCCAATTTGATTGTCCTCGACGGTGAACTTGTCGGTGCAGATTTGTGCGACACTTCTGCCGACGACGGATTTTTGGTAGCACTCAATGACAAGACTTGACAAAATTTTATCCGCACAACTTAATATTTCACGCTCCGACGCAAAAAATCTGCTCAAAAAAGGGCGGGTTTCCGTCAACGGCACGGTTGAAAAATCGGGCGACACCAAATGCTCCGACACGGATGTCATTACCGTTGACGGCGAAAAAATCACCTATTCAAAATATGTTTATATTATGATGAACAAACCGCAAGGCGTGATTTCAGCCTCCGACGGCAAGGGCGAAAAAACCGTTGTTGACCTTCTTCCCGACAGTATGAAACGCCGCGGAATTTTCCCCGCCGGTCGGCTTGACAAGGACACTACCGGCTTCGTATTGCTCACCGATGACGGCAATTTTGCACACTCGATTTTGTCCCCGTCTCGGCATATCGACAAAACTTATGTCGCTCACCTTGACAAGGCAATTACTTTACAGGTAATCGAGGATTTCAAGGGCGGAATGGAGCTTAACGGCGAAAAATTACTCGAAGCGGAGCTGTCACCGATTGACGGCGATCCGACTGTTTGCAAGGTTGTGCTCAAACAGGGACTTTATCATCAGGTCAAGCGAATGTTCAAAAAGCACGGCATAACCGTTACTGCACTCGACCGCACAAAAATGGGTAATTTACCGCTCGATTCTTCCCTCAAACCCGGCGAATGTCGATATTTGTCAGCCGATGAACTTAAACTGATTAGTGCTAAATAGTGTGTTTTACCCAATTTCAGCACTATATATTGTGTTTTTTCTTACACCTTAGTCAAATAGCACAAAAATGTTAAAAAAAATTAGTAAAAAGGTTGCAAATCTGTCAAACCTATTGTATAATATACACAATAGGTTTGATATTTTTTTGTGCAGTATTTGATGATGTTGCACCGGGGAGGAGATTTTATGCCTAACAGATTATTTCAAAGCATCATAAATCAGATGCGTGATGCAACCGATAGGATTATCGGTGTTGTTGACGACACAGGCACAGTCATTTCGTGCAGTGAACTCGGCTTAATCGGCGAGTCACGCAAAGGCGTTGTTGCCGCCGGCGTTTTCGGCGGAGCACAGGTTTGCGTAGACACTTGTACTTACAAGGCTTTCGGTGACGATGTTCACCCGGAGTACGCTTGCTTTGTTGACGGTACGGACGAAACAAGTCGCCGCTATGTGTCGATTATTGCAATTGCTCTTGACCAAATTAAAAAGAATAATGACGAAAAATTTGACCGTTCAAATTTCATCAAAAATGTAATACTTGACAATATCCTTCCGGGCGATATTTATATCAAATCCCGCGAACTTCGCTTTAATAACGACGCCACAAGGGTTGTTTTCATCATTCGCATTGCGGAACATACCGATGTCTCCGTTTTTGATGTTGTGCAAAACTTCTTTCCGGACAAAACCAAGGACTTCGTTATCAGTATCAGCGAAACGGATATTGCACTCATTAAAGAGGTGCGCCCAAATGTTGATTCCAAGGATTTGGAAAAGCTTGCACAGTCGATTTGTGACACGCTTTCAACCGAGTTCTATTGCCAGGCGATTGTCGGCATCGGCACTTGCGTAACCGGCATTAAAGACCTTGCAAAATCGTTCAAGGAAGCACAGGTTGCACTTGAAGTTTCCAAGGTTTTCGACAACGAAAGAACTATCATTAATTACGACAATTTGGGCATCGCTCGCCTTATTTATCAGCTTCCTACCACCCTTTGCGAAATGTTCCTCAAAGAGGTTTTCAAAAAAGGCAGTATTGAGTCGCTCGACCAGGAAACTTTGTTTACTATTCAAAAGTTTTTTGACAATAACCTCAATGTTTCCGAGACTTCGAGAAAACTTTTTGTCCATAGAAATACACTCGTCTACCGTCTTGAAAAAATCAAAAAACTCACGGGTCTTGACCTTAGAGAGTTTGATGACGCAATCGTGTTCAAGGTAGCACTTATGGTCAATAAGTACCTCGATTCCACACCGATTAAGTATTAATTTATACCTATTATAGTAGGGGCGGATACCATCCGCCCGCTTAGACTGCATCGGGAGGATAATATCCTCCCCTACATTGCGTTTGATTATTTACATCGGCTTCAACCGACACTGTCGGTTTGGCATATATCTGCAATTAACTTGATTGCTTGCATCGTATGTGTATTTTGTACATAGACAAAGCCGTACAATAACCGTCCTTTAAATCATTTTTGATAAAAAAATGTTTTTTAGGAAAATTTTTGTTGACTTTTTTGAACTCTTATACTATACTTATGGTGTGATCTAATCAAGAACTTTGGATTGCAATCTGATTTGGGAGGTAATAATTTAAGAATTAAACACTAAAGACTGCAGAACGAGAACAATCTGCGAAACACAAACACAAAAACAAAAACAAAATTCAAGGAGGAGTTTTATAATGAAACTTGCAAAGAAAACATTATCAGTTGCTCTTGCTGCTGTTATGGCTGCTTCTTCACTTGCTGGCACAGTATCAGCTTTCGCTGCTAGTCCAACATTTTTGCCAAAGTCAGATCCAGTTTATAAGGCAATCTCAGTAGGAACAACTACAGTAACACCAGATGTTAAAATTGAAACAAAGTATGCTTCAACAAAGGCTGATATCGAGGCTGGCAAAGTTACAGCTGATGCAAATAAGAACAACCAGATTGATGAAACAACACTTAGCAATTATTTCTCATTCACACCTGCTAAGACTGGTGTATATTCAATCTCAGTAAAGTCCGCACCTGTTTATGTAGGTTATAACTATTCTACATATTTGCAGTATAAAGATAAGGGCTATAAGGACGAGGATGCTAAAGCAGCTTCTAAGACATATTCAGATTCTTACAAGAATCTTTTTGAGGACACTGATTTCTCAAAACCTTTGACAGAAAGCTCAAATAAGGATAGCGTTACAATTGATAACGTTACAGGTAAGGACGAATTCCTTAGCTCATCAGCAACTACTAAAGCTGGTTCTTATGAAGGTAAGACTGTACTTTCTTGGAAGTATGACGAAAAGTCAGGCAAGGTTGTAGCAGATAAGGAAGATAAGTATGCAGGCGCACAAATAGCTACTGCTTCAATTAAGGGCGATTATCTCGTAGCTAAGAAGACTTATTACTTCAAGGTTACAGTTGCAAGCTTCCTTGACACAGAAGAAGTTACAAATGACAAGAAAGATACATATGTAAATGTTGTAAAGACAGCTGCAAAGCCATCAGCTCAAGTTACAATCGGTATGGATTCAAATGATGTATCATACAGCAAGAACTATTATACATCAGATAGTTCTAAGTCAAATTATTCTGCTGATGTTAAGAAGCAAAAGGTAACTGTTCCTCCAACATATATTGGTAAGGATTATACAGATGAAGAAGTAACATTTAATGGTGAAAAGGCTATAGTAAACAAAGAGAATAATTATGTTCCTTATGTAGAAAGAGATATTAATGTTGCTTATTACTCAGCTTTTTACAATGGTACAAATACATCTGTAACAGTAAAGGATACTGTTGATGGTAATAATGTAACAGCATTTACAAACAGCTCAAAGGCACTTCAAACTCTTACACTTGGTAAGTATGTAACAACTGTATCTGGTTGTAATGAAACTGCTGCACCAAACCTTAAGAAAGTTGTTATTACAAATCCTGATTATGTAGTTGATACAAACACATTCTCAGTTAAGGATGTAACAATTACCGCTCCTTCAAACTCAGTTGCTTATCTTTCAGCTATTAAAGCTGGCTTCAAAGTAAATGTAACTTGTGCTCATAAGTATGTAGTAACAAAGGCTGCAACAATCTTCGCAACAGGTACTAAGAAGTGCTCAGAATGCGATGCTGTAGCTACAATCGCTAAGGTTAAGTTTGCTCCAACAGCAAAGGCTTCTAAGAAGTCAATCGTTGTTAAGGGCAACGCAGGTAAGGTTAAGAAACTTGCTGTATGGGTTTACGATTCAAAGGGTAACCTTGTAAAGAAGCAAGTTAAGAAGAACGTTACAAAGAACACCGTTAAGGTTTCTAAGTCTGGTAAGTACACTGTAAAGGTTAAGGCTTACGGCGCAAACGGTGCAAAGACATCTTCAGTTAAGAAGACTGTAAAAGTAAAGTAAGTTTTTAGTGTAATTAAAATTAAATTATTATAGTTCTCAAAGTGGCCCGGTGCTCTGTTAAAGAGCACCGGGTTTTACTATACAAAAAGGCTCCCTTGTGTAAAGGGAGCTGTCGCGAAGCGACTGAGGGATTGTGAAATCAAATCCTTTCATTAACTATCGAATCTATGTATTCACATACACCATAAAAATTTGAATTAATTTCGTTGTTAGGAATTCGTAATACTATTAGTCCGTATTGTTTAAGAAAATCGCTTCTTTCATTGTCATATAATATTGCTTCCTCTTCAAAATGTTGAGAGCCGTCAAGTTCAATTACAAGTTTTGCTTTTGCACAATAGAAATCAACAATGTATTTTCCGATGATTTTTTGTCTGTTAAATCTTGGGCTGTATGTTTTCAAAAAATCATACCATAAATGTTTTTCTTCTTTAGTCATATTGTTTCGTAAATTCTTGGCATTTGACACAAGATTTTTATTATGTATTCTTTCCAAAGTTTTCACCTGTTATTATAGTCTTTTATCCCCTCAGTCAGTGCAAGCACTGCCAGCTCCCCTTAATTGCATAAAAAGGGGAGCCTAAAACGGTGGCTCCCTTGTGTAAAAGGAGCTGTCGCGAAGCGACTGAGGGATTGTATTTAATTATTACTCAACCACTTCACCGCACTATGTGCGGCAACATTCCCTTCGCCGACGGCTTTTGCAATTTGGTACGGTGTTCCCGTGCAATCCCCTGCGGCAAAACAGCCGTCAATGCTCGTTTGCATATTCCTGTCCACAACAATACTGCCCCTATCAACTTCAAGTTTATTCAAAAGCACATCTGCCGAAACCGCCTGCTTGATAAAAAACACGCCGTCAACATCAATTTTCGTTCCATCAGCAAGTTCGATTCCGCTTACTCTGTTTTCGCCGATAATTGCCTTGATATTCGATTCAAGGTGGGTCACATTTTCTTTGCTGATTTTTGAATCGAATTTGTGCGAATAGTAAACTTCACTCGCAAGGTCTCTCAAATATTCAACTTCCTCTTCGCTGTCTGCATTATCGCAAAAGACAGCGATTTTTTTATCTTTGTACAGCATTCCGTCACAGGTTGCACAGTAGCTCACCCCTTTGCCGAGAAGTTCTCGCTCATTTGGCAAAGGTTTTACAGTTTCCGCACCGAGGCAGAGAATAACAGCCCTTGCTTCAAACATCTTTTGGTTTGCAAGCAAAGTAAATTTGTCTTTCATTTTGTAAATTCCCGTGATTCTCTCTTCCGTTATTTCAATCCCGAGCGAATCAAGGTGTTCACGCATTTTGGCATTGAGTTCTTCGCCCGTAATGTTAGGAAAACCCGGATAGTTATTGATTTTTTCCGACATTTCAACCTTGTGCGAAAGTTCTTTTTGACCGAAAAGCACAAACGATTTATTTCTGATTTTGCAGTTTATTGCCGCCGAAATTCCCGCCGGACCGCTGCCGATTATTGCTATATCAAACATAGTGTCACATCCTTTTTTAGAATACTTTTTATTTAGTATACCATATATAGCGCGTTTTTGCCAAGGGTTACAAAATTTAGTGTGTTGCAAATTTGAACAAAATATGATAAAATGTACACAGAAGTTACAAATTGTAACCTTTTTGGAGGTCTATTATGAAAAAAATCCTTTCATTGATATTGTCAACCGCAATGCTTGTGACAAGTTTTGCAACGTTCGGCACAAGTGTTCAGGCGGCAACGGTTGAAGAAAATCTAAAGTCGGCGGGTTTCCCCGACAGTTACATATCCGATTTGGCAACATTGCAAAAGGCTCATTCAAATTGGAAATTTGTTGCGTTCAAGACGGGGTTGAATTTTGACGACGCGGTAGCAGGCGAGCTTAAAAGCACGCCGACAACCGAGGATAATTTGCGTGACTATCTCGACCCGAGAAATTGGCTCAACGAGAAGTATGTTTTTCAGTTTGAAAGCATAAAAAAGAGCGACGCATCGCAATCGACATCAAGCGTTAATGCTATTCTTAAAAACACTTGGATGGAGAATTCCAAAATCACATATCTTGACACGCAGGGTGCAAGCAAAACCGTGAGTGATGTTGCGACTTATGCCGATGCGATGATTAAGGCGTCGAACGATTCGAATATGAGTGCAAACTACATTGCGGCAAAAATCCGCCAGGAAAACGGCGGAACAACAAATTCCGCAACGGCTGTTTGCGGCACGAAGTCGCCGTTTAAAGGTATGTACAATTATTTCAACATCGGTGCATACATAACGGCTTCGGACGGACTTGCGTGGGCGGCAGGATTTTTGAAAGCGAGCAAGGACACCAAGCTTTACAGCGATACGAATAAAAGTGACACGGTTGTTGATGTTGAGAGCGGTCAGCGTATGACATACATTGCCGAAAGCGGAAATTATTACAAGGTGACACTTTACAACGAGCTTGCCGACGGTAAGTATGAAGAAAAGCAAACGGGATATATTCTTAAATCCGATCTAAATACAACATATATTGGAAACAACGGCAGACCGTGGACGGACCCGTACAAGGCGATTTATTACGGTGCAAAGTACATTGCAAACGGTTATCTTACTTATCAATTCACGATGTACTTGCAAAAGTATAATGTCAACGCACAGTCGGGCAGTTTGTACAGCCACGAATATATGACGAATGTAAGCGGTGCGGCGAGCGAAGGTTATCATCTTTACAGCGGATATTTGAATGCGGGGCTTCTTAACAGTCCGCACACATTCTACATTCCGGTGTTCAATAATATGCCGAACGACAATTCGTCAAACACAAGCACCACCGCCACGACGACAACCACAACGACAAAGAATTACACGCCGGCAAAGGTTAAACTCAAGAGCCTTACTGCAAAGAGCGGACACAAAATCAAGGCTAAGTGGAACAAGTGTTCAACTTCCGCAACGGGATATCAGATTTATTGGGCGAGGGACAAGAATTTTAAGAAAATTGTTGCCAAAACAAAAATCACCGGCAGACGCTACAAAACATACACCGGTAAAAACTTTACAAAAGGTAAAAAGTATTATGTTAAGGTAAGAGCTTACAAGAAGGTCGGAAGCAAAACATATTACAGCCCTTGGTCAAATATCAAAGCAAGAACAAGCAAGTAAATCTGACGGAGCGTCAGATCGGCGCTCCGTTTTGTATTGCATTTTAAATGTACATATGGTATAATTTGAATACAAGGAATAAATTATATAAAATTTATGAAAGGATGATTAAAATGAAAAAATTAATTTCAGGTATTTTGTCTGTTGCAGTCCTTGCTACAAGTATGCTTGGTTTTGCATCAACTGCTCAGGCAGCAACAACCAATATTACAATTCCTGCCGGTCAGCGTATGACATATATCGGCGAGAGCGGAAGTCAGTACAGAGTAAGACTTTATACAGAGCAAGGCAACGGTAAGTATGCACCTACAACACAGGTAACAGTCGGTACTCAAACGGCAACCGCAACAAGCGGAATTATCGGTTATATCAACAAAACAGATGTTGATACGACCTATTTTAGCGGTAATTACGGCAGACCGTGGACAAACCCGTATGATTCAATCGTTTACGGTGCAAAGTATATTGCCGACAACTATCTTTCAGAGCAATTTACATTGTATTTCCAGAAGTTTAATGTTAACACAACTTCAACAAAGCAGTTTACACATGAATATATGACTAAAATAAGTGCCGCAGCAGAGGAAGCAAAAATCCTTTATAACGGATATAATAATGCAGGCTTGCTTTCTGCAAAGCATGTACTTTATATTCCTGTATATGCTAATATTCCGGGTGAAACCGCAATTGAAGCAACCGATACTTCTTTAAATTATTCGGGATTTACAGGCAAATACGGTAAGGAAGTTAAGTACTTTAATGATCATTATCAGGGTACATGGGAATTTCATGCTGTTAATACCGGTCTTACATTTGAGCAGGCAGTAGCAGCAGAAATGAAAGCAAATCCGAGTGCTTTAAAAACAGATGTTGAAAAGTATCTCAATCCTCTTAACTTTTTGAATTATGAAGGTATTTTCCAATTTGAAAGCTTAAAGAATTCTGATTGTGAGGCAATGTATACAGCTAATGCCGAAACTCAAAAGGCTCTTGTAAACGGTATTCTCAAGGGTTCATGGATGGAAAATAAAGACATCATATACACCACTACAGAGGGCACAACAAGAACTTATACAACCGGTTCGGGAACAACTCTGAAGAATGCTACATATACAGATGCGATAGTTGCCGCTTCAACAACTAACGGCTGGGGCGTAAACTATATTGCAACAAAGATTCGTCAAGAAAACGGCGTAAGCTACGGTTCTGCAATTACGGGAACAACCGCACCGTTCCAGGGTATTTATAATTTCTTTAATATCGGTGCAAATATTACTGCATCGGACGGACTTGCATTTGCCGCAGGTTATATGAAAGCAAAGACAAATACAACATTGTATTATACAAATGCCACAATAAATCAAACCCAGCAAACCACAACAAAGCCTACAACAACCACTAAGAATTACACTCCTGCAAAGGTTAAGCTTGTAAGTCTTACAGCTCAAAAGAGTGGTCACAAGATTGTTGTAAAGTGGAACAAGTGCACAACTTCTGCAACAGGTTATCAAATAGTTTGGGCAAAGGATAAGAAGTTTAAAAAAGTTGTCGCTACAAAAACAATTACAGGTAGAAGATATAAAACTTATACCGGCAAAAACTTCACCAAAGGCAGAAAGTATTATGTAAAAATTCGGGCATTTAAAAAAGCCGGCGGCAAAACATATTACGGCGCCTGGTCAAATATCAAAGCAAAAACCGCAAAGTAAATAAGTTAAAACAATAAACGAGGGACTGCTTCACTATTATGTGAAACAGTCCCTTTAAACTTTTATGTGCAGTTCAAGATTGTTGAACTGTTTTTCTTTTATTGAATTTCTCTTTTCTTTGCAAGGGTTTCGCTGATTTCGGCTTTTTTAGCACCAACGATGTCGTACTTAATCATTGGGATAACTGAGAGAAGTGCGAGAATGCCCGGAAGAGCGGTGTAAGCAAAGAATATAATATTCTTTGTGCTGAGGTCAAATGTGCCTGTTGCAAGGCCGTCATAATAGCCCGAAGCCTGAACAAAGATGAGTCCTACAGCTGTGCCGAGTGCAAGGCAAACCTTGATTGTGAGTGTGAGGATTGAGTAGCATGTGCCCTCCATTCTCTTGCCTGTTTTGTATTCGTAGTAGTCAACGCAATCGGCTGTCATAATCATAGGCATAAGTGTAACGGCACCGAACTGCAAACCGATAAGGAACAAGCTTGCGTAGAACAAAACGGTGAGCACCATATTGCTTGGTGATTTGAACCAGAAGTAGCCGACCGCAAATGAGAAAATTGAAGCGGCAAAGCCGTAAACAGAAAGGATTATATAAGCTTTTCTTTCGTCTAATTTCTTAATAAGGAACGGGCAAAGAGCCATACTTATCATAGAACCTACGGCGGTTACGATGCCCAAAACAGCAACGAGGTTTTGGCTTCCGAGAATAACGGTAGCGGCCTGAACCTGAATGCCCATTGCCATTTGTCTGCCGAAACCGAGGAAGTAAGAAACGATTACAAGCATAAACGGCTTGTTGTCTTTAAGAGCAAAAAGCATATCTTTTGCGGTTGTTTTTTCACCTGATTCAACGGTAACACGCTCTTTGTTGAGAAGCGGAATAAGTGCAAAAAGTACGCAACCGAAAATCGCTGTAAGAATTGCAGTGCCGAGATATTCGCCGGCAATCATTGGGGTGTCTGTTTCACCTGATTTAACAAAAACCTTTGAACCGCCCGGAATGATGAGGCAAACGATAGGCACGATGACAACACAAGCACTGAAGCCTATCTGCTTGAATGTGTTGGAAATCGAAACAACATTTGTTCTCTCTGTCGGGTTAGGCGTCAGAGCGGCGGCAATACCCTGCGACGGAACATCGCCCATTGTCATTGCAATGCTCCAAATAAGATATGTGCCGAAAATCCAAATGTATGTTGCAACCTTGTTGTCCTTAAACGGAACATCGATAAATACAACCGCAGTAAACACAAGAAGCGGAATGATTGAATATACAATCATACTTTTGAACTTACCCATTTTGCTTTTTGAACGGTCAACCAAATTACCTACAACCGGGTCGGCAACCGCAGAAACGATTTTTGCAATCAAGATAAGAATTGCAACCACCGATACATTTGCTCCTAAAATTGAGCCGTCAAATTCTGCCTGATAGCTGTTGAGCAATCCGACTATTGCCTGAAAACCGAACAGACCGAGCGAATAAGCGGCAATTTCTTTGAAGTTAAGATATTTTTGCTTTGTAATATCTTTTGTAGCTTCAGTCATTGTTTTGTACCTCACTTAAATTATAATTTTTAAATAAAATAAGCCAAGACAGAATAACACTATCCTGCCTTGGCGCCTTTGCCATGACAAATAAGAAATTGTAGATTAGTCTGAGAATACTTCCTTGAAAATATCTACATTAGCCATTCTCATAACCGAGCTGAAAAGCTTTGAACCGTAAACCGGCATAAGACGGTTGAAAACGCTCATTGCGTGTGCGTCAAAGCCGTGAACCTGCATAGGTGCTTTGTGCTCAATGCCGAACATAATCATTTTAACCATCTTATCGCAATCGGTTGAAATCATATCCATAACCTTTGCACCGCTGCTCATATCAGCATCGCCCTGACCTCTGAAAATATCAGTTTTTGTAAAGCCCGGGCAAACAAGGCCAACATACATTTTGCCCTGAAATTCAACACGAAGTGCTTCTGTAAAGCCCTTGAGTGCAGCCTTTGAAGCTGAATACATTGATGTGCCTGCAAGAGTCATAAGAGCGGCAGATGAGTCAATGTTGATAATTGCCGGAGAGCTTGACTGAAGAAGCATAGGCATTAAAGTCTTAACGGAATATACGCAAGAGTAGAAGTTAATGTTCATCGCTCTTTCGATTTCATCATAAGAATACTTGTCAAATCTCTTGAATTTAGGAAGAATACCGGCATTGTTAACAAGAATATCAACATTAACGCCTTTTTCTTTAAGCTTTTCTGCAAAATTCTCCCAATTTTCTTTAACGCTTACATCAAAAAGTTCATATGAAAATTGCTTTGCATATGTTTCGCCGAGTTCTTCGATGAAGTGGAGCATTTTCTTTTCGTTTCTTGCTATGCCGATTACGGTACAGCCGTGTTTTTTAATAAGTGTTGCGGCAATTCCTGCACCCATACCACCGGATGCACCGGTAACAACAACAGTTTTGCCTTGAAGCCAACATGTACTCATATGTATATCCTCCGATTAATTATTTATATTATCATACTTTATAATGATACTACAAACTCGGTTGCTTGTCAAACAAATTCCTTTGCAGGAAAATAAAATTCAAAACCTTTCTCAATAGTCTTTACCGTACCAAAAATAATTTGTGACAGACCGGATAAGGTACAATTTTTTGTTCATCAACTTGATATATAATGTGTTATAATGTATAATCAATATGTATTATTTATTTTAAAGTACAAATTCTTGTTACTGACAAACGAAAGTGAGATATATTATGAATTTTACCGAACTGCCAAACGGCATGGTTGAGAGTTTTGTGCTCCTCAAAAAATGTGATGAAAAGAAAACGAAGTCCGGCTCGATTTACCTTGATGTCGTCATTTGCGACAAGGACGGTGAAATGAGCGGTAAATGGTGGGATTATATACCGAACGGCGTTTTTTCGAGTGATATGATAGTTAAAGTTCGAGGAAATGTTGAACAGTATAACGGCAGAGACCAATTCAGAATTTCGCAAATGCGTCCTGTATCGGCAAATGATGATTATAATATTGCCGACCTTGTGCCGAGTGCCGAAGTCGGCGGCGTGCAACTTTTTGATATGATTCACAAAAGGGTTGAGGCGTTTAAGGACGAGGAGTTAAAAGCGATTGTGCTTTCGATTATCGATGATAAAAAGGACAAGCTTGTTACCTATCCTGCCGCTTTGAGGCTTCACCACGCAATTGTCGGCGGACTTATGTATCACACAATGAGCATTGTCCGTATGGCGGAAGAAATTTGCAAAATTTATCCTAATATCAACAAGGATTTACTTCTTGCCGGTGCAATACTTCACGATGTTGCAAAGACTTGGGAACTTGAAACTTCACAAACCGGGCTTGCCAAGGGTTACACTACCGAGGGTGAACTTATCGGACATCTTGTAAAAGGTGCAATGTATGTTGACGAAACTGCCAAAAAGCTTGGCATTTCAGGCGAAAAGGTTACACTTCTCGAACATATGATTTTGTCGCATCACGGAATTCCGGATTACGGTGCGGCTGTTCGCCCGATGTTTCTCGAGGCGGAGATTTTATCGTCGCTTGACTCGCTTGACGCAACGATTTATGAAATTAACAATGCTATTGACGGGGTTGAAAAAGGCGGATTTTCCGACAGACAATGGGCACTTGATAACAGAAAGTTATACAATCATTCACTCGGCGACCCGAGCCATAAGGTGAACTTCTGATATTATCTTCCCGATAGACTTTAAATAGGGGCAAATTGTGTTTGCCTTGCGGGAAGACGGTTCTCTGCTACAAACAATTAAAGGTGTGCGGTTTGGCACATATTATATGTGAAAGGTTAAAATTATGGGAATGACTAACGCAGTTGAGCAGGACAGCTGGACGGAAATCGCTGTTACTGTAAGCACAAAAGATATAGACGCGGCAGGCGATATAGCAAATATGGTGGTGCCTTACGGCATTTATATTGAGGATTATTCCGCCCTTGAAGAGGAAACGATGGAAATTGCTCATATTGATTTGATTGAGGAATCCCTACTTGAAAAAGACAGAACAAAGGGGATTATTCATGTTTATATCAATCCCGAAGAAAATCCGCTTGAGTCCACTTCGTTTATCAAAGAACGCCTTGATGCTCTCGGAATTGAGCACGAAATTACAATTTCGGATTGCAAGGTTGAGGATTGGCAAAATAATTGGAAGCAATATTTTCATCCTATGCCGATAGGTAAGAAGTTACTTATTCGCCCTGTTTGGGAGGATAATTATGACGCGGGCGACCGCAAAGTGCTTGATATTGAACCCGGTCTTGCATTCGGCTCCGGCTCTCACCCGACTACTCAACTTTGCCTTGAAACGCTTGAAAAGTATGTTGATGAAAACAGTACCGTGCTTGATATCGGTTGCGGTTCGGGTATTCTTTCAATCGCAACACTTCTTTTAGGTGCAAAATCGGCATTCGGTGTTGATATAGATTCACTTGCCGTAAAAACCGCAAAAGAAAATGCGATTCAAAACGGTTTTGGCGATGATAAATTCACTGTAGTTCAGGGTAATTTGTCGGATAAGGTAACGGGTAAATTCAATGTGGTTGTTGCCAATATCGTTGCCGATATTATTATGGAATTTAATAAAGAAGTGGGCAAATTCCTCACGGATGACGGTGTTTACATCACCGGCGGAATTATCGAAACCCGTGAAGATGAGGTGCTTTATTCCTTTGCACAAAACGGCTTTGAAGTTATGGAACGCTACGAAAACAACGGCTGGCTTGTCTTTGCACTTAAAAAAGCATAAACGAATAAACGAATCAAAAACGGACTGTTTGTTTTAAGACAGTCCGTTTTAAATAATGTTTGTATAATTTAGGTTTTTAGTTTATCTCAAGCTTTAGTGCCGAAGTGAGGCAGTTTTCTATATAATCAACACCCATATCCGTGTTTATGGTTATGTCGTAATTAGCGGCTTTGCCCCAAATTCTGCCTGCATAGTAGCGATAATTGTCCGCACGAAGTTTATCTTCTTTACGGATTTTACGCAACGCTTCGCTGTTATCTGCGCCAAGTCTTTTAGCAACACGCTTGATTCGGCTTTCGGTAGGTGCGGTAAAGAATACTTTCAAAACATTTTTGCAATCTTTTAATACATAATCCGAGCATCTGCCGATTATGACGCAGTTTCCTTTTTTTGCCAAGCTTTTGATTACATCTGCTTCGGCGTCAAAAATTTTATCTTTTGGAGCTTCCGTGTTTTCGTCGCCGTATTGGTACATTTGATTAACCAAATCGTAAAGTAGGCTGTTCGTCATTGATTCTTCTCTTTTTTGAATAAATTCGGAAGTCATTCCGGTTGTGCCGGCAGTCATTTGTATAATCTCGTGGTCGTAAAAACCGTAGCCGAGTCTGTCGGCAAGAATTTTACCTATATCGTGACCGCCCGAACCGTACTGTCTGCCGATAACAATAACATTCTTGCAAACCGCTTCGTTTTCGTCATTTGAAGCGATTTGATTTTTATAATCCTCGGGGAATATGTACGGCTTTATAAAACTTAGATATTTACCGAACAGTCTTGCAATAAATCCAACTAAAAGAGCGGCAACAATCGTGCCCTCACGCACGCCGTTCAACTTGCCGAAAAAGACAAACGAAAGCACGCCGGCAATAATTGTCATAGAAGAGTCGAATATTATTTTTGTAGTCCCGAAATTCGTGTTCCAAGTTTGCACAATGGCACGAACAAACGATTCACCCGGGAGCATAACCACATCGGCAAGCACTTCAAGGTACACACCGAAGCCGAGAACAACACAGCCTATTATGAGAGCGATAATTTTAAAAACATATTTTTCGGGATTCAACCAAATCAGCATATTCATTGTAAGGTCGATAAAATAGCCGAAAGCGATTGAAACCGGTATTTGCAAAATGTTTTCGGTTTTAAAATTCTTCCTCAAAATTAATATTTGAAGAACGATTAAAAAAACGCTGAAAATTATCGTAAAATTACCGAGTGTGAGCGGAAAATTAAGGCTCAACACATACGGAATCGATGAAATCGGCGATGTTCCGAGATTTGCTTTGGTGACCAAGCTTACACCGAATGCGTTTACAAACAAGCCGACCAAAAACAAAATATATCTTTTTAGTTTGTTCATTGTTAAGTATTCCTTCTTTCTTTTATCCGTCATTTCTTTGTTGTAAATTCAAGTAGATTTTCTTAAACACCGACACGCACTGCTCGCGTTCTTCGTCGGACAGACCGGCAAGGGCACATCTTTCCGCTTCGTCAAAAGCTTTGTTCACAAGCTTTTGTTTTTCTTTTCCCTCTTGAGTGAGAAAAATGTGAAAACTGCGACGGTTGCCGTTGAGCATTCTGCGTTCAATCAGATTTTTTTCTTCCATCTTGTTGAGAATTGCGGTTAACGACCCCGCTTCTAAAAAGCACGCTTTGGCAATTTCCTTTTGATTGCTGCCGTCGTGTTCATTAAGATAATCAAGAATTTTCGGCTGACCTATGGTAAGTCCCGACCCCTTTAGCTGTTCAAGTAATGTTTTTTGAACAAGCATTTGATTTGCCATTATCAAATAATGCAACGATTCATCCATTCTGTCATCCTCCTTAAACAGTTAGAATTCAAACAGTTACAATTATAATCATTTTTGCCTGTAATGTCAATAAAAACCCGCCGGGAGTTGTTGTTCCCGACGGGCTTTAGTAAATATTGATTATTCTAAACTTATTTTGTCTATAAGTTCAAGTTCTTCGGCAGAGAATGAAGTGTTTTGAATTGCCTTGATGTTGTCAAGGATTTGCGACGGTTTTGACGCACCGATTAAAACGGATGTTACGGCGCCGTCCTTGAGCACCCAAGCAAGCGCCATTTCGGCAAGAGTTTGACCTCTTTCGTCTGCAATTTTTGAAAGAGCTTTGACTTTTTCAATCTTTTCGTCCGTTATAGCCGATTGCTTCAAATATCTGTTATCTCTTGCAACTCTGCTGTCGCTTGGAATTCCGTTTAAATATCTGTTTGTCAGAAGACCTTGTGCAAGCGGACTGAAAGCGATAATGCCTTTTTTGAGCTTAACGGCAGTTTCCTTTAAGCCGTTGTTTTCAATCGTTCGGTCAAAAATCGAATACCTGTTTTGGTTAATAATAAACGGGCATTTAAGCTCGGTTAAGATTTTGCACGCCTTTTCCAAATTTTCGCCGTCGTAATTTGAAATTCCTACATAAAGAGCCTTGCCGCTTTGAACAGCTGTGGCAAGAGCACCCATAGTTTCTTCAAGCGGAGTTTCCGGGTCGAGACAATGATGATAGAAAATATCAACATAATCAAGTCCCATACGCTGCAAGCTTTGGTCAAGACTTGCAAGAAGATATTTGCGACTTCCGTTTCGACAGCCGTAAGGACCGTCCCACATTTCATATCCGGCTTTTGTGCTGATTATCATTTCGTCACGGTAAGCCTTCATTTCCTGATTAAAGATTTTGCCGAAGTTTTTTTCGGCACTGCCCGGCTCCGGACCGTAATTATTGGCAAGGTCAAAATGTGTAATACCCTTGTCAAATGCCGTAAAACAGAGGTCTTTCATATTTGAATAAAGGCAGTTGTCGCCAAAATTATGCCAAAATCCGAGTGAAACGGCAGGTAGCTTCAAGCCGCTGTTGCCGCATCTGTTATAAACTATAGTGTCATATCTGCTTTTGTTTGCTGTATACATTTTGTACTCCGTTAATTATTTTTTTCCCAACCCGAATACAGAGTTAAACTGTCGCTTACGGTATCTTTTTCAACATCGAATTTGTTTGTGCAGTCCTTATCGGTGTACCAACCCGTAAAAGTATATCCCTCTTTAACAGGATTTTCGTCAACATCGACAAGTTGACCGTACATAACTTTTTGACTTTCGATTTGAGAACCGCCGTCAGTATTGAAGGTGACAGTGAAGCCTGCATGAGTTACCGCAAAAATCATACAGGCGATAAGAACGATAATACCTACAAGAATGAGCTTATCCGCAGTTTTGACCGACATCTTTACATTTCGGTAAAGTCCTCCCGGCTTTCTGTCCGTATTCAAATTCATTGTGTTGTTTTCATTCATATTTTTTCACTGCCTTTCTGAAAGGGTAATGGGGATGAATTGGTTGTTTATCTCTTTGCAAGATACTTACGCATATCGATTGCACATGCTACAAGGATAATAACACCCTTGATGATGTAAAGCATATTTGCCGATACGGAAAGGAAATTAAGTCCTGCAAAAATAATTTGCAAAAGCAAAACGCCGATTACGATACCGCTGATTTTACCGGTACCGCCTACAAATGATACGCCGCCGATTACGCAAGCCGCGATAGCGTCACATTCGTAGTTAAGACCGGTGTTAGCCGAGCAAGAAGCGATACGGGCACCTTCGATAAATCCTGTGATGCCGTACATAACGCCTGCAAGAACAAATACGATTAAAATTGTCATAAATACATTTACGCCCGAAACCCTTGCGGCTTCTTCGTTTGAACCGACTGCAAACATATTTTTACCGAACTTTGTTTTGTTCCAGATAATCCACATAATTGCCGTTAAGATTATTGAATAAAGAACATATTTCGGAATTGCAACGCCGCCGATTGTAAAGAGCGTGCCTGTTATAAAGCTTGTGTATGAAGCGTCAAGACCCGAAAGAGTTTGACCGTTGTTGCCACCTATCATAAGATACATAAGAACGGTACCGAAAACGATAAGCTGAGTTGAAAGAGTAACAATAAACGGGTGAAGTTTAAATTTGGCAACAAAAAATCCGTTTACAACGCCAACAACCGCACCGATTGCGATTACTGCAAGAAATACCACTATAAGAGGCATTGTCTTGAGGTTAGGGAACATTTTGTTTGCGTAGTCGGTCATCTGTAAAAGCGATGCGGCAACGCAAGCCGTAAGTCCGACACATCTGCCGGCGGAAATATCCGTACCGGTAAGTACAATACATCCTGCAATACCGAGGGCTATAGGAAGCTTTGCGGCGGTGAGCGAAATAATGTTTACGATTGATGAAACGCTCAAAAATGCCGGTACCTTAACCGCAATAAAAATTACTGCAATTGCAATGATGATGTACATTGCGTTGTTAAATAATAAATCTGTTATTAATCTTTTTTTATCGTCACGGTTTCCTGCTTTGAATTTTTCAATCCACACAGAAGCACGGGAACGCTTAACTTTTTTTACACTTGTGTCAGCCATAATGAAATCCTCCTTAGACATATTTTGCTGCAAGAGTCATAATTTCTTCCTGATTTGTAGTCTTAGTGTCAACCTCACCTGCGAGGCGACCGCCCGACATAACAAGAATTTTATCGCATACACCCAAAAGCTCTGCCATTTCGGAAGAAACCATAATGACCGTTTTACCCTTTTTCGCAAGGTCGAGAATGAGCTGATAAATTTCGTATTTCGCACCTACATCGATACCTCTTGTCGGTTCGTCGAGAAGAAGTACGGTAGGGTCTGTCAACAGCCATCTTGCAAGAATAACCTTTTGCTGATTACCACCTGAAAGAGAGCTGATTTTTGTTTCTTGATTAGGAGTTTTAACTCTGAGTGATTTTATATATTCGCCGGTCGTTTCCTTCATTTTCTTTTTACTGAGAAACGGTCCCGTCTGATATTTTTTTAAGCTTGAAATTGTGGTATTCTCTCTGATGTTAAGTATGCCGAAAATACCGGTTGCACGCCTTTCTTCCGTCAAAAGAGCAAAGCCGTTCTTGATGGATTCGTGCGGTGTTCTGTTTTTAACTTCTTTGCCGTCAAGGATGACTTTTCCGCTTTTCCTTGTCGCCATACCGAAAAGCTGTTCAACCAATGCGGTTCTGCCCGAACCGTCAAGTCCCGCAACGCCGATAATTTCACCTTTTTTTGCTTCAAACGAAACATCAATCAGCGGACTGTATTCGCCTGTCAAATGCTCAACTTTAAGAAGAACATCGCCGATTTGATTGTCCTTTTCCGGATAGCGGTTTGTAAGCTCTCTGCCAACCATAAGTCTGATGATTTCGTCCATAGTAAGCTCGTTTGCCGGCTTTGTTGCTATCCACTTGCCGTCACGCATAATCGTTACTTCGTCGCTTATGCGTAAAATTTCTTCCATCTTGTGAGAAATATAAATAATTCCGCAACCTCTGTCACGAAGCATATTGATGATGCGGAAAAGGTGTTCAACCTCTTCTTCGGTAAGCGAAGAGGTCGGCTCGTCAAAAACTATGATTTTTGAATTGTACGAAACTGCTTTTGCAATTTCCACCATTTGCCTTTGCGAAACCGACATTGTGCTCATAATCGTTTTAGGGTTAACCTTGATATCAAGATCTTCAAAAACTTTCATAGTTTCGTCGTACATTTTCTTTTCGCTTGTAAACGGCAAAAATTTTGAAACCTTTGGAAATCTTCCGAGCCACATATTGTCCATAACATTTCGTTTTAGGGCTTGGTTAAGTTCCTGATGAACCATAGCAACACCGTTTTCAAGAGCTTCTTTACTGTTTTTGTAATTGACCTCTTGACCCTCTACATAAATGTGGCCGCTGTCTTTGCTGTAAACACCGAAAAGACATTTCATAAGCGTTGATTTGCCTGCACCGTTTTCGCCCATAAGTGCGTGAACGGTACCTCTTTTAACCGTCAGCTGTGCGTGGTCAAGTGCTTTAACGCCCGGAAAAGCCTTTTCTATATCAACCATTTTTAACAATATATTGTTGTCAGTCGCAGCATCGGATTTTTTATTTTCTTGCATATCTACCTCTCCTATCTGCTTGAACGGTTGAGGCAAAAGCCTCAACCGTAACCGTTTTAGCTAAAATTTTTTATTATTCTGCCGACTCTGCTGTGTAAGCTGAGTAAGGAATGTTAACCCTCCAAGTGCCTACTGCATTTGCTGTGTCGATACCGTCAAGTGCGGTTTTGTCGTTAAGGTAATTTGACATAATAGTTGTGATTGCTGTTGCCATACCCTCTGCATCTTGCTTGATTGTACCAATCATTGAGCCGGACTTGATAGCTGATTTAGCTGCGTCTGTTGCGTCAACACCGAATACAGGAATAACTGTTTTTCCGTCCTTGTTGTAGCCTGCTGTTTGAAGTGCTGAAATTGCACCCAAAGCCATTTCATCGTTGTTTGCAATAACAAGTTCAATCATATTCTTGTTTGCTTCTGTGTACTGAGCAAGTGCTGTGCTCATATAGTTCGTAGCTGCTGCCGATGACCATAAACCGTCCTGGTCAACAAGATACTTGTTCTTGTTTGCCGAGTCGTAAAATTCGAGGTCAGGTTTGCCTGCTTCTTCAAGAACTGCGTTAGCGTCTTCAACACCGTATTGTGTACGGGCGATTGCTTCCATATTGCCCTCTTGACCCTTGAACATTACATAGCTGATTTTGCCGTCACCATTAAGGTCGAGCTTGTCATAATTTTCAACAAGGTATTCACCAATCATTTGTCCTTGCATATGACCTGCCTGTTCGTAGTCCGTACCGACGAATACGCATTTGTCATAGCTTTCGATAACCGACTGGTCAACGGAACGGTTAAAGAAGATTACAGGAACATTTTGTGCTTTTGCAAGATTGATAATGTTTTGAGCCGCGTCGTTTGAACCGGTGTCAACTACATTAACAATAAGAAGTGACGAGCCTTTGGCAAGTGCTGTTTGAACCTGTTCGGTTTGTGTTGTTTGATTGCCGTTTGCATCATAATCGTTGTATGTGTAACCGCCGTCTTTTAAGATTTTATCCATTGATGAGCGTACTGTTGAAATGTACGCATCACTGAATGTATAGTAAAATACGGAAATTTCACCTTTGTTTGATGTCTTCGTGGTATCGGATTTGCTGTCACTCTTGCCTGATGAGCAAGCCGCGAAGCCTACAACCATAACAACTGCTAATAATAATGCTAACAATTTTTTCATCTTTTTCATAAAGATAACCCCCTTAAAATTTATTGTTAAGTCATTTAGCAACTTCATTATATCTGTGAGTCAAGCGAATTTGAATACAAAAAACTATTCAAGTTGTATAAAAAATTATCATTTTTGCGATTTATTATGTTTATATTGTAAACTTTTCCATATAAAAAAGTCTGCATACATAACTATAATGTACACAGACACTTGACAGCCTACGGCGTGCCGAAAATACTTTTTCGACGCGTTGCAGTATTTATTTAATTATTTTCATTACTGTTAAAACTGAAAAGTATTTTTTGAATGTCCGGCGAAAACATATTTTCACGGGTTACAACATAGGTGTCGGTTTCAATAACGCTGTCGTTCTTTTTGTTTCCCGATAACAGTTCAGCGGCTTTTGATACCGAAAGGTAGCCCATAGAAAACGGATTTTGTACAATCAGCGTATCGATTTCTCCCGTTTCAAGCATACCGATGCAATTTACATTGCTGTCAAAACCTATTCCGAAAACCTTGTCTTTAAGATTCAGCTCCTTTATCGCATTGCCGACACCGATGGTTGACCATTCGTTAAAACCTATGAGTACATTTATGTTTTCGTTTTCTTCAAGAAGCCGTTTTGCACTTGAAGTGGCATTTTCTTCATTCGATTCAACATTGACAGTGGCAACTATTTTTGCATTTTCAACCTTGCTTATATAATCCTTAAAGCCTTTTAAACGCTGTTGTCCGTTTTCGGTGTTTTCACCGTAGTTGACAATGCCGATATTTACGGATTTTTGATTTTTGCAAAGAGCAACGGCACGCTTCGCCGCTTTTTTGCCGGCGGATACATTGTCGGTGCCTATAAATAATTCTTTACCGCTTACATTCACATCACTGTCTACGGTAATTACTTTTATGCCTTTGTCAATCGCCTTTTGAATCGACGAAGCATTTTTTTCGTAATCAATGGCAGACAGAACTATTGCCCCTACATTTTTTGAAACGGCTTTTTCAATCATTTCGTTTTGACTTTCGTAATCCTCTTCGTTGTCGGGTCCTTCAAAAGTAATATCTATATTATATTCTGTTGCGGCAGAAAACGCTCCGCTTTTTACTTCGTTCCAAAAATCCGAGTCACTGCCCTTTATTATCACAGCAACATCGTTGCTTTTCGGCTGTAAATTACTGCCGCCCGCACAACCCGCTACAAGCAAAATAAAGGAAAGGAAGCCGACAAATGCAACAAGAATTTTTTTAGTATTCATTTTCGTGTCCTTTCTCTATTTTCGGAATTTTAACGGTTACGGTCGTACCCACATCAAGCTCGCTTTCTATCGTAATTCCGTACTCCTCACCAAAGTATATTTTCAAGCGGTCGTCAACATTTTTAACGCCGATGCCCCTTGAGTCGCTCCTGCCTTTTTGAAGTACGGATTTGCATTGCTCTTCGGTCATACCGAGTCCGTTATCCTTAATGATAATTGCAATATCCTTGCCCCTGCGTTCAACAATAATTTTGATTTCACCCTCGTCAACCATTCTGTCAAGTCCGTGATAAATTGCATTTTCAATAAACGGCTGAATCGTTATTTTGTTGCACATACAACCCAAAACGCTTTTGTCAACATCAAAAGAATAGGTAAACTGGTTTTTGTATCTGTAGCTTTGAATAATAAGATAACTCTCGGCGTGCTTGAGTTCGTCGCTTATCGTTATGAATTCGTTGCCGTGGCTTATGCTTATTCTGAAAAGTTTTGCAAGTGCACCCACCATTTTGACAGCGTCCTTGCTGTTGTCCTGCTCGCACATCCACTGAATCGAATCAAGCGTGTTGTAAAGAAAATGCGGATTAATTTGTGCCTGCAAGGCTTTAAGTTCCGTTTTTCTGAGCACAATTTCCTCGTTGTGCACTTTTTCCATAAGCAACTGAATCATATGCACCATATGTTCAAATGAAGCGGACAGCGTTTGAAATTCAACAACATTACTCATATCGGCTTTGTATTCAAAGGTTTCCGCCTGCTTTTCAAACTTTTGCATAGAAGCAACAAGCCGTCTTACCGGACGGGTTACGGTTCTTGAAAGAAGAAAATAAATAACGGCAGACATAAACATACTGAAAAGCAGTGCAAATATCAGACCGACAAGAACCTGATTTTTAACAGCCTGCGTTATTTCGTCGTTAAAACTAACTCCGACTATTTTCCAATTGCACGAATCAAGTGAAGAGATATTGTAAATGTTGTCGCTTTTTCTGTGAATTCCGTCCGAAAGGTCGGAAATTTCTGCAGTATGCTCCTCTTTGATTCCCGAAAAGAGCATTTGCTGTTGCGGGTGATATATAATTTCGCCCTTTGAATTGATAATGTAGCAATAGCCCCTTTGACCTATGCTTACTTTGTCAATGTATTTGGCAATGGACGAAAACTTAAAATCAACGGCAACAAAAACCTGCTGTGAATACAGGTTTGAATACTTCTTTTTTGCAATGGTAACAACCCACGGATATTTGTTTTGGTAAAGCGTGTTTACATGCGGTCGGCTGATTGTATAACCGTCTTTTAAATTTGAATAAACCGATTTGTCAAAAGATAAATCCGTTGTGCCGTTTTTTACTTTTTCGTCGTTTTCGTTTCCGTTTGACAGCAGATTGCCCTGAATGTCATAAACGCTCACGCAGTAAATATCGTCCTCAAGGCGTGAAGCCGCCGCTATTGCTTTTCTCAGTGAATCGGAGTCGGTGCAATTATCTGTTTCAAGGCAAAGATTATCAAGCTTGCCTTTTATTGACGAAATATAGTTTGACACCATTCCGTTTGCCTGTGACACGGATTGTTTACTTGAAACATATGCGGAACTGAGCATGGATTTTTTGTAAAACACGCCGAAAAACAATGTTGAAGCAAGGGTTGAAAAAATAACCCCGAAAATTACAATTGCTATAATCAACACCGAAAGCTTTGTTTTGCTGTGCTTAAACATTGCCCCCTCCTAAGTGCTCTTCTCTGTATTTGTTTGGCGACATACCAAAATATTTTTTGAAGCAGTAGCTGAAATAGTGTTGGTCGCTGTAGCCGCACTTTTGAGAAACTTCAAATATTTTCATCGAGGTACACAAAAGCAAATCGCTCGCCGCCTTCATTCGTCTTTCCGTCACAAGTGCAACAAAATTTTGAGATTTTGTTTTTTTGATAAGTGCACTTAAATAGTTTGGGCTTACCCCCAGCTTTTCGCTTGCGTCGGTCAAAGACAAGTCCTCGTTCATATATTCGTCGTTGATAATTTGAATCGCTCTGTCGCAAATCGTTTCACTTTCGTGCCTTTGCGAACGGGAAATAATATCTCTCGCGTCAAGGCAAAGCGATATAAGCTCCTTTTTGTACTGCTCGTTAAAATCAAACGACAAACGGGAGGTAAAAAAGTTGTTCGATGTGAAAAGTTCCGACAATGCGTCGCTGTCGGATAAAACACTTACGCATCTGTGAGCGGTTGCAAGAATTTGAATAATAAGATAATTTAAACCGTTTCTGCTTTTTTGAGACAGCATATTTTCAAGATACGAGCTGATTTCGCTTTTATCTCCAACCTTTAAAAGCTGTTCGAGTTTATTTACCGATTTTTCAACGCTTCCGAGTTCCAAAGTGTTTTCTCTTTCTTGGTCGTTGATAAATCTTATATCACCCGCACCGTCCGATGTGTACCGTCTTGCCGTAATTGCCTGCGTGCACGCAAGCGACAAAAGCGACGGACTGTCAACGGTTTGACTTATACCGATTGTGCATTTTTGATTAAAAAGTTTTTTCGCACTCTGAACAAGTTCAATAACAGGCAAACGAAGTTTTGTTGACATCTCCTCCGGTTCACTCGTTACAAGAGTTACAATTCTGCCGTTTACCAAAAAGCTTTCGCAAAGTGCATATTTGCCCACAATGCTGTTCACAAAATCAATGTGATGCGCTTCCGTTCGATTTTCACCGGTAAAGGTTTTGAATTTTGAAACAACAATGCTGTAACAGTCGTTATCTCCGGCAATTAAACCAAGTCGTTTTGCACTGTCTTTCAACTCCGAATCAGTGTAAATATCCTCACCTGTTCCCAAAAGCAAAGGCAAAAGAAATTCCGTCTTTTTCAGCCTCAATTCGGTTTCTTCGTTTGAAGAACCCCATTTCAGTCGCTCAAACTCATCGTCCATTTCGGCCTTGATTTTTTCGAGTTCTTCAGTTAACTCGCTTGAAGAAATAGGCTTTAAAAGATAACGGATAACATTATATTTGAACGCTTCCTGAGCGTATTCAAAGTCATCGTATCCGCTCAAAATAACAAGCTTTGTGGCGGGACGGATTTCTCGCACCTTGTTTGCAAGCTCCAACCCTGTCATCAGCGGCATTTTGATGTCGGTCAAAATTAAATCCGGCTCAAGTTTTTCAAGAAGTTCAAGTGCTTCAATTCCGTTTTCCGCATCACCCGCAACGCTAAATCCGGCTTTTTCCCAATTAACACTTTGGATAATAGCTTCTCTTTGACGAATTTCATCATCAACAACAAGTACACTGTACATAATTTACCCTCTCATTAAATAAATACTTGTGTATTAACCTGATTTCATTATATTAAAATTTTTAAACTTTATCAAGTGATATATTCTCATATTGTCGATAAAGCCCTCAAAACACGCCGATATTCATTTAAGTTTTTTATAGACAGAAATAAAAACAACTGCACCAATCGCAAAATGATCGATACAGTTGCTTTTTAAGTTTGAGGAAATAATAAAGTTTAAAGTTTTAATCCAAAATCTCGGGGGGGTAACGCTATTTGCCGGCTTCACATTGCTTAAAAATGTTTCGGTATACCAAGTACCGTCGGCTTGACGAGCCGTGTAATCACCGTCGTATTTTGCGGCAATTTCCTTAATTATGCCGATGCCGTTTCCGTGAAGTTCCGGATTTGTAATTCTCTGCTTTTTATTTTTGACGGAATCAAAGCCATTTTCGGATTTGATAATGACTTCGTTCTCGTTTATTGTAATACCGATTTTACACACACTCGGTTTTTCAAGCAGCAAAGAAGCATTGAGCGAATTGTCGATTATGTTGCAAAGCACACGGCATAAATCGTAGTCGTCAATTAATATGCCGTTGTTTTCTTCAATGTCAACAATCATTTTGATGTTGCTGTTTTTAATTTGCTGTTGCTTGGTGTAAATAATTGTGTTTACGGTTTCGTTTGAACAAATTAAAAATCCGCTTAGACCGGAAAGGTCGTTATCTATACTTTTAAAAAGTGACAGTGCCTTTTCGGGTTTGTTTATTTCAATAAATCCCTTAGCAGTGGAAATGATGTTTGCATAGTCGTGCTTCAGTTTTCTTAGATTTTGCTTTTCTTCTTTCAGCATAGTCATTTGCTGATAATCAAGCTTGTTTTTCATAAGCTCTTTTTCATTTTGCAGATTTTTTTCTTCAACTTTTTCAAAATAATTGATGATAAACGGAAAAGAGCAGTCAAACAGCAAAATAACACTCATCATTATATAAACCGGAACGGTTGTTGTAATGCTGTAATTCTGCGGCTCGGACAAATCCGTAGGTGCCAAAAACAGCGAAAATATAATTATTGCGATGTGTGAAAACGGCAAAAATGTTATGTAAGCATATATCTTTTTGCTTTGCAGCGGGCTTCTTTTTGCTCTGAATAATTTAAGTGTGCCGGAAAACAAAAAGCTGACGGCAACAATCAAAACTGCTTCCGTAAGAAAAACATAAAGGTGATACAGGTTTGGATTGTACACTCCGAAAACATCTTGCAACTCTTTGCCCTGATAGATTATTTCTTGATATATACCGATTATAAATGATGAAAAAAGCTGTGATAAAAAGCTGAATACAACGCAAAGAATTTTTGTTGTAAGCTTATCATCTGTTAAAAAGAAGATAATTATAAAATACAGCAGTGCAAATGTGGGATAACCGAATGTGTCCAACGGCTCTTTGTTAAAGAAAGCGACAGATGTTAAAATCCTCGCGGCAAAAATCGCAACTAATGTAATGAGCGAATTGTATTTTTCACGCAGTAAGCTGTGTGCTATGTTGAAAAAAGCAAAGCTGTACGCAAAAAGTATAATTATTCTATACGGAAATAGATTTGTAATATCAATTATCGGACCCATAATTACTCCTGTAAATTTATCAAATAGTTTTTGTACGAACTGATAATACTCTTGTATTTCTTAGGAGGTATGGGTATCGCTTTTTCTGTTGAAAGGATAAATTTATGCGGTTCATAGCACGCTATATGATTCATATTTACCATATAGCATTTATGACACCTTATAAAATTCGGCGGCATTTTGCTCGCATATTCTTTTAATGTTGAATATATAATGATTCTTTCATTGTTTTGCAAATGCAATGTAAGATTGTTGTTAAAGGTTTCTATGTACAGAATATCCTGAAAATTTACGGCAAAATTTTTGTTCCCGGATTTGACCAAGGTTAGATTCGGGTCCTTTTTTGTGGTGTTTTGTATTGCTCTTTTTAACGCTTTTGAAAGATTTTCTTCGGTAATCCTCGATTTTACAAGATAATAGCAGCAATTGGTTTCGGATATATTGTATGCACTTTGAGGAAAAGATGTCATAAAAATTATTTGTGTGTATCTGTTCGTGATGTTTTTAATTGACCAGTCCATAGAATTTTCATCGTTGACCATAATGTCAAGAAAAACAATGTCAATTCTGCCGTTGTCAATATATTCTTTTAGCTCGTTCAAATCGTTAAAGCAAGTAATGTTACATTCCGTTTTTAATATGTCTGTCACACATTGATTTACTTTAAATTCGATTATCTCCTGATACGACACTTCATCGTCGCAAATAGCAATGTTTATCATATGTTTCATCCTACTAAAAATTATTACAATGTATATTATACCACAAGAATCGGGAAATTTAAAGTTTTTTACAACGCAAAAGCAGTCATTCACCACGAATATATTGTTATTCTTTGTCATATTCTGTAGAACTATGAATGGTGTATTGGAAGACGATTCGCTGTGTTTAACAATTAATGTTGATTAGAGAGAATGTTATAAAAATTAAGACATAATATTTGACACTTTGACACAGACACGCAAGTTCTATATTCGGTACTCGAAAGATACAAACATTGATGTGTCGAGTAAGGTTGTTGAAGAAATCGGCAGGGCTCATAAGATATTGACAAGGAACTTGACGGTTGCTGTGTATAGAAAATATATTACAACACAACTGCTCCACGGGTTTCGTGGAGCAGTTGTGTTTATTTATGATATTTACTGTTGTTTAAAATTGAAAATGCACGGTAGATTTGTTCGAGGAGGACAACACGCATAAGTTGGTGCGGAAGCGTGAGCTTGCCGAATGACAGCTTTAATTTTCCGAGAGCCTTTACTTCGTCAGACAGTCCGAAAGAGCCACCGATTATAAATGTGATTTCACCGTTTCCGTCAACTGCCGTTGCTTCGATTTTTTGAGCAAAGTCCTCGCTTGAATATTGCGTGCCCTCGATACACATCGGCACAATAAACGAAGCTTTGGGGATTTTGGCAATTATCCTTTGTCCTTCCTTTTGCTTGACATTTTCTATTTCTGTAGCACTCGGATTGTCGGAACAGCGTTCCTCGTTTACTTCAATAACATTCACCTTGGCGTATACGCCGAGGCGTTTGAGATATTCCGCACAGGCGTCACGCAGATACTTTTCTTTGAGCTTGCCAACTGCAATAATCGTAATCTTAATCATAAAACTATTGGCCTTTCAAAGCATTCTTCTGCCGAAATATTTAAGCGAAAGTCCTTGTTTTCCGCAAAGCCTGCTTCGCTTAATGCACAAAGTGTAGTCTGTCTTGCAACATCCGGATTGTTATTTTCCTTGCTTAAATGTGCAAGCACGATTCTTGTTGTGCCGTCCTGTACAAGTTCTTTGGCAAATTCACCGCATGCGAAATTTGAAAGATGCCCTTTTTTTGACAAAATTCTTTGCTTGAGTTGGTACGGGTAAATGCCGTTTTGCAACATTGTTACTTCGTGGTTTGATTCAAGATAAACCAAATCAGTGCCTTTGAGCTTTGCCCTTGCGTCCTCGGTTATATAACCTGTGTCCGTGCACACGGCAATCGACCTGCCGTTCAGGTTAAAGCGATATCCCACGCATGCAACGCTGTCGTGACTGTTGACAAACGGTACAATTTCCGCTCCGCCGATTTCCATATTTTCGGTGATTTCATAAAGTGCCACGCCATCCTTAATCAATCCGCCGGATTTGATTTTTTCTGCCACATTTTTGTGGGCGTAAACGGGTAAATTATGCTTTGCCGAAAAAACACGCAATCCGCCAATGTGATCGGTATGCTCGTGAGTAATAAAAATTCCGTCAAGTTCGTCGGGTTCAACACCGATTGAACGAAGCTTTTCGTCAAGTCGCTTTGCACTCACACCGGCGTCAACAAGAAATTTACCGCAAGCGGAAGCTATGTAGATTGAATTACCTTTACTGCCCGAAAACAGCTGACACGCCTTTGCCATAAATAATGTACCTCTTTATATTATTAGATATATAATAGCACACATTATCACAAAAGGCAAACCGTCATTTGTTTATTTTTACTTTTTGAGGCAGTATTTGCCTTAATTTATTTTCACACACATCAAAATATGCCATGTATTCATCGGTGTCATCGTTTACATATTCGCTTATTTCTTTAATTGTTATTTGTTGATTTTCATTCTGAATTTTGTTTTCTTGCGAAGAAAGATGTATATAAATACCTTGATTGAGCAAAAACGAAAAATGCCAAAAGCGCCGCAAACTCGATGTTTGCTGCACTTTTATTTTCCTATGGCCTTATTCATACTGCCTTGGATATAACCGTTAAGGTCGAGAGTTATATAATCAAAGCCGAAAGATGTGAACGCTTCGATAATTTTTTCTTTATTGTCAATGATTTTTTGCATTTGCGATTTTTCAACTTCGATTCTTGCGGCTTTGCCGTGCAGGCGAACGCGTACCTGATAAAATCCGAGGTCAATTAAATATTGCTCCGCTTTGTCAATCATTTTCAGTTTGCTCTCGGTTATGGTGTCGCCGTATTCAAAGCGTGTCGCAAGACAGGCAAGAGAGGGCTTTTTGGCTGTTTTTAACTGTAATTTTTCTGAGATTTCGCGTATTTCGGATTTTGACAATTCGGCTTGTCTGAGCGGGCTGATGACTCCCAGCTCTTTTATTGCTCTCATTCCCGGGCGGTAATCGTTGTCGTCATCAAGATTTGAACCCTCAAAAACGCAATCGCAATTTTGTTCTTTTGCTTTTTTGCAAAGTTCGGTAAAAATCGCTTTTTTGCATATATAGCATCTGTCGGGCGGATTAGAGCAAAATCCGGGAATTTCAAGTTGATTGACAAAAAATTTAATTTGCCGTATGCCCTCGGCTTTGCAAAATTCACTTGATTCGTTTTGCTCTCTTTCGGGGAAAGCAAAAGAACACGCCGTGATTGCAACTACATTATCCGCACCAAGCGTATCGGCACAAACTTTGAGTAGAAGTGTGCTGTCAACTCCTGATGAAAACGCAACGGCAACTCGGCTGTGTTCCTTGATTACATTTTTCAGTTTTTGTTCTTTATCGGTCAACTTCATTTTGTTTTCTTCTTTTTGTTACGCAAAATTATCATAAATATCATACCGAAAACACCGCCGGCAGCATTCATCATCATATCGGTCATCGTGTCAACAAGGCCCAAATATCCGTATTCGTTGTGATATTTTGTGATGTCGATATTGGCAGTTTCGGGGCCGTATTTTGCAAGTTGAAGATTTGTGCCGTGAAGAGTATCCATCAAAAATTCGTAAAACTCCCAACCGACAGCTATTGAAAGTGCAAACATTATGCTGAACAAAGCGGCAAGAGTTGCGGCACATTGCCCTTTTTTACGCTGAATAATTACGGCAAAATCATAGCCGAACACGGTACAAACAACGCCGCTCAAAATGTGCATAAAATTGTCAAACCAGCTGATTTTATCAAACAGTCCGAGATATGAACCAAATACAATTCCGATAAAAATAATCAAATTAAGCATTGTTTGACTGAGCGGCGGAACTTCAATAATAAAGCTTGTGTGACCGAATATTTGAAACATATCCCATAAGTGTGAAAAGATAAAGCAAAAAACGCTCTCAAAGCCCATTACAACATCGCCGGTTACAAAACTGTATGTTGCACACACAAGCATTGATATCCTTACAATAATCCAAAATATCAGTTGTGCTTTCGGTATTTCGCTGATTGGGTCTTTTCTTAATTTGTATTTCATATTGAGCCTCTGATTGTTGATTTGTATTATAATATGCAAGAGTTGCGTGAATTATTTGTTGCGTAGCTTGTAGAATTCAAGTCCCTCTTTGCCGGTAATGTGTTCGGGCGTAATTTCAACCACTGCGGTTTGGTTTGAAAAACGCTCGATTTCTTCGTTTATGTCATCATCGCTCATGGCAGGACACAAAATCTTTGCCATCTGTGCACATTTATGCTGTGCTTCTGACTGCGCGTCAATGATTTTTGCTCTTCCGAAAACAATAACCGATTTGTATTTGTTGGTGAATCTTTCCTCAATGATTTCGTCCGAATGGATTATCGAAAGAGATACCTTTTCGTTTGATTTGATTGCGTCGATTTTATGACCGACCTTTGCACAGTGAAAATAAATCTTACTGTCTATAAAAGCGTAGCTTATCGGCAATGAATACGGATATCCGTCGTCACCCGTCAAAGCAAGAGCACATGTGTTGCGGCTTTTAATTATTTCAATCGCTTCTTCAATAGATAACTGTTGTTTTATTCTTCTCATTTCACGAAACATAAACCCACCGCCTTTGCTAATGTAAATTATTATATAACATTATTATATATTCTTCAACAAATTTTTTAGGATGCAAATAAAGTGTGCAACCCATTATACTTTATCTGTAGCTATCAGTAAAAAAATAATACACATTACTAATAAACAAAACGCTAAGCGATATAAAAATTTTCTATATCACCCCATTATTATCAATAGAGCAAAACAGAAGCCATTTCATATAAGAAACAGCTTCTGTTTTTTGGGGGCACTTTTTAGCAATTAAATAAATCATCAAAAGAAACATTGAGTATTTCTTTAATGAGATTTATTTGCATTCTAAGTATCTTGGGATTATTGTTATGCTCAGCAATAGAATTGATTGGTGGAAACACACCTTATCTTGTTACCATTGAAGGAATATTAATATTTATGAGTGGTGGAAGCTTTGTTTTATATCAATTATTTGGAAGGGGCAAAAACAATGAAAATAATAAAGACAAAAAAGATAAATAAATGATTTAGTAGGAGACCGGCTATGAAAAGTCAAGATAAAAATTAAGACTGAGGAGAGAAAGGAA
>CAVLCA010000003.1:0-133514 GCA_963661495.1 bacterium
ACATCAACTTCTACAACAACTACCGTATTCAAACGAAAACAAAACTGACTCCGCTCGAAAAACGAAATCAGTTTGTTGCTTAAAATTTAATTTTCTACTTCAAGTAGGCTCTTTTTGTACTGTCTGCACAATCTGGGGCGGTTCATAAAAATGCGGGGCTTTTCTTTTGTATAATTTGTTTGCATAACATTTGAACTTATGTTATATTAATAACGGTGATTAAATGAAACAGTATTTGGAAATAGGAAAAGTAAACAATACCCACGGCTTAAAAGGTGAGGTTAAGATGCTTATGTGGTGTGACGGTATTGATTACATCAAACAGCTTCAAACCCTTTATCTTGACGACGATGGTAAAGAATCAATAACGCTGTTATCTGCCCGTCAGCAAAAAAATGTGGCAATTCTTAAATTTGCTGAAATCACAACTATTGAAGCCGCTAACGAACTGAAAAACAAAATTCTTTACTGTAATAGAGATGATGCTGAAATTGACGAAAATTCGCATTATCTTGCCGATATTATCGGTTGTACGGTTATTGATGTTGATACCGATGAAGAATATGGCGAAATTGTTGATGTTCTTAATTACGGTGCGAGTGATATTTATGATGTTAATACGCAGGCAAAGCATATTTTGATTCCTGCAATTGATGACATTGTTAAGGAAATCGATACTGAAAATCGGGCGGTTTATATAAAGCCTATGAAAGGACTTTTTGATGAGAATTGATATAATGACGCTTTTCACCGATATGTGCAACAGCGTGCTTGGTGAAAGCATTATCGGCAGAGCAAGAGCTGCAGGCAAGGTTGAAATCAATACTGTTGATATTCGCGATTATACCAAGGATAAGCACCGCAGAGTTGACGACAAGCCGTATGGCGGCGGTATGGGTATGATTATGGCACCGCAACCGATATATGATTGCTATAACGCAATTTGTGAAGAAATCGGTTCAAAACCGCATCTTCTTTATATGACACCGCAAGGTAAAACGCTTACGCAAAACAGAGTTAAAGAACTTGCCAAACTCGACAATATAGTTATTCTTTGCGGTCATTATGAGGGCATAGACGAAAGAATTATTGAAGAACTTCAGCCGGAAGAAATTTCGATCGGTGATTATGTTCTTACAGGTGGAGAATTGCCGGCTTTGATTGTTGCCGACAGTATTTCCCGACTGCTTCCGGGAGTGCTCTCGGACGACGAATGTTTTGAGGACGAAAGCCATTTTAATTCACTTCTCGAATATCCGCAATACACCCATCCGTCGGTTTGGAACGATAGGGAAGTACCGGAGGTTTTACTTTCGGGTCATCACCAAAATGTTGATGTTTGGCGTAGACAGCAATCTATTAAGAGAACGCTTGAACGCAGACCCGATATGCTCGAAAATGCCGAGCTTTCAAAGAAAGACAAATTGTATCTTTCACAGCTCAAATCAAACGGAAAAACGAATTGAGTTTTTTGTTAAAAATGCACAAATTAAAACATTTTTTGTTGTCTGTAATTAAGTAGTTACACGAAGTTTGATTATTTAAGTTGACGATTGGAAATTTAGTGATATAATACCATTGTAAGATAAATAATTAAGTGGTGAAAGACTGCTTTGTTTTAAGATTAGTTGAGAGGTATTATTATGTTCGTAAAAGATGTAACTGTTGAAAATCAAGTTGGATTGCACGCTCGTCCTGCAACCTTTTTTATTCAAAAGGCAAACGAATTCAAGTCATCAATTTGGGTTGAAAAAGAAGAAAGAAGAGTAAACGCAAAGTCACTTTTGGGTGTTCTTTCACTCGGTATTATGGGTGGCACAGATATCAGAATTATTGCTGACGGTTCCGACGAAGAGGAAGCTGTAGAAGGTCTTGTAGCACTTGTAAAGAGCGGTTTTAACGACTGATAACAACACAAATAAGGCGATACGGTTTATTTCGTATCGCTTTTTTATTTTGTCTGTAAAAACTAAAAGCGGTAAAGACTGCGTTGGTCTTTGCCGCTTTTGTAAATGTTGTGCTTAGATTTAGCCCTCTTTGTGTTGAGCGTTTGAGATACCCTGACGGATTCTGCGAACATCTGTAAGAGCCTTGTAGAGTGCGTCGTCAATAGAAAGAAGTGTGTCGTCGGCATAGTTGTTAACAGCTGTGAGCATTTCTCTCGACTTGTTTTGAGCGGATGTTACCATCTCGTTTGCCTGTGTGGTTGCGTTGCTCAAAATTTCAGATGCCTGATTTTGAGATTCTGTTACCATCTGCTTGCCCTGCTCGTTAGCTTTTGCAATGATGTCTGCGGCTTCAGCCTGTGCAGTCTTTGTAATTTCGTCCTTTGCAACAAGTTCTCTTGCTTCTTCCTGAGCCTTTTTAATGATTTCGGAAGCCTCTTTCTTTGCTTCTTCAAGAATTGTGTTTCTTGAGTCAACAATTGCCTTTGCCTGCTTTGTTTCTTGCGGTGTGTTGAGTCTGATGTCCTCAATGATTGTCTTTATTTTATCAATATCAACAGCACATTTTTTGGAAAGCGGAATGGATGTAGCGTCATCAAGCACATCCTCAAGATCTTCAAGCAAAATATCGGTATTAGTCATTTTATTGATCTCCTTTGCATCTTTTATAAATATCGTTTATTATTTCTTTCGGAACGAACGCTGAAATATCCCCTCCGAGTGAGCAAACCTCTTTTACCATACTTGACGACAAGAACATATTTTTGCCCTCTGTGGTCAAAAACACCGTTTCGACCTTTGGATAAAGTGATTTGTTAGTAAGTGCTTGCTGAAATTCGTACTCAAAATCCGACATGGCACGCAAGCCCTTAACTATTGCGACAGCCCCTTTTTGTTCTGCATAGTTGACTAAAAGACCGTCGTATGTATCAATTTTTACATTGTCGGAATGAACCGTCCTTTTAAGCAGGTCAATGCGTTCCTCAATAGTAAACAGTGATGTCTTTTTTGATTTGTTGCTCATTACCAAAACGACTACTTCATCAAATAACTCAGCGGCGCGTTCGATAATGTCAAGGTGTCCGAGCGTTACGGGATCAAAGCTTCCCGGACAAATTGCAATTTTCATTGTTGTTGACCCTTTCTGTAATAGGTAAGTTTTGTCTTACCGTATTTTTTTTGCTTTGAAATTTGCCATAAGTTCACTTCCTCCGGAAGTTCCTCGTCTTTGGCAGTTTCGCAAATAATTACGCCGTCTTCACTCATCATTTTTGTAAGAAGCGGTAAGCTGTCCGTTACTAAATTTTTGTGATACGGTGGGTCTAAAAATGCAATGTCAAAGTTGTCTTTTCTCATCAAAAAGCTCTTTGCCTCTGAAAAAACCAAATTAGCTTTGTCGGTTATCTTGCATTTTTCAAGATTGTTTTCAATTATTTTGTATGCACTCTTGTTGCTTTCAACAAAGGTGCATATTCTTGCTCCTCTTGACAGTGCCTCTATGCCGAGCTGACCTGAACCTGCAAACAGGTCAAGCACTTTCTTGCCCTCTATTTCAAACTGAATAGAACTGAACAGTGCTTCTTTTGTTGCTTGTGTGGTAGGTCTTGTGACATCGTCACCGCCTAAAGTATCAAGATTTCGTCCTCTTAAAGAACCTGTAATTACCTTCATAAAAACATTTCCTTAATTTTATACTATTATATTATACAGACACAACTGCTTTTCGTCAAGTTTTCTTTTCTATTTTAAACATTTCTGTAATAATTGTAGACGCTTTCGGCGTTGACTTTCGATATTCCGTCAACTGCACAAAGCTCGTCAATGCTTGCGTCCTTTATAGCAGAAATTGTCTTAAAGTGCTTCATAAGCACTTTCGCTTTTTTCTCTCCGATTCCTTCGATTTTAAGTAGAGAAGAGGAAAACGATGACTTTTGATGTTTTTTGTGATGGTAGGTGATTGCAAATCTGTGCACTTCTTCCTGAATGCGTGATACAAGGGTAAATGCACTCCTATGCGAATTGATTTCAATTTCACCGCCGTTGTAAGCAATTGCTCTCGTCCTGTGTTTATTGTCCTTGACCATACCGAAAACCGGCGCGTCAATGTTCATTTTTGCAATGACGGGAAGCACTGCGTTAACCTGCGGTTGACCGCCGTCAAGTAAAATCAAGTCCGGCATAATTTTGAATGTGCTTTCATCTTCGTCTTCATAGTAATGATTAAATCTGCGTTCCAAAACTTCATTCATCGAGCCGACATCGTTTTGACCGTCAAAGCCTTTGATAGAAAATCTCTTGTATGCTTTTTTCATCGGTCTGCCGTTGTGAAATACCACCATTCCGGCAACATTGTCAGCACCGAAAGTATGCGAAATATCATACGATTCAATGTATTCGGGAGGTTTTGAAAGTCCCAAAAGCTCTGCCAATTCCTCAAGTGCCGCAAATTCCTTGCCAAGCCTGCCTTGATTTTGTGCAAGGTGCTCGTTTGCATTCTTTATGCAAAGATTAACAATGGATAAATGTTCGCCCTTTTGCGGGTGTATAAATTCCAATTTTTTGCCTCGCTCTTTTTCAAGAAATTCGTGCAAAAGCTCTTCTTCGAGTATGTCACCGTCAACTGCAATTCTGCCCGGAATGTCACTTCTTATTGAATAGTATCGCTCAATCAGGTCGAATCTTGCCTCGGCAAGGTCGTCAACGCTGTCAATTATCCAGTGCTCGCTGTCAACCAACTTTCCGTATTTAAATCGTATAACCTCAAAGCAAGCTTTTTTGTTGGAGTTTACAAGTGCAAAAACATCTTCCTCGGGAACATTGATTGACACAACCTTTTGCTTCTCATCAAGGTTTCGGATAGCTTTTATTCTGTCACGCAACTTTGCCGCTTTTTCAAATTCCATCGCCTCGGAATATTCGTACATTCGCTTTTCCATTTCTTCAACGGATTTGGTTGCTCCGCCCTTCAAAAAAGCCGTTGCGTCGCTTATCGCCGATAGGTAATCCTCTTTTGAAATTCTGCCGTTGCACGGTGCGGAACATATTCCCATAAAACCGTTTAAGCACGGGCGGGATTTGTTGTAGTCTTTCGGGAATTTTTTGTTGCATTGCGGGAGTTTGAATATTCGCAGAGTTTCCTCGACCGCATTTTTTACCGAAAAGTTTGATACAAACGGTCCAATGTATGTTGCGTTGTCATCAAGTATTTGCTTTGCTTCTCTGATTTTCGGAAATTCCTCTTTCGTTATTTTGATGTAGTTGTAGCCTTTGTCATCCTTTAAAAGAATGTTGTATTTTGGCATATGCTGTTTAATGAGCGAACATTCAAGAACCAACGCTTCAAATTCTGTATCGCATAAAATATAGTCAAAATCATCAACGTTTTCAACCATTCTTATAACTTTGAGGGAATGATTCGTGTGAGAGCCGAAATAAGAGGAAACACGGTTTTTGAGAGCCTTTGCCTTGCCGATGTATATTATTTTTTTGTCTTTGTTTTTCATAATATACACGCCCGGGTTGAGCGGTAGAGCCATTGCCTTTTTGCGTAACTCTTTTTCTGTCACGGTGTTGCCTCCTTTCATTTGACTATTATACAAAATAGTGATTTTGCACAGTTTTGTTTTGCCTATATATACAATAATACCAAATATATGTTTCCGCTTCAACTACTTATTGACGAATATTTGTAAATATTGTATTATAAAATATGAAGAAATTTTGAACTAAGGGAGCAGAATATGACTTGGCAGGAAATATATCAATCAAAGCTCACAACCGCAGAGGAAGCTATTAAACTTATTCACGATGGCGATAAAGTTGTTACCGGTTTCGGATGCGGTGAGCCTATACATATTGAGCGTACATTGGCGGCACATTATAAAGAATACAAAGATGTTGAAATTGTTAATATGCTTACTCTTGTTGAAAGTCCGTGGGCTATGAGAGAGTTTAAAGGACATATTAAACTCAATACTCTTTTTGCTTCGAAATCCACAAGAGCAGGCATAAACAGTGGCGACAGTGAGTTTACAACCTCTCATTTTTACGAAATTCCGGATATTATTGAGAATTATATTTGTCCGAGAGTTTCAATAGTTATGGTCTCTCCGCCTGATGAACACGGTTATGTTTCATTCGGTACAACGGTTGACTATACCAAGGGCACAACCGACTATTGCGAGGTGGTTATCGCTCAGGTTAATAAGTGTATGCCTCGTACATTCGGCAACAGTATAAAGCATGTTCGTGATTTCACCTGCTTTGTAGAATTCGATGAGGAACTTCCGGAGGTTATCGGCGGTGCACTCAGTGAAGTTGATATGGAAATCGGCAAAAACTGTGCTTCTCTTATCAATGACGGCGACTGCTTGCAACTCGGTATCGGCGGTATTCCGAATGCCGTGTGTCTCCAACTTACCGATAAAAAAGACCTCGGACTTCACAGCGAGCTTGTAGGTGACGGCGTCGTGCCTCTTCTTGAAAGCGGTGTTATCAATAATAAGAAGAAGCAAACCAATGTAGGCCGTTCCGTCCTCGGTGCGGCTTTCGGCTCAAAAATTCTTTGCAATTATATCAATGACAACCCGTCCGTTGAGCTTCACCCAATTGATTATGTAAACAATCCTATCGAAATTGCAAAAAATGACAATATGGTATCCATCAATTCCTGCCTGCAGGTTGATTTGCTCGGTCAGGTCGTGTCGGATACTATCGGTCTTTCACAATTTTCTGCGGTAGGCGGTCAGGTTGACTTCGTAAGAGGTGCAACAATGTCAAAGGGCGGTCGCTCGATTATCGCTATGCCGGCAACAGCCAAAAAGGGTACGGTATCCCGTATCGTTCCTATTATTACAGAGGGCAGCGCCGTTACAACCCCGAGAAACGATGTTAACTATGTTGTAACTGAATACGGCATTGCTCAGCTTAAAGGCAAAACGCTTAAGGAGCGTGCAAAGGCTCTTATTCGCATTGCTCACCCGGCATTCAGACCGTATCTTATGGCTGAATACAAAAAACGCTTTTCCGAATCTCCGTTTACAGAAGAAGAAATGAAAAGCTTTAAAAATACAATTGCTGAAAAAATTCAAAGTGAAAGAGACAAATTTCACTCTACAATCGAGCAAAAAATAGACAAAATTAAATCAAAAGTTCAAGAATAACAAACAGCACAGTCAAGTTTAAATTTTTTGTTAAATTTGACTGTGCTATTGTGTATTTATACATTTTGTGTTATAATGTACATAGTTTTACGGATAACAAACTCATTATAGGATAAAAGGAGAATTATATGGCACTTACTAAATCTACACACTTTGGCATTGCAAGAAAAATTGTTTCAAATATGACTTCCGAAAGCTGGGAACAAATTCCGCATGCAGGTTTGGTATACGAACCTGAGGTTACGGCTTTCCTCGCAGAATGTAAAAAACTCAACGAGGGTTGTACAGATAAATCTAAGAAGATTACAATCAACACTGTTATGATTAAGGTTATTTGCGAGGGACTTAAAGCGGCACCAAAAATGAATGCTCATCTTGAGTTCAATCGCAAACTCGTACGCGGTTGCCTTCATGAATTTGACCATGTTGATGTTTCTATGCCGGCTCTTTTGCCAAACGGTGAAATGATGACTATCAATATGCACGATATGGGCAGCAAAACTCTTACAGAAATGACAGAGACAATTAACGACAGCCTTCGCAGAGCAAAGAATACAGACCTTAACGAGGTTATGTTTGAAGTTTCACTTGACAATACGCTTCAAGGTCTTAAAAAAGGTAAAGTACTTCAAACACTTCGTCGCCTTTACGGTTCAAAGACAGGTAAGCATAAAGTAAAGACTTTGTCCGGTCAGGCCAAGAAAGAGTATTATTCAATCCCTACAAGCGAAAGACTTACAAAGCACGATATTGAACAGGGCACAATCACAATTTCAAACCTCGGCTCAATCAAGCGTGATTATAAGGGTGCTTGCACATTGCTTGAAATTATTCCGCCTCAGGTTATTGCTATTGCACTTAATTCGGCACAGCAAAAACCTATCGTTGTGGACGGTGAGGTTAAAGTCGGCACGGTTATGCCGCTCTCAATCTGTATGGACCACAGAGCACTCGACTACGGCGATATCGTTCCGTTCCTCAATAAGCTTGATGAGATTTTCGCTCATCCTGAAATCATCCAAACTTGGAAGTAATTTTGTAAATTTTAGGAGATGCTCACCCGGGCATCTCTTGTTTAAAATATATTCGACAATGTTATTCTTTGGTTTTCGTGATACACATAGGTCAGCACTCGTATTTCTGCGAGTGCTGCTTCTTTTTCTTTACCCGTTTTGCCGTCTGATTTTTCAATGCTTGCCGCCAAATCGTCCACCATATCGTGCTCGGAGAAAATATAGATAATATCATTTTTTTCATCCCATAATTTCCTTATACCGTCAGCGTCTCCCTGTTCACACATATAAACAACCTTGTCACAAAAATCCTCTATAAAAATTTGCTCATAGGTACACAAACCGATTGCCGTAATCAATAAAAAAATCGCTATCCAAATCTTTTTCATTCGTTTTCCTTCTTTACTTTGTATACCGTTTTATCGCTTTTGACAGTCATTATAAGCAAGTTTTTCGGCTGTTCGTTATTCGTTACGGCAAGTAGCTTTATTTCGTTTTCGCCGATGTTTACATTCCCAAAATAATCCGTTACCGGTTTTCCGTCGATTATAACAGTTATCGGAATTTCTGCTTGCTGTGCCTTTATTCCCATATCGTTTGGCGTCAGTGGAGCAAACGCCGATTTTTGTTGAACGGATATTGTGCCGTTTGTTTCAACTATCGCATTTGCCACTTCGGATATGTCAAACACTCCCGCTTGCCGTATCGCGTCGGTCAAATCGTCTATTGTGAATCTTAACTTTGACAATTCTTTTTGCTGAATTTCACCGTCTTTGATAATAAATCTCGGTCTGCCTTTCAGTAGCGACCTGAACTTAATCGATTTCATCGAAATTGCCGAGTTGATTATTTCAAAACTTATGAATATTGCAATCGGTATCAGCGAATTTGCAAGCGGCATACCGTTGTTTTCAAGCGGGACGGTTGCCACGGCGCTTATTAAAATTGTGATGACGAGTTCTTGCGGATTGAGCTCACCGATTTGCCGTTTACCCATAATCCTCACCGATACCGTTATAAAAATGTAAATAATTACAGCTCTCAACAGTGTAATAGACATATAATCACCATCAATAATTTAACCTCAAAAATGAATAATATACTCAATGTTTTTCATAATAAAAACGGTGATACTATGCTAAAATTGTATGACGATTATGAACTTAATCTTTTGACTTTTAAAGATGATTTCAAGGATTCGTCCGATTTCCTTCTCAAAGAACTTCAATGTGATAACGGTAAAATTTTTCTCGCCTGTATGGATGGGCTTGTCGACTCGCTGTCACTCAGTCAAATGATAGTTAAACCCTTGCTTTCATCACATAAAAAGTGCAACGGTGCAAAAGAATATTTTGACCTGCTTCAAACACAAATTATTCATTGTCCCGAGCAAAATACGGCAGAAACCTTTGACGACGCTTATTATTATATGATGTCCGGTTTTGCGGTTGTTGTTATCGAGAATTACCCAAAAGCACTTGCGTTCGGCGTTCAAGGATGGAGTAGGCGAGATACGGGAGAACCGACAACCGAGGCGAATGTAAAAGGTGCAAAAGAATGTTTTGTCGAAACCTTAAATGACAACAAGGCACTTCTTCGCAAACGGCTCAAAACTTATCATCTAAAGCAAAAACAGATTAGTCTCGGCGACAGTGCAAAAACACCTGTTGTCATTTCTTATATAGATAATCGTGCAAATAAAACTGTTGTCAATGATGTTGAATCTCGATTGAAAAAAGCAAAATTCAATGCCGTGCTCGATTACGGCGAACTTTTGTCTTTTCTCGATACGGATATAAAAAGTTTCTTTTCTTGCGTAGGAACAACCGAACGCCCCGATGTTTTGGCATCAAAACTTCTTGAGGGCAGGGTGGCTGTTATGGTTGAGGGTACTCCGTTTGTAATGTACACGCCATACTTGTTTTCTGATAGTTTTTCAGCGCTTGACGATTATGACAATCCGCCGTTCTATTCAAGTTTTATGCGTCTTTTAAAATATGGAGCGTTTATAATTTCCGTTTTTTTACCCGGTCTGTTTGTTGCGGTCGGAACATTTCATCAGGAGTTGATACCGACAAATTTACTCTTCTTGATTGCCGCAAACGAAGCCACAACTCCGTTTAATTTGACGGTCGAGGCTGTGTTTGTACATCTTTTATACGAGGTTATGAGGGAGGCGGGACTTAGATTACCCGAAAGTATCGGTCACGCAATTTCCATCATAGGTGCTATCGTTATCGGCGATGCCGCTGTTTCTGCAGGAATAATAGGTGCACCTATGCTGATTGTCGTTGCCGGAACTGCTATATCTTCTTATGTAATTTATCCGCTTTATGAAAGTATTGCCGTAATACGGATTGTATTTATTGTTGTCGGCGGACTTTTTGGAATATACGGCTTGATGCTCGGTGCGGCAATGCTGTTTTGCAATATTTGTGCACTCAATCCTTACGGTGTGCCGTATTCTTCACCGTTGTCACCGCTTACTAAAAGCTCGCTCATTGATACTTTGCTCCGTGGCGGATGGCGAAAACTTGTAAAACGCAAGGTAAGAGTGGCCGATTTGGAGGGGACATCGATTGATAAATGACGCTAAAAGAGGCAAAATCTCACCCAATCAATTGTTTTTTATCTTTTTCGTATCAAGGCTTGTTGTGTCGCTGACATATATTCAGGCAGTAACCGTCGGAAAGTTTGACAGTGATGTTCCAATTGCTTTTGCTCTGTCGCTTCCGGTTACTTTTGCTTTGTCAATTCCTGTCGTGCTGTGCGTAAAAAGAAAAAAGTCTCCGCTTTCAAATTCTGTAATCGGTGTGCTTTATTTGGTGTTTTTTCTGTTTTTTTCATCTCTTACCGTGAGCAGATTTTCATATTTTACCACAACAAAAATGAATCCCGAAAGTCCAATGATTATATTCGCCGTTCTCGTGTTTATTGCCGTATGCTACGGTGCTTATTTAGGGCTTGAACCGCTCGGCAGATTTGCTTCGTTTTGCGGTGTCTTGCTTGTTATCGCTATTGCTTTTGTACTTGTTTTTAATATCAAAAACTTCAGCTCTGTCAATTTTTATCCAATGTTTCAAAACGGTTTTGAGCATATAGCAATGAACACAATTTTGTTTACTTGCAATTCAATTGAACCGGTTTTGTTGCTGTCCTTGTCTGACAAAACGAACGGAGACAGCGTAAAACCGTATTTTTTCGGGATTGCTTGTGCATATCTCGGTGTGTTTTTCCTCCTCGTTTTTTGTTGCGGAGTTCTCGGAGACAGTGCCGATTTGCAGTCGTTTCCTATATTCACTCTCTTTCAAACCGCATCAATTAACGATATGTCAAGGCTTGATATTTTTCATACTTCATTTTGGATTTTTGCCGTATTCCTAAAAAACGCGGTTTTGTTGTATTGTGCAAGCACGCTTTATAAAAAGGGAAGTCACAAAGCCAAAGTGCTTATATTTTCTGCCATTGCGTTTTTGTGTACTGCGTTTACGAATGAAATACTTGGCACAAAAATAGCGGAAATATCAAAAATTCTTACAGTTATTATGTTCGCTTTGTTCTCTTTTGTCTTTCCGTGTTTTTCATTAATTTTCGGTAGGAGTGGTGATAGTGAAAAGGATAATTAGCATAGTTTTGGCATTGCTTTGTATAGTGATTACTTTTTCCGGCTGTGCCGACAGCCTGTCCGATATATCGGTTGCTCAAGGCGTCGGAGTTGATAAAAAGAACGAAAAAGTAACGGTCTGCGTGCAGTATCTCGATTTAACCAAAGGAAGCGGAACAACGGATAATTTGGGCGAAAATATAACATCAATCGCTTTCGCTACGGCAGGGAATATCAGTAAGGCCGTCTCCAAGGTTTCGGCAAATCTTTCAAGTCCCGTCTTTTTCGGTCAAAATAAGGTTATAGTTTTCGGTGACGATTATGCAAAAAACGGACTTTCAAATGTTGTGGATTACACTCTTCGTGCGGTTGACAGCCGTCCCGATGTGCTTGTCGCAATGAGCAAAACCACTGCCGAAGAAGTTATCAATTCATCGGAGAATAAAGCAAAGGTGCCTGCACAGGATATTTACGATATGCTTAAAACCGGTGAACAAACAGGTCTTTCCTGTGCAGTAACCGTTAAAGATTTGCAAAACGGTTTTTTGTCTGAAACTTCGGATGTTTATCTTCCCGTACTTGCAACAAAAAACAACAAAACCAAACTTGACGGAATAGGTATTTTCAGTTGCGGCAAATATGCAAAAACGCTAAATGAAGCCGAAACCCTCGGCTTTTTATTGGTAAATGATAAGGTCAAAAATGCCACTATGGTGCTAAATGATAAGAAGTACGGCAAGGTGGGCGTTGAAATCACCAATGTTAAGGTTAAAAATCTTGCGTTTTATGATAACAGTGTTAATTTTCGCTCGGCAGTGAATTTTGATATTAATCTCAATGACACGCAAAAGGGTATTGCCGCCAAACTCAGCGACGAGGATATTGAAAGACTTGAAAAGCTTGCAAAAATCAAGGCACGCACTTTGTGTAAAAATGCAATAGAAGTTTGTTTTGAAAACAAGTCCGACCCATTCTCTGCCGGAAAATCACTTTCAAAATACAGTTACGCTTATTATAAAAAATACAGTAAAGTTTGGCACGATAAATTGCCTGAAATTAAGGTTAGCGTTACCGTTTCACCGAAATTCAAGCTCATTAACGGTAATTATACAAAGAAATAAAGACAGGCATTGAACAAAGTTACAAGCTCACTGCCGTTTGAGGCAGGTTTTATCAGTGTTATTGCCGGTATTAACAGCGTTGCTGCGAAAATAATCAAAAATAATATTACGGCTCTTCTCACGGTACACGCTCCTTGACATAAATTTTATTATTTAGTATAATATATTTTAAAAATGGTTTTTTATGCATGGCATATTACCGCATTTAAAAAATTATCGAAAGGAGAAGTAAGATGGGCACACATTATATTTCATCTGTTTCTCAGGATTACATTTCAGGCTTATGCGGTGAGCTTGAAAAGAACAACAGAATAAGACCCGGTGATTTTCAAAAATATCGTGTAAAACGCGGACTTCGTAACCCGGACGGTACAGGCGTTATGGCAGGTATTTCTCATGTTTCGTCTGTTGAGGGCTATTATATTCTCGATAATGAGCGTATCCCGAAAGAGGGCAAACTTTCATATCGCGGATATGATATTAAGGATATAATCGCAGACTGCGTTTCAGGTAACAGGTTTGGGTTTGAAGAGGTTGTATGGCTTCTTATTTTCGGCAGTTTGCCTTCAAGAGAACAGATTGTTGAAATCAGAAATGTTCTCGGCAAAAGCAGTACTTTGCCTGACGAGTTCATTGAAGATATGATTATGAAACATCCGTCAAAGGATATTATGAATAAAATGGCTCGTTGCGTTATGAGCCTTTATTCCTACGATGAAAATCCGGACGACATTTCAACGCCTAATGTTCTTCGCCAGTCACTTCAGCTTATTGCTCAGTTTCCGACGATTATGAACTCGGCATATCAAATTAAACGCAGGGCGTTTTATAATAAATCGATGTATCTTCATCCCGTTAATCCGGAACTTTCAACCGCAGAATCAATTTTGCGACTTCTCCGTGCCGACAAACAGTATACGGATGAAGAGGCAAAACTTCTTGATATATGTTTAATGATTCACGCTGACCACGGCGGCGGTAACAACTCAACATTCTCAACCCGTGTTTTGACATCAAGCGGCACGGATACATATTCCGCAATTACCGCAGGCTTGGGTTCTCTTAAAGGTCCTCGCCACGGCGGTGCAAATATCAAGGTTGCACACCAAATGGAATATATTATGGAAAATCTTGACGATTCAACCGACGACGCACAGGTTAAGGATATGCTTGCAAAAATTATGAAAAAAGAAGCGGGCGACGGTTCGGGACTTATTTACGGTATGGGTCACGCTGTTTACACACTTTCCGACCCGAGAGCCGTTATCCTTAAAAAAAGTGCGAAAAAGCTTGCTTTTGACCACGGCTTTGAAAAGGAATTTATGACTCTTGACGCTATTGAGCGAATTACACCGCAGGTGTTTAACGAAATCAAGGGCGTGGAAAAGCCGATGTGTGCAAATGTCGATTTGTATAGTGGACTTGTTTACAGAGTTCTCGGCATTCCCGAGGATTTATACACGCCGCTTTTTGCAACCGCAAGAGTTGCCGGCTGGTGTGCTCATAGGCTTGAAGAGCTTACCACATCATCAAAAATTATGCGTCCCGCATACAAGAGCGTAACAAAGTACAGAGCATATACGCCTTTGGACAAACGCTGATTTTTATACGAAACGGGGGAGAAAAGTGAAAATCGGATATTCAAAAATATCATTGCTTCTTTTTGTTATCGCAGTGGCTTTCAAGGCAATATCCGTTTTTGCTTTTGAGTCCGTTTCCATTTTTGTCGGTTTTTTTGTTTCGGCAATTGTCGGAATTGTCCTTTTAGGAACGGAAACATTTAAGCAAAAGAAATTTGCCGATGCTTTCGTTTTTGAAAATAAATTTCATATTTCGTTTTTCTCACTTTTGGCGTCCGTCGGCTTTTTTATTGATTTTATTTCCGATTTTCTGCAACTTTATTCCATTGTTGAAGACGGAAACTATAACATTGTCGCCGATACGGTAATTGTCGGCTTAGAGGGCTTGTTTGCTATTGTCAGCACCGCCTGTATGATTATGGTGTCGCTGTCGTTTGGTAAAAACACAAGGTACGATTTTAAGGAATTGAAAATTATCAACGTTTTCCCGCTTTTGTGGGCGGTGTCAAAGGGAATTTCGTTTTTATCTGATATCGGTCAAAGTTTTTCACTAACTTCATCTGTTAAGTACATAACGGTAATTTCCTGTATTGCGGCATTTTATTTCTTCGCAAAAGAAGTTGACGGCAAGCACGGTGCGTCATCGTATTCCGTGTTTTCATTTAGATGTTACAGTTATTTTGCCGTTTTGTATTTTATATGCACTTTTTGCGATGTTTTGAACGGACAGGCTGTTTTTCAAGATGAAACCATTTTGTCCTTTTCAATCTTTTTGAACGGTGTGTTCGTGTATTTTCTTGAGAAAAACATTCTTTCTTATACAAAAATAGAATAGAGGTATTTTATTGGACGGGTTTTTAAGTAATTTACAAACGGTTGCCGTTCAGGTTGTTATTCTGTATTTGATTGCCGCAGTCGGTTTTGTTGCGGATAAATCAAAAATATTTGTAAGAGCTGATGCAACCAAACTTGTTGATTTGCTTTTCAATATGATATTGCCAATCGCAATTATCAATTCGTTTCTCTCTATGAAGAGAACAAAAGAGCATCTTGTGGGACTTGCGGTGTCCTTTTTGCTCGCGTTTTTGACTCATTTTCTCGGTATGGGGATTGCCGAACTGTGCTTCAAAAAACGAAGTGCACTCGAGCGTGGGGTTTATCATTACGCAATGGTATTTTCAAATGCTGCATTTTTGGCTTTACCGCTTGCACAAAGCGTTGCCGGTGAAGAAGGCGTGTTTTACTCGTCGTGTTATGTTGCGGTGTTTAACATTTTGGCTTTTACTTACGGTATCAGAGAAATATCGGGTAAAACCGCAAAAATAAGCATAAAACATATCATTCTTAATCCGGGTTCAATCAGTGTTCTTATAGGCGTTCCGCTGTTTCTTTTGCAGCTTCGCCTGCCGGAATTTTTGATGGACACTTTGGCAAGAGTGGGTGCGTGTAACTCACCGATGGCGATGATTGTTTTCGGCACATTTTTTGCAAATTGTAATTTCAAAAATATTTTTGCTAAAAAAGAAGTTTATTTTGTGTCGTTGATTAGACTTGTTGTCATTCCGGTTGTTATGCTGTTTGTATTCAAACTTATCGGAGTTAAGGGCAATATGCTTACTGCACTTACCATTTCAGCTTCCGCTCCGGTTGCAACAAATACGGCAATGTACGCCGCGAAGTATAAAAACGACACTGCACTTTCTTCCGAACTTGTGGGGCAAACAAGCATTTTGTCCGTTATCACAATGCCGGTCATAGTTGCTTTGGCTCAGATTATTTAGTAAAGGGGGGCTTGCCTTGAATTTTGAAGATTTTGTCGGAAATGAAAAGGTTAAAGAACAACTCTCTTTTCTTCAAGCGTCGGGCAGATTGCCTCACGCGATAGTTGTTGAGGGTGATGAGGGTCTTGGTAAACGCACTTTTGCCCGTGAAATCGCACTCAATCTTTTGTGTAAAGGCGATGATAAGCCTTGTAGGAACTGTCCGCAGTGCTCAAAGGTGCTCAAGGGCGTTCATCCGGATATTTACGAATACAGTGCAACGGGCGGTGCAAGGTCGTTTCATGTTGATGTTGTTCGTGATGTAAAAGAAAATGTTTATATGCAACCGAACGAAGCCGATTATAAAATATATATTTTGGGTAACTGTCAGTGTATGAACGAGAGTGCACAAAATGCGTTGCTCAAGGTTCTTGAGGAACCGCCTAAGTACGCAATGTTTATTTTGACCGTTACCAATAAATCCGCTTTGCTTGAAACAGTGCTTTCAAGAAGCGTTGTTCTTACACTTGAGGGTGTAAACGAGGTTCAGGGAGCAAAATATATTTGCTCAAAAGATGAAAATGCCGATTATGATGAAGCACTTAAAGCCTGTTCGGTTTGGGGCGGAAATATCGGCAAAGCGATTGAAAGCCTTGGCGACAGTAAGCTTTCAAAAATCAGCGGAATAGCCGTCGATGTGTGTAATTCACTTGCAAGTAACGATGAGTATTCGCTCCTCAAAGTGTGTTCGGTGTTTAACAGAGACAGAGAAACGCTTGCGTCTACTCTCACTCTGCTCAAAACGGTTTTTAGGGACGCACTTGTTTATTCAAATAATTCCGATGTCCTTTCGGGACAGCGTGAAACCGTGGCAAAGCTTGCCGCCGATTTTAGCAAAAAAAAGCTGATGAACTTGATTTCAGCGTGTGAAAATCTGCTTGATTTAACGCTGAAAAACGGCAATAATGCAATTCTTATCACCAAGATTTGCTATGATTTTCGCCGTGCAATAGGAAGATAATAACGAGCATTTTGCTCTTGAATGGAGATATACATATATGATTAAAGTAGTTGGTGTCCGCTTTAAGGACACGGGTAAAACATATTATTTTGACCCGCAGGGGCTTGATGTTAAGTCCGGCGATGTTGTAATTGTTGAAACCGCACGAGGTATTGAAAACGGCACAGCCGCAACCGATGTAAAAGAAGTTACCGATGATGAAGTCGTTTCACCGCTTAAACCGGTTAAAAGGATTGCAACAAAAAAAGACCTTGCTCAAATTGAAAAAAACAAGGCGGCTGAAAAAGAAGCATATGATATTTGTAAAAAGAAAATTGCCGCTCATAAGCTTGAAATGAATCTTACCGAGGTTGAATATACATTTGACACATCTAAGATTGTGTTCTACTTTACAGCAGACGGCAGAGTTGATTTCAGAGAACTTGTAAAGGATCTTTCATCAACATTCCACACCCGTATTGAACTTCGCCAAATAGGCGTTCGTGACGAAGCAAAAATGATTGGCGGACTCGGTGTTTGCGGCAGACCGTTTTGTTGCTCAACATTTCTAAATGACTTTCATTCAGTGTCAATCAAAATGGTTAAAGACCAGGGTCTTTCACTTTCACCTACAAAAATCAGCGGTTGTTGCGGCAGACTTATGTGTTGCCTTAAATATGAGCAAAACTCTTACGAATACCTCAACAAAATCACGCCGAGAGTTGGCACAACCGTTGAGTGGGGTCACAATAAAGGTAAAGTTGTGGATGCAGCAGTTCTTACCGGCAAACTCAAGGTTTTACCTGATGATGCACCGGAGGGCTCGGCACCCGTAACAGTTATGCGTAACGAAGTCAAAATTGTAAAAAACAAGTGATTTATCTATTAAACAAAAAGCCTGCTTGGTATGTATAATCGATTTTGTAAACAATTTTGAACAATTGATTAAATTTTAACAAAAAACTATTGCATTTTGAATTGTTCAATGCTATATTAAAGTCAATAGAATTTGGAAAATTACTATTAATCTAATTAGGAGGTATTGTATAATGGCTTACGCAATTTCAAACGATTGCATTTCATGCGGTGCATGTGCTGCCGAATGTCCTGTTTCTGCTATTTCAGAGGGCGACAGCAAGTATGTAATCGATGCAGATGCTTGTATCGAATGCGGTGCATGTGCAGGTGTTTGCCCTGTTGATGCTCCTGCTCAGGCATAAGAGATAGTATTGTATAAAATATAAAAAACGCAGAACCGATTTGCTTTGGTTCTGCGTTTTTTGTTGTTATTGCCGTTATTTTGCAATCAGTTCTTTTTCTTCATCTTCGTCCGTAATGTAATCTTCTTCGGTGAATTCTTCAAAAATGTTTTCTTCGTCCGGTGAAAGCTGTATGTTACCCTCCGCCATACGAAGCGTTGCTTCGGCGAATCCCAAAAGAATAAAGAATATCATCATTTCTTTCGGTGACTGCAATGTGTGCTCGTATAGCGACATTGTAATAAATCCGATTATTGCCGAAGTGTAAAGTACGGCATACGGTCTGTAAGCGTTGTTTTTTAGATAAAACAGTTTAAACAGATTTTTTGCAAATACAATTACAATGACCGCCGCAAGGATAATTCCTACAATACCGCTTTCTGTTGCAATTTCAAGGAATAAGTTGTGTGCGTGTGTGCGATTTATGCCGATTCTTGCAATGATTTCTTGGTGGATGTTTTCCGTTCCTGCACCCATACCCACAAACCAGTGCTCTTTGAAGAGTTTAGAACATACCTGCCAAATCGCAAACCTGTTGTTGTTCGACGCCAAAAATTCGTTTCCCGACGAATTGTTTTTGTATCTTAAAGCTATGGTCAAAGGAATACCGACCGCAAGAACAAACATAAACGGAAGCAATTTTTTGAATATTTTTTTGTTGCTGATGAGCAGGGTAATAAGCGACAAAGCTATCGCTATATAAGCACCTCTCGATTCTGTGCATAAAATGCCTAACAAAGAAAAAGCAAAGCAAATTCTGCTCAGCTTACGGTGCTTTGATTGTTTAAAATACACCGATGAAAATGCACAAAACGGAGTTGTGATAATTAAAAATGTTGCCAAAATCAACGGATTGTCAAAAGTCGCCGCCGCTCTTGACGGATACGGACTGTTGATTATTTCAAACGGGAACAATCCGAAAATCCAGTCGTTCAAATTGTAATAAAGTGGGTTTGAAACCGTAAAATTAAATCCGTCTAAATATTTTGTTAAATTGTATGTTACAAATTCAAGTACTGCAATCAGTCCGATAACTCCCGATGAAATGTTGAGTGCGGATATTGCGTTTTTCAACTTGTCTTTTGTGTTTACAGTGTTTGCAATTTCTATGTAAAATAAAAAACAACCCATCCACAAAAGCCCGATAAGAGCCGATAAAATATGTGTTTTGCTCCATATTCCCGATATAATCATATAGCTCATATATGCCATAAAAGCTTTGCCTAAATTGCCTATTTTTGCGTTTCTTCCGGTCTTTTTAAAATGAAATAAAAACGGAATGTAAAAGAAAAACACAAAAAACGGTGCAATATATTCCGGCAATATAAAAGATATTCCGATTATGCCAAGCAACCACGAAAATATCTTTTTGTCATTGTTAACAACCGTAACAGTCATAGTGTCACCTTAAAATTATGTCTAAAAATGTAATATTCAGTATATGCAATGATAATAACACATTATTTTTATATATGCAACATTTATTTATTCATATTCATTTTACAGTATATTTATAATTAATATATAATATATCTATTGCAAAAGACGAAAAAATGTTGTATACTTTATGAGTATTTATTATTTTTTAGGAGTGATTTTGTGGACGAAAAAGATTTGGAACTTCAAAATAACAATGTTGAAAATGAAAATCTTGATTTATCCGAAACACCGGATGAAAAGGTTGAGCAACCTGCCGAGGAAATAAAAGAGGCAGATAGCACCGAAACAACACCGACTTATGAGGAAAACGATAATTGGAAATTTGACGGTGAGGCTCAAACGCTTAACAGCAATGTTATAGAAAATGATGTGTTTGAAATTCATATTCCGGAGTCGGCAAAGTATGAAACAGCTGTAAGACCTCAGGCAGCACCGGCTACACAACAGCAGGTTGCCGTTAAACAAAACGGCGTCAAGGGCGATAAAATCAAATTTGTTTTCACTGCTGTAATTATGGTTGCAGTAATTGCTGTTCTTGCCGTTTTCGGTACATTCTATTATACAAAGCCTAATTCGGACGAAAGAATGAATCCGGGTAATGTTGCTCTTAAAGTCAGCGAAACACCGGTTTCAATCGGTATGTATAATTACTATTACAGCTGTATTGTTAATAATTATGTTACTTATGCAAGCTACGGTTATTATGACCTTGACACCTCTGTTGATTACGACAAGCAAAAAACAACCAACAGCGACGGTGATGAGGTGACTTGGGCACAGCTTTTCAAAGATGAAACAATTAAGCAGATTCAGTATATTACTACTTATTACGAAAAGGCTGTTGCTGATGGAATAACTCTTACATCGTCACAAAAGAAGTCGATTAAGGAAAGTCTTGAATCTCTCAAGTCAACTGCTTCAAGCTCAAGCGTAACCGTGGACAAGTACATTGCCGACACTTACGGTGATTATTGCGGACAGGCTACAATCAAAAAAATGCTTGAACAGTGTTATGTTGCAGAAAATTATTATCAAATGCTGTCTGTAAGCAGAAAATTCTCTGATAAGGAAATCAAGAATTTCTTTAAGGAGAATAAGGAAGATTATGAAAATGTTACATTCGCATATCTTCAGGTTCCTTACGAAAATGATGATGCAAGTGCAACTATGGAAAAATGTAATAATTATATTAAGCAAATCAAATCTGAGGATGATATGAAAAAGCTTATTCCTACAGCTTGTAAGGATTTGATTGATAACTTTGTTTCACAGGGTTATGTTGAGGACGCCGATTCGTGTGCCGAACTTCTCAGTGCAAATATCGAAACTTCCATAACAGCAAAAGAAACAAGTCTTGTCGAAGATGCGGTTAATTGGCTTTTTGACGACGATACCAAAATCGGTGATGTAAAAGCTTTTGACGATTCGGACAACGATGTTGTATACATTCTTTATAAAGTTAAAGACCCTGAACCGGATACTGAGGAGGTTTATTCCGTTCGTCAAATTCTTATTATGCCTGACGGCGTTGACACATCTTCTTCTGATGTTACACTTACCGACGAGCAGATGGCTCAGGCAAAAAAGAAAGCTCAGAAAATACTTGATAAGTATAACAAGGGTGCAAAGACAGAACTTGAATTTGCAAAACTTGCCGAAAAGTATTCCAAAGATACAGAATCTACTTCAAGCGGTACCTCGGGTAATTACGGCGGTCTTTACGGCGGCGTTTCACAGGGCACTATGGTAGAAAACTTTAACGATTGGGCAATGGACGATTCAAGACAGTACGGCGACACCGGAATTGTTGAGTCAAAGTACGGTTGCCATATTATGTTCTTCATCAGCAAACAAGCTAAATATCTTTATAATTGTGAAACCGATCTTAAAGATAAAACCGAAAAAGAATTCACTTACGGTTCGGAAGTTAAGCAGTACAAGCTTGCTATGAGTAAAACAAAGGTTGCCGAGCCAACTGCTTCAAGCGACACCGAAACCGATGATTCAAGCACTTCGTCATCAGAAGAAACAACAGCGGATTCTTCTTCCGAAACCACTTCAGAAACCGCTTCTTCGGACGAATAAAAATTAGTACTTGTAAAAATATGCACAATAGTGTAGAATACTATTGATAAAAAATCATAAAGGATGAAAACAGATGGCAGAAAAAAAAGATAAACTTGCTAAGTTAGAAGCAAAGTATGATAAGGCTTATGACAGAAAGGACGCACTTGCTGAGCAAATCGAATCGCTCAGAAAAGAAATCCTTGACGAGCCTGATCAGAAGAAAAAGAATAAATTGCGTTCAAAGAGAGACGCTCTTATTAACGAACGCGACAGTATCATTATTACTGAGGATACTGTTAAAATCCCTATGGCACCAAAGACAAAGAAGATTGTAACCGCAGTTGTTGCTATTATTGTTGTTATCGCTCTTCTTTTCGCTTATGTTGCAACAGGATTTGTTCGTAAGGGTATGGCTTCAACTCTCGGTTGGCCGCAAAAAACATTTGTTGCTTTCACATTGACTGATGCAGACGGCGAAAAGCACGACATTAAGGTAAATACATACAATTATTACTTTGCTATGTATTACAATAATCTTCAGTCAACCGTAAGCTCATATGAACAGTACGGAATTGACCTTGAAGAATCAAATATGAATGTTGATTTTGACAAGAAGCTTTCCGAACAAACAAGAACCGAGGACGGCAAAACAACAACTTGGCTTGAATATGTTCAAGAGCAGGTGGAAGACAGCATTAAAGATACATATGCAAGCTATTACAAGGCTGTCAAGGAAAACAAGGGTAAGGACCCTGAAATTACAGACGACCAAAAGAGTGAAATCAAAGATGCTCTCAAGAGTTACAAAACTTCAGCTCATCAGTACGGTTACACCATTTCCGGTTACATCGAAGCTGCTATGGGTCACGGTGTAACAAAGGATGTTTTCGTTCGTGAAGCAACTATTTCTTACATCGCCGAAAACTACGACTCGGATCACGAAGAGGATTCTGAAGAAAAGACTTATACAGATAAAGAACTTAACGCTTATAAGAAAAAGAATAAGGCAGCACTCCAGTCTGTAGACATCAAGTTGTTTGAATGCGACAGCGAAGATGACGCTAAGGCATTCAAAAAGGCTCTTAAAGCAGACGGCTCAAACTTTGCCGCTCTTGCTTCAAAGTATTCTTCAGATGATTTTGATAAGGAAGCAAATAAGGATGCTGTAGAAACTACTTATACAGATATGATGCGTACAACTATGGAAAGCCTTTCATTTGCTATTTCAACAGCAGATGAAGACGATGATGACAGCTATCCGGGGCTTGATTGGCTCTACTCAACCGACCGTAAGGCAGGAGATGTTAAGCAGGATTCAACAACTGTTGTATATGTTGTAAAACCTGTATATATGTCTACAACCAAGACGGTTAATATTCGTCATATTCTTATCGCTCCAGAGTCATCAAGCTCAAGCGATGACAGCTCATCTTCAACATCGGCTAAGGATTGCACAGACGAAGAATGGGCAGCAGCAGAGAAGAAGGCTAAAAGCATTCTTAAAAAGTACAATAGCGGCAAAAAGACTTCTAAGTCATTTGCAAAGCTTGCTAAGTCAAATTCTTCAGACAGCAACGCAAGCGACGGTGGTCTTTACGAAAATGTAATTCCAAACCAAATGGTACCTACATTCAACGCTTGGTGCTTCGATTCATCTCGTAAAGCAGGCGATGTCGGCATTGTTAAAACAGAGTACGGTTATCACATTATGTACTTTGAGGGTACAAACAAGCAAGCTGTATGGCAGTATATCGCTCAGCAAAAGCTTGCAGCAGAAGAAACAGAGAAAGAGCACGACGCTATCACTCTTAAAAGACATTGGCTCGGCTCACGCTACTTTGAAATCGATACCGATATCGATTCTTAACCGATAATTTAATGGCGAGAGAGTTTTCTCGCCATTAGTTGTTTAAATAAAGGATTAGATTATGCCGTTGATACCTAATAAGGAAGTTGAACAATTAAAAAAAGAAAACGCCCGACTAAAGGCGGCACTCGGCGAGGCTGAATATGAATGTCAGCGACTCACCATTATTAATTCTAACCTTGAGGCTCAACTAAAAGAATCAAATAGGGAACTTGAGAAGAATATTGATGTTCTCCAAACCCTTAAAAGCGATATAGAAACTTTGGTTGACAACCTCAAATCAAATGAAAATAAATAAAAAAATGCCGACGGCTTGATTAATTCAAGAACCGTCGGTTTTCTTTTATTCCGTGTATTTTTGTCTTTTTGAATTGAGATGTCTTACATCAATGTAATCCGGAAGTCCGTTACGGTACGGCACTTGTGCAATGCCGACAACAAGCGGTTTAATGTATTCCAAAAATTCTTCCGTTACATAGTTGCCCTCGTCATTAATCCACTCTCTCGGAACAGTTTTTACCGCGTTCGCAACAATTCTAACATCTTCTGTGCCATACTGAACACAATATGGTGAATCGCTTGTTCTTTTGATTGTGGAAAAGACACCTGTCTTGCCGTCAAGAGCGGCTTTTACGGCTACTTCACCAAGGTTAAACGCCTCGTTCACATCTGTAAGTGAAGCAATATGAGCGCCGCTTCTTTGTAAAACTCCGGGTTCAAGCGCCCTTACCTTACAACCGATTCTTTCCTCAATAACGCTTTTAAGATATACTCCGACCCCACTTAACATTATGTGACCGAATTTGTCTGTTTTTGAACCTTCGGCACTGATGTAGTTTCCGTCCTTATCGCGTATGCCCTCACTGACAACAATTATTAAAGAATTGTATTTTTCAAGTAACTTGTTTACATCTTTGATAAATTGTTCAGTTGAAAATGCAACTTCCGGCAAATATATAAGATGCGGTGCAAGTGCCGTGCCCTCTTTTGCGAGAGCCGCCGAGCCGGCAATCCAACCGGCATCTCTGCCCATAGTTTCGATTATATGGATACTTTTTATGTTGTAAATTGAAGTGTCATATGCAACTTCTCTCACGCACGACGCAATGTATTTTGCCGCACTTCCGAATCCCGGTGAATGGTCAATGCCTACAAGGTCGTTGTCAATTGTTTTCGGTATGCCAACAAATTTTGTGTCGCTTCTGATTTTGCTTGCATATTCGCTCAACTGCTTAACCGTATCCATGGAATCATTGCCGCCGATGTAAAAAAAGTAACCGATATCGTACTTCTCAAGAAGAGCAAATATTTTTTTGTATTCCTCTTCATTTCCGCTGAGCTTGTATCTGCACGAACCGAGATACATTGCAGGCGAGTGCTTCAGACTGTTCATCATATACGGCTTACCTTCAAAAGTAGCGTTGAGGTCAAGAAGATTTTCATTCAAAAATCCTTCTATGCCGTTAATCATTCCGTAAACTTTTTTTATTTTTTCTTGCTTAAACGCACAGCTTATTGCACCGGCAAGCGAAGAATTAATTACCGCAGTCGGTCCGCCCGATTGCCCTATAATCATATTATTTTTACTCATTTTGATAACTCCTGTTTTGTCAATCAGCTATATATTATATAGCTTTCCTCTCTTTTTTGCAATAATTAAATGTACCAAATTGTAGCAATTTGAACATTTGTATTGATTTTTGATTTTTTTGTGATATAATGTACTTGATGTTAAACAATATTCCTACGGAGGTATATTTTATGGCAAGGCAAAAAACATATATAGCAATAGATTTAAAATCCTTTTATGCTTCGGTTGAATGCGTTGAGCGTGGACTTGACCCACTTAAAAATAATCTTGTTGTTGCAGACAAGGAACGGACTGAAAAAACAATTTGCCTTGCTGTGTCGCCGTCACTAAAGGCTTACGGCATATCGGGCAGAGCACGACTTTTTGAGGTCGTCGAGCGTGTTAAACAGGTTAATAATAACCGCAAACTTAATATTAATTATGCCGACTTTAAGGGTGAATCGTACAATTCCGATGAGCTTAAGGATGATTATTTGAAACTGTCATACATTGCCGCTCCGCCGAGAATGAATCTTTATAAAAAATACAGCAATCGGATTTTTTCCGTATATTCCGATTTCGTGTCGCCTGAGGATATTTTGGTCTATTCGGTTGATGAGGTGTTTATCGATGCAACAAATTATCTTCACACAAGAGGCATTACCGCACATCAACTTGCTATGGAAATGATAAAGGCTGTGCTTAGCGAAACCGGCATTACGGCTACAGCCGGCATAGGCACAAATATGTATCTTTGCAAGGTTGCAATGGATATAGTTGCAAAGCATATCGAACCCGATAACGACGGCGTGCGAATTGCCGAGCTTGATGAAATGTCATACCGGAAACTTTTGTGGAACTACCGTCCGATTACGGATTTTTGGCGTGTCGGTAAGGGTATCGGTAAAAAACTTGAAAGCGTGGGTCTTTACACTATGGGTGATATTGCCAAATGCTCTCTCGGCAGTGAAACCGAATTTTATAATGAGGATTTGTTGTATAATCTTTTCGGTATCAATGCCGAACTGCTTATTGACCACGCTTGGGGTTGGGAGCCTTGTACCATAGAGGATGTAAAAGCGTATAAACCCGATACTAAAAGTATTAGCTCCGGCCAGGTACTTACCCGTCCGTACAGTTTTGCCGAAACCGATGTTATAGTGCGGGAAATGGCAGAACTCCTCGCTCTTGATTTGGTAGATAAAAAGGTTGTTACCAATCAAATTGTGCTTACTCTTAATTACGATATAGAAAATATCAAAAACGGTTACAAAGGCGAAATCACGGTAGACGGCTACGGCAGGAAAATCCCGAAGCATTCTCACGGTACAGGCAATATCAACCGTTTTACTTCATCGTCAAAACTTATTGTAAATGCAGCTATGGATGTGTTTCATAAAATTGCCGACCGTACGCTTTCTGTTCGCAAGGTTAATATCTGTGCAAATCATATAACGGATGAAACCAAAGCAGAACAGGATAATGTTCAACTCGACTTTTTTACCGATTATTCTAAAATAAAAGCTGAAGAAAACGCCTTGAAAAAAGAGCGAAGCTTACAAAACGCTATGCTTTCAATTCAAAAACGCTACGGAAAAAATGCAATTTTAAAAGGCACAAATTTGCAGGAATGTGCCACAACAATAGAACGAAATAATCAGGTCGGAGGGCATAAAGCGGAATGAAATATGATGATATTATAAATTTACCGCACCACATATCAACAAGGCACGCGCATCTTTCAATGGCACAACGCTCCGCACAATTTGCTTCATTTGCAGCCCTCAAGGGATTTGAAGACGAAATCGCCGAAACTGCCAGAGTAACCGATGAAAAAATAATTCTTGATGAAAATGAAATAGAAATTTTAAACGAAGCGTTGCAATATATTTCATATAATATTAATGAAAATTTAGAGGTGGCAATTACCTATTTTGTGCCCGACAAATTCAAATCCGGCGGTGCATATATTACTCGAAAAGGAACGGTAAAAAAGATTGACGCATTTAATAAATCAGTCACTGTCGAATCTGTTGAAATATCGGTAAACGACATTCTTAAAATAGAAATATAATTTTACATTCGGCTTGCGGTATGATATTATATATAAAAATACCGTGAGGTGAGAAAATGAAAAAAATCGTTGTCGGAATACTTGCTCATGTTGACTCGGGCAAAACAACCCTGTCCGAGGCTATGCTCTATCATTCCGGAGTGATTTCAAAGCTTGGCAGGGTGGACAGCAAAAATTCTTTTTTGGATACTTTTTCACTTGAACGCTCACGAGGTATTACGATTTTTTCAAAGCAAGCGTTGCTAAAATACAAAAATACTGATATTACGCTTATTGATACACCGGGGCATGTGGATTTTTCGGCAGAAACCGAACGCACGCTTCAAGTGCTTGATTATGCGATTCTTGTTATCAGTGCAACCGACGGTGTACAAAGTCACACTCAAACGCTGTGGAAACTACTTGCAAAGTATAATGTACCGTGCTTTATTTTTGTTAATAAAACCGATTTGGACGGAGCGGATAAAGAAGTTGTGCTTCATCAACTTAAAACAAAGCTCAGCGATAACTGTGTTGATTTTAGTTTGAATAAGGACGAACTTGATGAAAATATTGCTCTTTGCGGTGACGACCTTCTTGAAAAATATGAAACCGGCGATATTAATAAATTCGATGTTATGTCGGCAATTAAGCATAGACGGATTTTTCCGTGTATGTTTGGCTCGGCTCTTAAACTTGACGGCGTGAGTTCCTTTATGGATTTAATCGATGATTACACCGAAATGCCGACCTACGGCTCAGATTTTGCCGCAAAGGTGTATAAAATCTCCGAAGACAAGGGTCAACGCCTTACGATGATGAAAATCACAGGCGGCACTCTCAAGGTAAAAGAAGTCCTTAAAAGCAGCAAGAACATTAACGGTGAAAAAGTAAATCAAATCCGCCTTTATTCGGGTGACAAATTCACTGCCGTTGATGAAGCTACGGCAGGTACGGTTTGTGCCGTTACCGGCGTAACTTTTACAAATTCGGGAGACGGTATCGGAGCGGAGGATAACTCTTCAATGCCTGTTTTGACGCCCGTTTTGACTTATACCGTTAAAATTTGTGACGGTACAGACGCTCATACCGTTCTTTCAAATATGAAAATCTTGGAGGATGAGGACCCGCAACTTAAGGTTGAATGGAACGAACGCAATTCCGAAATATATGTAAAGCTTATGGGCGATATTCAACTTGAAGTTTTGCAAAGCCTTTTTGCCGACCGCTTCGGTATAAACATATCCTTTGGCAAGGGTAGTATAATTTATAAGGAAACTGTAGAAGCACCTGTTGAGGGCGTCGGTCATTTTGAACCGCTTCGTCATTATGCCGAGGTGCATTTGCTTCTTAAACCCGGCAAACGCGGAAGCGGACTTGTGTTTAAAACGGATTGCAAGGAGGATGTTCTTGATAAGAATTGGCAACGCCTTGTCATTACGCATTTGTATGAAAAAACGCATATCGGCGTTCTTACCGGTTCGCCTATAACGGATATGGAAATTATATTAAAATCAGGCAAAGCCCATCCAAAGCATACCGAGGGCGGTGACTTTCGTCAGGCAACCTACCGTGCCGTTCGTCAGGGGCTTCGCAGTGCAAAAAGCGTTTTGCTTGAACCTTATTACGATTTCACTCTTGAAGTGCCTACTGAAAATGTGGGTAGAGCAATGGCTGATATTCAGTTTATGCACGGCACATTCAATCCACCCGAAACCGACGGTGAAAATTCTGTGTTTACAGGTAATGCACCCGTCTCGACAATGAGCGACTATGCCCGTGATGTGCGTATGTATACTCACGGCAAAGGCAAGCTTGTGTGTTCCTTGAAAGGCTATGAACCGTGCCATAACAGCGATGAGGTTATAGCCGAAATCGCCTATGACCCGGACAGCGATACCGATAATACCTGCGACTCGGTGTTTTGCTCAAAGGGTGCAGGATATACGGTAAAATGGAACGAAGTTAAAAGTCATATGCATTTGCCGAGCATTCTTTCAACGCCAAAAAGTGATTATACCGAAACTGTGCTGAAAAACCGTGTTTCAAGATCAGTTGACAAAAGAGATTTGTTTGCACTCGACAAAGAGCTTATGGAGATTTTTGAGCAAACTTATGGGCCGATAAAAAACAAAAACCCAAATAACAGCCACTTCACTTTTACCGAAAAGCCAAATAAGCCTAATCCGAAAAAACAGCCTAAAACGCCTAAATATGAAGGCCCCGAATATCTTTTAGTTGACGGTTACAATGTAATTTTTTCGTGGGACAACCTCAACAAACTTGCCCAAAGCAGTATCGACGGTGCAAGAAACGCCCTCATAAATATTCTTTGCAACTATCAAGGATATAAAAAATGCGAGGTTATAGTTGTTTTTGACGCCTATAAGGTTAAAGGTAATCATCGGGAAATCGAAAAGCTGAATAACATCACAGTTGTTTATACAAAAGAGGCTGAAACAGCCGATATGTATATTGAAAAAGCTTCGCTTGATTTGGCAAAGAAACATAAAGTCAGGGTTGTTACATCCGACGCACTTGAACAGATTATTATTCTCGGCAACGGTGCACTGCGTGTTTCTTCTCGCGAATTTCAGGCGGAAGTGTCAGCCGCAGAACAAAATATAAGAAATATAATTGAAAACAGTCATTAAAACTATATAATAAACAAGTCAGTAAAAGACAAACAACGGAAAAATCCCTCTTGATGCAAAATGACATCAGGAGGGTGTTTTTATGTCGAAAATATATAAAAAGTAATTGCTTGATTGTATTGACTTGTACAAAAGGCACAAAAAATATATGTGCATATGTACTTTTTTGCCTGTTGTTTTTCTGTTAATGATATGTTATATTAAAATTGGAATACTAAATATTAATATGTCCGTAAGAGTAGAGAGGTTGTTTTTCAATGAAAAAAAGAAAAGCATTAAAAAAAGGGGTTCACCTTTATGAGGGTAAGGAGCTTTCAAAAGAGTTTCCCATTACATCAATTGACGCTTCTTCTGAAACCGTATATCCTTTGAGCCAACATATCGGTGCTCCGGCTGAACCGATTGTTAAATCGGGCGATCGGGTGCTTAAAGGTCAAATGATTGCAAAAGCGGGAGGCTTCGTTTCCGCACCTATACACAGCTCTGTGTCGGGTACGGTTAAATCAATTGAAAATCGCAGAGTTGTTAACGGAAGTCTTGTAAAGTCTATAATTATTGAAAATGACGGACTTTATGAAGAAACAGAGGGGATGGGTGTTAAGTCAAATCCCGACGAACTTTCACCGCAAGAACTTCTTCAAAAAATTAAAGATTTTGGAATTATCGGTCTTGGCGGTGCCGGATTTCCGACAGGAGTTAAACTGTCGCCTAAAAATTCCGATGAAATCGATACTCTTATTATCAACGGCTGTGAATGTGAATCGTATCTTACGGTTGATTATCGCATTATGCTTGAAAAGGGAGAACAGATTGTAAAAGCCGTCCGTCAAATTCAACGGATTTTGCCTAACGCAAAAGCAATTTTCGGTATTGAGGATAATAAAAACGATGCGATTAAGAACATCGGCAGTTTCATAAATCCCGATGACGATATTGACATTTGCAAATTAAAAACAAAGTATCCGCAGGGTGGCGAACGCTCTCTTATTTACGCCGTTACCGGCAGAAAAATTAATTCAAAAATGCTCCCGGCAGATGCAAAGTGTATTGTTGTGAACGCTACAACCTGTTTTGCCGTTTATAACGCTCTTTATGAAAATATTCCTCTGATTTACAGATATATGACCGTCTCGGGTGACGGCGTAAATCGATGTAATAATTTTAAAGTCCCGCTCGGTTGCAGTCATTTGTATGTTGCCGAAAAGTGTGGCGGACTAAAGGATAATGTTGTTAAAATTATTTCGGGCGGTCCTATGACCGGATTTGCTATGAGCAATCTTGATGTCCCTGTTCAAAAAACCTCCGCTTCAATTCTTGCGTTTACCAAAGACGATGTTGCTTCTGTCAATGGAACTAACTGTATTCATTGCGGCAGATGTGTCAGCGTTTGCCCGTCAAACCTCGTTCCGCAAATGCTTGCAAAGGCCGTAAAACAAAGCGATTATTCTTCTTTTGAAAATATGGGCGGTATGGAGTGCGTTCAGTGCGGCTGTTGCTCGTATATTTGCCCGGCAAGAATTCCGCTGACTCATCTTTTCAATGTCGGCAAAACCGAGGTCAAAAAGGAACTTGATAACAGAAAAAGACAGGAGGCGAACTGATTATGTATAATGTTTCCGTATCACCGCATTTAAGGGCACAAAACGGCACCAAATCAATTATGGGCGATGTTGCGATTGCACTTTTACCAACGATTGTATTTGGAATTTATCATTTCGGTCTGCCTGCTTTTTTTGTAACCGTTCTCTGCGTTGCATCAAGCGTGCTGTTCGAACTGCTGTTTGAACTTGCCGCAAAACGACCGATTACAATATTCGATTGCAGTGCTGTGGTAACCGGTCTTATTCTTGCTGTTAATCTGCCGGCAAGCGTGCCGTGGTATATTCCTGTCCTCGGCAGTGCATTTGCTATCATTATAGTAAAAATGCTTTTCGGAGGCTTGGGTCAGAATTTTATGAATCCCGCTCTCGGTGCAAGATGTTTTTTGCTCATCTCGTTTGCTTCAAAAATGAGTGATTTTGCTATCTACGATGTGTACAGCTCATCGTTTTCCGAACTTTTTAAAAACGGCAAAATCAAAGATTGTCTTTATCTTTTGGCAGGCAAAACCGATACCGCACTTGATGCCGTATCGGGTGCAACACCTCTTGCTCAGCTCGGTGACGGTAAAGAACTTGATTTGATGTCGCTCTTTCTCGGTATGCACGGAGGCTGTATAGGTGAGGTCTCGGCTCTTGCTATTTTAATCGGTGCGGCATATCTCCTTATTAAAAAGGTTATTTCAATCCGTATCCCGGGCACATATATTCTTTCAACCGTTGTTTTCATCGCGGTAATTCGTTTGATTCAAGGCGATTCGGTAAGTGTTAACTATCTTTTGAGTGAAGTGCTTTCCGGCGGACTTCTTGTAGGTGCATTCTTTATGGCAACCGATTATGTAACAAGTCCAATTACCGCAAAGGGTCAAGTCCTTTACGGTGTGATTCTCGGATTTGTAACCGCAATGTTCAGAATTGTGGGCTCTTCGGCAGAGGGCGTTTCGTATGCAATTATTATTTGTAATCTTCTTGTCCCTCTTATTGAAAAAGTAACTGTTCCAAAGCCTTTCGGCTGTGTTAAAACGAAAGGAGATGTTCAGTAATGGAAAATAAAAAATCCAATATGTTCAAAAACACCTTGATTTTGGTTGTTATTACTTTGGTTGCCGTTGCGGCTTTGGCTGTTGTAAATCAAATTACCAAAGAACCTATTGCACAGGCTGAAATCAATCAAAAGGCTGAGGCATATAAGGTCGTCTATGCCGATGCAGTCGGATTTGATGAAATCGACGGACTTGATAAGGTGATTGAAAATTCAGCAATGCTTTTTGACGATAACGGATTATCGGGTTGCACCGTGTCCGATGCTCTTGCCGTTAAAGACGCAAACGGAAATGTCGAGGGCTATGTCATTTCTTCAACATCACCTAACGGCTACGGCGGTGAAATTCAAGTGGCAATCGGTATTAAAAACGGCAAACTTACCGGACTTACGGTTATCAGTAACAGCGAAACTCCCGGTCTCGGTTCAAAATGTACGGAATCAGATTTTCAAAATCAGTTTAAAAACAAATCGGCAGAAATTTTGTCTTACACAAAATCCGGTGCTTCGTCCGATACGGAAATTGATGCAATTTCGGGTGCAACTATTACTACATCTGCGGTAACTGAGGCAGTCAACGCCGCAATCGTTTTTTATCAATCAAATTTCGGCAACGAAACTTCAAATGCCGACGCACAGTCAAACTGAGAGGGGGAGATTTTTTTGAAAGGTATTTTAGAAAGACTTCATAACGGTATCATCAAGGAAAATCCAACCTTTGTGCTTATGCTCGGAATGTGCCCGACTCTTGCGGTAACAACAAGTGCTCTCAACGGTCTCGGTATGGGCGTTGCCACCATGGCTGTACTCGTTATGTCCAATATGATAATTTCTCTTTTGCGTAAAGTGATTCCAAACGGTGTTCGCGTACCCGTATATATCATCATTATCGCTTCGTTTGTAACCGTTGTGGAAATGCTTATGCACGCTTTTCTTACTCCGCTTTACAGTAGCTTGGGTATTTTTATACCGCTCATTGTTGTAAACTGTATTATTTTCGGCAGAGCGGAGTCTTACGCTTCAAAAAACAATGTTTTGCTTTCGGTTTTTGACGGATTCGGTATAGGAATAGGCTTTACAATCGGTCTTACAACTATCGGTATTATCAGAGAACTTCTCGGAAGCGGTACTGTTTTCGGCTTCCGTGTATTGCCGGAAAGTTATGAACCTATTTCAATTTTCATTCTTGCTCCGGGTGCATTCCTTGTTCTCTCACTTCTTTGTGCACTTATGAATAAACTCGGCGTAAGTAAAAAAGAAAAAAAGAAAAACACTCTCTGTACAGGAAACTGTGCAGAATGTCCGTCAGCGGAAAAGGAGGGCAGGTAAATGGCAGGAAAACTGTTTTTGGTGCTTATTACCACGGCACTCATAAATAATGTTGTACTCAGTCAATTTTTGGGTATTTGTCCGTTCCTCGGTGTTTCAAAATCTGTCAAAACTGCCGCAGGTATGGGCGGTGCGGTAATTTTTGTTATTACCTTGTCATCACTCGTTTCAAGCGTCCTTTATAAATATGTGATTGTAAAACTAAATTTGGAATATTTAAAAACAATTATATTCATTGTTGTAATTGCCTTTTTGGTTCAACTCGTTGAGATTTTTCTTAAAAAGGTTATTCCGTCGCTTTATAAAAGTCTTGGTGTTTACCTTCCGCTCATCACAACAAACTGCGCCGTTTTGGGTACTGCACTCACCAATGTTCAGCAGTCAAACGATGTGCTCACAAGCGTTGTTACCGGTTTCGGTACTGCCGTCGGCTTTACAATTTCCATTGTTATTATGGCAAGCGTTCGTGAAAAAACAGAAAATAATGATTTCTTGGGATGTTTCAAGGGCACTCCGGCGGTTTTAATGACTGCCTGCCTTATGTCAATTGCATTCTACGGCTTCAATTCTTTTGCGTAAACGGAAAGGAGCTTTATGGATTTTAAGGAGATTTTAATTGCCGTCGGCGTTGTATGCTTAATCAGTTTGATAGTTGGCGTCGCTCTCGGCATTGCAGAGAAAGTATTTTATGTAAAAACAGATGAAAAAGAAGAAAAGGTCAGAGAAGTACTTCCCGGCAGTAATTGCGGCGGCTGCGGCTACGCAGGTTGTGATGCTCTTGCCTCTGCTATCGCTTCAGGTAAAGCACCTGTTTCTTCCTGTCCTGTAGGCGGTAAGAGTGTAGCAGAAAAAATCGCTGAAATTATGGGCGAACAGCTTGGCGATATGACCCGTATGGTTGCCTATGTTAAGTGCGACGGCAACAGCAATAAACGAACCGTCGATTATAATTATATTGGCATAGACAGTTGTACTGCGGCTGCCGTAATGCCGGGTTCGAGTCCTTATTCGTGTAAATACGGTTGTCTTGGTTTTGGCACCTGTGCAAGGGTTTGCCCGGAAAGAGCTATCCGCATTATCGACAAAAAGGCTGTTGTTGACGAAAATTTGTGTATCGCCTGCGGTAAATGCGTAAAGATTTGTCCGCACCGTCTTATTGAACTTGTTCCGGCTGAGTCGCATTACCGTGTTCAATGTTTTTCTCAAGTAAAAGGCAAAGAAGTGCGTGACGCCTGTACAGCAGGCTGTATCGCTTGCGGTATTTGTGAAAAAGTTTGCGAATTCGGTGCGGTTAAGGTTACGGATAACATAGCAAAGATTAATTACGAAAAATGCACTTCCTGTGGCAAGTGTGCTGAAAAATGTCCGCGGAAAATTATTAAGTTTTATTAAAAAAGTAAAGGGGATTGTTTGCAACTCGAAATAAAATTTGTGTTTTAGCGTAAAATATTACAAAGGAGAGATTTATTATGACTAAAATGAAAAAAGCCCTTGCAATTGGACTTATCGGTTTAATGACAGTTAGTTTTGTGGCATGTTCAAACGCAAACTCCGCCGATAAGGACGAAAACAAAACCACAAATTCAACTGTTGCAACTGCAAAAACAGGCTATGCCGTGTTGAGCGAAATCAAAGAAAATGAGAGCGGTAAATCCGAAACCGCACTTGAAATTGATTCTGTCTGTGCGGCTGTTCTTGTTGACACAAACGGTAAAATCATTGATGTGAAAATTGACGAAGCACAAACAAAACCCGATTTAACAAAAGATAACGGCGATGTTTCAGACCTCAGAACAAAACTTGAAAAGAAAGACGATTACGGTATGAAATCGGCTTCTCCAATCGGTAAGGAATGGTATGAACAGATAGATGCTCTTACGGCTTGGGCAAAAGGTAAAACCGCAGATGAGGTCAAAGCCGGTATCGGAGAAGACGGTTATCCTTCCGATTCCGATTTAAAAGCCGGTTGCACAATCTATGCAAACGCTTTTGTAACCGCTATTGCACAGGCTGTGGAAAATGCAACGGATTGCGGAGCAAAAACTACAGACACTCTCAAACTTGCCATGACGACTTCAAAGTATTACGAAAGCAGTGAAACCAATCTTCAGTACGACACGGATTATGCTGTTGTAACCCTTGATTCGGATAATAAGGTTACTTCTTGCATTATCGACGCGTCACAGGCAAAATGTACTGTTGCAGACGGCAAATTTACAGTTGAAAAAGGAACATTCAAATCAAAAAAAGAACTTGGCGACGATTATGCTATGAAATCGGCTTCGCCAATCGGCAAAGAATGGTACGAACAGGCTGCCGCATTTGAGAAATGGTGCGTCGACAAAACCGCCGATGAAATTAAATCCTGCTACGGAGATGATTTGAGTGCGTCCGATGCCGACCTTAAAGCGGGTTGCACAATTACAATAAATGCTATTGCAGAAAATACCGCAAAAGCTGTTAACGGCTGATTGAGTTTTTTTAACCGTGTTGAACTCTATCGACCGCTTTGCTATAATTATGTTTATGAAAAGAATATTATCATTTATGTTGATACCGGTTGTTTTGTTCAGCTTTGTATCTTGCACAAACACAGCCGATTCAAAAGAAAAATATAAAAAGTCGTTTCTTGATTTGTTTGACACTGTTTCAACCGTTATGGCGTACGATGACAGTCAGGAGGAATTTGACCGAAAGTACAGCTTGTTTTATGACGAATTGAAAACATATAACGATTTGTTTGATATTTACAAGCATTACGAAGGCGTTACAAATCTTTACGATGTCAACAAAGAAGCCGCGAAAGCTCCTGTTAAGGTTGACGAAAAAATCATCGGTATGCTCCTTTACGGCAAAAATGCTTACAACAGAACCGACGGCAAAATGAATATTTGCTTAGGTTCCGTTCTTACCTTGTGGCATAACGAAAGGGAATACGGCATTGCAAATCCCGATGAAGCCAAACTTCCCGATGCGTCAAAGCTGAAAGAAGCGGCTAAACACACCGATATTGACAATTTGATTATCGATACAAATAATAACACCGTCTATTTTAAAGACCCCGATATGAAACTTGATGTCGGTGCAATCGCCAAAGGCTATGCGGTCGAACAAATTACCAAATGGGCAAAAAACAATTTGTGGACGAGTGCCGCAATTTCGGTAGGCGGTAATGTATCGGTTTTCGGCTACAAAAACGACGACGGCAAAACTAAATGGAATATCGGTATAGAAAATCCCGATATTTCGTCGGATGAGTATTTGCTAAAACTTAATATAACCGACGAGTGCATTGTCACAAGCGGTGATTATCAGCGGTTTTACACAGTTGACGGCAAAAAATATTGCCATATTATAAATCCCGAAACACTTATGCCAAGCGAATATATGGCAAGTGTGTCGGTTATTTGTAAAGATTCGGCATTAGGCGACGCCATGTCCACGGCACTTTTTAATATGACCGTTGCCGATGGCAAAAAACTTGTTGACAGCCTTGACGGCATAGAAGCCGTATGGGTTGATAAAGAATTTAATAAAACCTATTCAAACGGATTTGAACAATTTGTTGATAACGATTCGGAGTAAATTAAATGAAACACAATGCTTATTACAGTGCAAATCCCGTTAAGCAGATTGTCTCATTGGCGATTATGCTTATTGTCAGCGTTCTTGTTGTTTTTGGTTCGGTTGCCGTTAGCAACGCCATTGAAAAAAACAATAACAAAAGCGTGGATTTGGACTTTACAATTACAAAAACAATTCCCTATACTCTTCAAAGAAATAAACTTGGCGTAACGGAAGTTGAAAAGGCGTTTGACAGTCAAAATAATGTTGTTGCTTATGTTATTAAAGGCACGGCAGCAGGATATAACACACAAACACCGATAAAAATGGCAACAACCGTAACCGCCGACGGCAAGGTCGTGTGCGGCATTGAAATTATCAGTCAGGCGGAAACCGAATATCTCGGTGTCCGTATTGTAACAGATGATTTTAAAAATCAATTTGTAAATAAAAAGCTGCCTGTGTCCGCTTCAAGTTCACTTGAAAAAGGCTCAAAAATCGATATGATTGCCAAAAGCACGATTTCGTCACAGGCTGTTGTTGACGGTGTGAACAATGCCGCAGAATATGTAAATACATTTTTATTGAATGATGAAAAAAATTGATTTAGTTATTATAGCCGTTGTTCTTGCGGTTTCCGGCATATTGCTTTTTTGGCTCTATTATGTCAACGGTGATAACGGAAAATTTGTAGAAGTAGAAAAAGACGGCAAAATTGTTGATGTTTTCAACCTTGATGAAAATCTTGAAAAACAATACGATTTTGACGGCGAAACAAATACTCTCGTTATTAAAAACGGAAAAGCAAGCGTAACCGAGGCAAATTGTCCGGACGGCATTTGTGTTAATCATAAGTCTGTGAATCGGTCGGGCGAATCAATCATTTGTCTGCCGCACAAACTCGTTGTTACCGTTATAGATGAAAAATCCGCCGATGACGAAATAGACGCTGTGGCATAATCGGAGCTTGATATGAAAAACAGTAAAGTGAAAAAAATTGCCTTTTACGGTATGATGACGGCTCTTGCTTTGGTTTTTAGTTATCTCGAGTCATTTATTCCCATAAATACGCTCGTACCTATCCCGGGAGTTAAACTCGGTTTTGCTAATATCATAGTCGTTTTTGCTTTGTACACAATGAAACCGTTTGATGCAATTATCATAGGCGTGCTTCGCGTGTTCCTTTCGGGACTTCTTTTCGGAAATCCTATGACAATAGTTTATAGCCTTGTCGGATGCTTTTTAAGTTGGTTAGTTATGACATTGACCAAAAACACAAAACTTTCCGTTGTCGGCGTCAGTATGCTTGGCGGAATAATGCATAATGTCGGACAGCTCGCCGTCGCCGCCGTTCTTACTAATACATTCAGAATTGCATACTATCTTCCTGTTCTTCTCATTTCCGGTATGGTAACAGGCTTCGTTATGGGCTACGCTTCAAAGCTTGTTATTGACCGAATAAATAAAATAGCAAAAACGAAATAGTACGACGGGTTTGCCGGTATATTTACTTATTGTCATTCATATGATTGTCTGAGGGATAATTATGAATGAATTTGAAAGCAAGAAAGACCATTCACTTCTTATTAAAAACAGGGAATACGCTTCTTTTGACGGAGTGACCGATGTTGACACATTTAATGAAGAAGAAATATCGGCAAAAACAGACTACGGCACGCTGACTGTCAAGGGTGAAAAATTGCATGTCGAGGAACTCGATTTGTCTTGCGGCACATTAAAGGTCACCGGTAAAGTTAACGCCGTGATTTATTCAAATGATATTTCGAGAAAAGGCACATTGAGGCGTTTGTTTTCCTGATGATGCTCCTTTCGTTTGCGGCACTCGGTGCTGTCTGCTCGTTTATTTATTCTGCCGTTACCTTTGTTGAAAATTTACTTTCGCTTCGTGTTGTAACATTTGTGTCGGATATAATTATGATGTTGTCGTTTGCCGTAGCTTTCTTCTGTTTTGTTGTCGGCTACGGTGAGGACGGCTTTAGATTTTATCATTTTTTTATCACGCTTCTCAGTTTTTTGGCTTACAGATTGACTGTTCATAAACTTTTTTGCAAACTCGAATGCAAAATACTCAAAAAAATATCGGTTAAACGAATTTCTTTTACAAAAAGGTTAAAAAAGTTTTAAAAAACTATTGCAATTACTTACATACTTATAATATAATATAAAGGTACTATTTGAGCAGGAGGATGTCGCCGTGAAAGCAAAGAGTAATAAAATTAAAAGCAAGAAAAATATGATTTTTGGTTTTGTTGTTGCGATTGTTGTGGCGATTGTCGGATACTGCTCGTTTTGTCTTATTTCAAATGCCGCCGATATAAGTCGACTTAAAGCCGAATCGCAGGAACTTAATACGAAGTATGAGCAACAGCTTGACGAAAACAAAAAGGTTAAGTCAATCCTTAATTCGGACGATAAAGATGAATATATCGAGCAAAAGGCTCGTGAAAAAGGATATGTAAAAGACGGAGAGATTGTTTATTACGACATCTCATCAAGTAAATAAATTTATCGCAAGGTGGTAGATGTTACGCCACCTTGTTTTTATGTGTAAAAGGTGTAATATATGATGATGAAAATGGTGGCCACCTGCTTACTTGGTATCGAGGGCTTGGTGGCAGATGATTTAAAATCTATGGACGCACAAAATGTTTGTGCAGAAAACGGCAGAGTCTTTTTTGACGGCGATGAAACAATTCTTGCCCGTGCCAATATTTGGTCAAGATATGCTGAGAGAATTCTTATCGTTGTGGACAAATTCACTGCGGTAACATTTGAAGAACTTTTCCAAGCGGTTAAGGCTTTGCCGTGGAGTGAATTTATCGGTTCTGCCGACGAATTTCCTGTTAAAGGCTTTTCCATAAATTCGACGCTTCATTCTGTTCCCGACTGTCAAAAAATAATCAAAAAGGCTATAGTTGAATCACTCAAAGAGGATTATCATATTAACTGGTTTGAAGAAAGCGGACCTGTTCATCAAATCCAGTTCTCTATTATGAAAGATGAAGTTACAATTATGCTTGATACTTCGGGCAGGGGACTTCACAAAAGAGGCTACCGTCCTGTCGGCAATGACGCTCCTATCAGAGAAACTCTTGCCGCCGCTATGTGCCGCCTTTCACAACTTCGCCATTATCACACAATGTACGACCCTTGTTGCGGCAGCGGAACTATTCTTATTGAGGGTGCGATGCTTGCAAATAACATAGCACCGGGTATCAACCGCAATTTTGATGTTGACCGTTGGGGCTTCGTTCCCGAAAAAGTATGGATGAACGAGCGTGAGCGTTGCCATGACTTGATTAAGACCGATACCGATTTTGTCGCTTTCGGTACGGATATCGACCCTCACGCGATTGAACTTACAGATAAGAATGCAAAAAATATCAAGGTTGATAAGTTTGTTCGTGCTTCTGTTTGCGATGTCGCAAGATTCAACCCTACAACGGAAAAAGGTACGCTGATTACCAATCCTCCTTACGGCGAACGAATGCTCGATATTCGCACAGCCGAAAAACTTTACCGTGTTATGGGTGAAAAGTTTGAACGCAAACACGGCTGGAGCTACGGTATAATTTCTCCGGATGAGGAGTTTGAAAAGTGTTTTGGCAGAAAAGCCGACAAACGCCGTAAGTTATATAACGGAATGATTAAATGTCAATATTATATGTATTTTAAGTAATTAACAGCTCCTCTTGATTGCAATCAAGGGGAGTTGTCATTATTTATGATGACTGAGGGAATTAAAAAAATTGTGACAGTTGTTTAATATGCTTTTATCAAAATGAATTTTCTGTTCTTTTATACTTTTATCACGCATAATGTGTACAAAATTTCATATATTTTATAAATAATTTGTGAACCCTATTGACATTTGGGAAAAAATCATTAAAATAGATATTAGCACTCGGGTACAAAGAGTGCTAAAACAAAACAGAAAGTTTTTACGAGGTGATATATTATGACTATTAAGCCACTTGCAGACAGAGTTCTGCTCAAAGCTGTAAAGGCTGAAGAAACAACTGCTTCGGGTCTTATTCTTGCCGCTTCCGCACAGGAAAAACCTGAGGTAAGCGAAGTTGTTGCAGTAGGTCCCGGCACAGAAAAAAATCCAATGACCGTTAAGGTCGGTGATAAAGTTATCATCAGCAAGTATTCGGGAACACAGGTAAAGGTTGACGGTGTTGAATATACCATTACCGATATCAAAGAAGTTCTCGCAGTAGTAGAATAAGATAGGGGGAATCAGTTATGGCAAAAGATATTATTTACGGTGAAGACGCCCGTAAGGCTCTTCAGGCAGGTATTGACAAACTTGCAAATACAGTAAAAATCACTCTCGGCCCTAAGGGCAGAAATGTGGTTCTTGACAAAAAATACGGTTCACCGCTCATTACAAACGACGGTGTTACCATCGCAAAAGAAATTGAACTTGAAAACCCGTTTGAAAATATGGGGGCTCAGCTTGTTAAAGAAGTTTCTTCAAAGACAAACGACGATGCCGGCGACGGTACAACAACAGCAACACTTCTTGCTCAGGCTCTTGTAAGAGAGGGTATGAAGAATGTTGCCGCAGGTGCAAACCCAATGACTGTTAAAAACGGTATTAAGGGTGCCGTTGACGCTGTTGTGGCTTCCGTTAAGGAGCAAAGCCAAGCCGTCAAGGATAATGCCGACATTGCAAGAGTTGCAACAGTTTCTGCTGCTGACGAATATGTAGGCTCTCTTATTGCCGAAGCTATGGAAAAAGTAACAGCCGACGGCGTAATCACAATTGAAGAGTCGAAAACAGCCGAAACAACTTGCGAGGTTGTAGACGGTATGCAGTTTGACCGCGGTTACATTTCACCTTATATGGTAACAGATACCGATAAGATGGAAGCTGTTATCGATGACGCAATGCTTCTTATTACAGATAAAAAAATTTCAACTGTTCAGGATATTCTTCCTCTTCTTGAAAGCGTTCTCAAGGCAGGCAAAAAACTTGTTATTATTGCTGAAGATGTTGAGGGTGAGGCTCTTCAAACAATTCTTCTCAATAAGCTCCGCGGCACATTTACTTGCGTATGTGTTAAGGCTCCGGGCTTTGGCGACAGAAGAAAGGATATGCTTCAGGATATCGCAATTCTTACCGGCGGTCAGGTTATTACTTCCGACCTCGGTCTTGAACTTAAAGACACAACAATGGCTATGCTCGGTCAGGCTCGTCAGGTTAAGGTTACAAAGGAAAACACCATTATCGTTGACGGTGCAGGTAACAGCGACGATATTAAGGCAAGAACAGCTCAAATCAGAACTTCTATTGAGAATTCAACATCTGATTTCGACAGAGAAAAGCTTCAGGAAAGACTTGCTAAAATGGCAGGCGGCGTAGCAGTTATCAAAGTCGGTGCCGCTACCGAAACAGAAATGAAAGAAAAGAAGCTCCGTATCGAAGACGCTCTTGCAGCTACAAAGGCGGCTGTCGAAGAGGGTATCGTACCGGGCGGCGGTGTTGCCCTTATCAATGCTATTCCTGCCGCACAGGCACTTCTTGACACAGATGACGCAGATTATAAGACAGGCGTAAATATCGTTCTCAAGGCTCTTGAAGAACCGGTTCGTCAAATCGCCGCAAACGCAGGTGAGGAAGGCTCTGTAATCGTTGATAAGATTAAGAACAGTCCTGCCGGTACAGGTTGCAACTTCGCAACCGGCGAATATGTTGATATGATTGATTGCGGTATCGTAGACCCGGCAAAGGTTACCCGTTCCGCACTTCAAAATGCCGCATCTGTTGCTTCAATGGTTCTTACAACGGAATCGCTTGTGACAGATATTAAAGACCCTCAGGCAGAAGCCACACAAGCCGCAGCAATGGCAGCAGCATCACAGGGCGGTATCTACTAATACCTTAACAGATAAATAATTTACTCCAATATGTTTTTCTTCCCCGAAAGTACTTTTCGGGGAAGTTTTTTGTCAATTTGGGTTACAGTGTTTTACAAAATTCGCACATACTGTTGACAAAAACTTCTTTGTGCTTTATTCTAAGAGTATAAATTTTATGTAGCTGATACAATAATACAGAAACGGCGGTACAAAATATGAATATGAAACTTGATAAAAATTGGACGACCGATAACAACGGCTTTGCCCTTAATGACGAAGAGGTGCAGAGATATATTTCTGTTGTGCCTACTCCAAGTCAAATTCGTCTTCAGGACAAGCCTTTTTATGCATTCTTCCATTTTGGTATGAACACCGCAAATGACAGAGAATGGGGTTGTGCAAGCGAAACGGTTGATGATTTTGATATCACAAAAATCAAGCCGGAACAGTGGGTTAAAGCAGTTAAATCTGCCGGAATGACAGGTGTAATTCTTACCTGTAAGCACCACGACGGCTTTTGTTTGTGGAACACGGGTACAACCGATTTTAATGTTATGAACAGTCCTATGGGCAAGGATATTGTAAAGGCTGTGTCTGATGAATGTCAGAAGCAGGGGATTGAATTCGGTGTATATCTTTCACCGTGGGATATGCACGAACCGACCTACGGTACAGAACCGTATAATGATTATTTTGTCCGTCAGCTTACCGAGCTTTGCGGAAATTACGGCGAACTTTTTGAGGTTTGGTTTGACGGTGCAAAGGGTGCAAATGCAAAGGCATTTACATACGATTGGCAAAGATATTACAAGCTTATCCGCACCATGCAACCGAATGCAAATATTGCTATTTGTGGCGAGGATATTCGTTGGGTAGGTAACGAAGCGGGTAAGGCAAGAAAGAATGAATATTCTGTTGTTCCGGCTTCGCTTAAACAGTGCGAGGCTATAGAAAAGAACAGCCAAAATGCAGAGGGCGACGCCGCACGACTTCAAAAAGTCGATACTATGGATGAGGATTTGGGTTCAAGAAAAATCCTCAAAGGTAATGCGTATCTTTCGTGGTATCCTGCCGAGGTTGATGTTTCAATCCGCAAGGGGTGGTTCTATCATAAAAAAGACGACAAAACAGTTAAAAGTGCAAGACGCCTTTTCAATATTTATCTTAAATCCGTCGGTAATAACTGTACGCTTCTTCTTAATATTCCGCCTACAGACAAGGGCGTTATCTGTTCAAAAGATGTAAGAAGTCTCAAGGCTCTCGGTGAAAAAATTAAAGGTATCACAAACTATCCTGTTTTGGAACAGAATATAGGTGAACTTAAAGAAAACCAAGGCTATCTTGAATTCGATTTTGATTCGGCAAAGAAGCTTAAATATTTTGTTATCAGCGAAGATTTGGCTTATTCGCAGAGAATAGAAAAGTTTGACCTTTATCTAAAAAAGGCAAACGGAGGATATAAACGTGCATATCAGGGCACGATTGTCGGTGCAAAGAAAATTGTAAAGCTTAACAAAAAGGCAACCGGTGCTGTTCTCGTTATCCGTCAAAGCCGTTCAACTCCGCATATCAAACAAATCGGTTTTTATGAATAAACCTATATTAAGGCTCCCTTGTGTAAAGGGAGCTGTCGTCATTTATGACGACTGAGGGATTGAAAATTAACCAAAGGAGTATAGTGTGAAAAATCACACTATTCCGATTATATTGCCCTCAAAATTTGCCCACGGCATAATTTTGAGATGGCTAAATTCCCGCTATACGCCTTGTCCGGCTACAGAGAGGCGTGTGGATGATTTTTAATGGACTTCTTGTAGCCGGAAAGGCTATGGGAATTATTATGCAACTTCAACAAATAATTAACGAAAGCAATAATATAGTTTTTTTCGGTGGTGCAGGCGTGTCTACCGAAAGCGGCATACCTGATTTCCGTTCTGTAGACGGTCTTTACAATCAAAAATACGACTATCCGCCCGAGAAAATACTGAGCCACACTTTTTTTAATGAGCATACCGAATATTTTTATGACTTTTACAGAAATAAAATGCTTGCACTCGATGCCGAACCGAATGCCGCTCATCTAAAACTTGCCGAACTTGAAAGAGCAGGCAGGCTTTCAGCTGTTGTAACACAAAATATTGACGGACTTCATCAAAAGGCTGGCAGTAAAAATGTCTTTGAACTTCACGGCAGTGTGCACAGAAATTACTGTACAAGCTGTCATAAGTTTTATAGTGCCGAATATATTAAAAACAGTGAGGGTGTTCCGAAATGTAATTGCGGCGGAGTTATCAAGCCTGATGTTGTTCTCTATGAAGAAGGACTTGACGATAATACCGTCAGCGGTGCAATTAACGCTATCAAAAATGCTGACTGTCTTATTGTTGCCGGTACTTCTCTCAATGTTTATCCTGCCGCAGGGTTTATCAGATACTTCGGCGGCAAGTATTTTGTGCTTATCAATCGTGACCCGACTCCTGCCGATTCAATGGCTGATTTGATGATTCACGGTAAGGTTGGCAAGGTTTTGTCAGCAATCGAGGTTTGAATTCCGTAGGGAATGCCGTCCTCGGCATTCCGAAACGATAACGCACCAAAAATAAAATTATCCTTCAAACCCGCATTTTTCCACATAAAATGTTCAATTTGTATAAATTTTTCACTTTTCATTTTATTTTCTTGTATTTATTTACAGGATGTGGTATCATATTTAAAGTATTTGTAAAGGAGTAATTTTATATGGCTGAAAAAACACAGGTTTCCGGCAAAGTAAAAGGCTTGCTCGATCAAGTTAAATACTACTGGAAAAAGCCTGCAAAGGGCAGATATATGTCCTTTAAGGAAATCGCCTCATACGCTTTTGGCGGTATAGGTGCTTATTTAATCGTTTGTATGAGTATCCCTTGTATTTTGGGTGCTACAAACGTATTCTTGTCCGGTACTATCGGTATCGGTCTTACCGATATGTACATTATGTACGTTATCGCAATTTTGTCGGGTATTCCGCTTACCGGTCTTCGTGCCAACATCGTAGATAACACCCGAAACAAAGCCGGTAAGTATCGACCTTATCTTTTGAGAATGGGTATCCCTTGTGCAATCATTTTTGTTGCAATGGTATGGTTCCCGTATGACAAACTCAGTCTTGTTGTCGGCGAGGGTCAGCTTTTCGGCAGAAGTGCAGACTATATTGCAAAGTGTGCAATTATTCTTGCATTCAACATTGCACTTCAATTTTTCTACAACTTCTTTTATGACGCTTATGAAAACCTCATTCACGTTCTTTCTCCAAATTCACAGGAGCGTGCCGATGTAGCGTCTATTAAGAGTATTATTTATTCGTTCGGTCCAACCGTGTATAACCTTATCATCCCTATTATCGCGGCTTTGCTTAAAACAAACCAAACAGATATTAAGGTTTACAGAATCGCTTTCCCTATTATCGGTGTAATCGGTACACTTCTTGTATTCGTTGTTTATGCCAACACTCAGGAAAAGATTATTCAGGCTAAAACTCACGTTATTCAAATTAAGTTTACAGATGCGTTCCGCGAAGTAGCAAAGAATAAGTATTTCTGGATTATTTCACTTGCTTCTTGGATTGGATTCCTTGAAACAGCTTATTCAAACATTCTTTATTGGCTTTGTAACTACGGCGGTGCTTGCTCACAGGGTACATATGCTATTATCACAACTGTTTACGGCAATGCTTCTCTTTGGGGAATGCTTCTTGCTCCGTTCTGTATCAGAAAATGGGGTAAGAAAAAGGTTCAAATCGTTACAAACCTCTTCAACATTTTGTTCATTCTTTGTATGTATCCGTTCTTCCTCGGCTCATCGGGCTCGGACGGCAACATCAAAAACTATGTAATTTGGGCAGTTATGGCTTGCTTGTACCTTAACGGTATTGTCGGTGCATTTGCTCATATTCTTAATCCGTCAATTCAAGCCGACATTCGTGACTATCAGCAGTACAAAACAGGCGAGCGTATCGACGGTATGTTTGCCGCTGTTGCTACAATCGGTAGCGTAATCACTCTTATCACAGCCGGCGTTCTTCCTGCACTTCAGGAGAAATACGGTATGACAGCAAAAATGGCAGAGAAAGTTACAAGCGATTCAACGCTTATGTCAAGAATTCTTCCGGGCACACAGCAGTCAATCGGTCAAATGCTTTCCGACCAGCTTGCAAACGGACAAAACAACTTTACCAATGCCTCATCGGCTCTTTACAATGTAGACGGTATTTTGTTGCCTCTTCTTCGTATTTTGGTTCTTGTAGCTGCTCTCGGTGCAACCCTTAATGTTATTCCGTTCTTCTTCTATGACTTGACGGAAAGAAGACAAAAATCATATGTCCGCGTTCTCAAGGTTCGTGCTGTATTCGAAGACTACGGTAATAACGCTATGAAGGATAAAGACATTGTTGAAATGATTGACCTTGTTAACAATGCAAAGGAAATGGCTGTTGCCACTCCTAAGACTGTTGATAAGTCATCATACAAGGGTATATCTGATAAGGCACAGCGTAAAGCCGCTAAAAAGGCTTACAGAGATGCTATTGAATATAACGAAGAAATTGAAATTTCAAAATTCGTTGTAGATGAACTTAACAAATTTAATTCAGAACTCGGTAAACATAAGCTTGAAGCTTATAACAAGATTTATGAAGCAGGTCTTGACGGTATCAAGAACACTTCTCTTGAGGAAGCAAAGTCTCACCTTGTAAAGGCAAAGGCTATGCCGCATAATACCGAGGAAGAAAAAGAAATCAGAAAGTTCTATATTGAACTTGCAAAAACTCAAATTTCAGCCGTTAAATCATATGCTAAATTCTTTGGTTCGGTTAACGAGTTTAAAGAACTTAGCTTCGATACTATTGAACAGTATTTCAATAAGGAAGACGAGCTTGACGAAAAGATTGAAGAACTTGCAAAGCTCAGCCATATCGCAAGAAAAGATAAGGACACCGCAGAGGTTGCAAGACTTAAGGCAGAAATCAAAAAACTTTCTGAAGAACGCAAAGAGGTTCGCAAGCTTTCAAAGGCAGAAATGGATAAGCACGCACAGTTCAACCGTGCCGCTAAACCGTATGTTGATGCTAAGAAGCTTTTGGCTCAGCAAGAAAACTTCTCTCACTTTGATGAAATTGCCGCTCAGTATGACATTGCTAAGGAAAATGTAGCAATTGCAGAAAAGGCTGAAGCAGAGGAAGAAGCAAAGCGTATTGAAGAAGAAAAGGCAGAGCTTGAACGCCGTAAGGCAGAAAAGGCTGCTAAAAAGTCTTCAAAAAAAGATAAATAATTATTAATTAATTTAAAAAGAGGTAGACCTATCTACCTCTTTTGTTGTATAATAAGTCCGTTAAGCCTTTGTTTGATAAAACAGGGCATTTTGAAAAAAATAATACGGAGGACAGTTTATGAATATCAAAGAAAAATATGATTTGTGGCTTACCTTTGATGACGAAACAAAAAAAGAACTTGAATCTATAACTGATGAAAAGGAAATAGAAGACAGATTTTATAAAGATTTGGCTTTTGGTACCGGCGGACTTCGCGGCATTATGGGTGCAGGCTCAAATCGAATGAATAAGTACACAGTCGGCAAGGTCACATTCGGTCTTGCAAATTATTTGAAGAGTAAAACCGATGGCGAAATCAGCGTTGCTCTTGCTTATGACAGCCGTAATAATTCCGCTTATTTTGCAAAAACAGCGGCAGGTATTTTCGCTTCTTGCGGTTTTAAGGTTTATCTTTACAGCACACTTGTGCCTGTTCCCGTTTTGAGCTTTACGACTGCTTTCCTCGGCTGTACTGCAGGCGTTATGATAACCGCTTCTCATAATCCGAAAGAATATAACGGCTATAAGGTTTATGACAATCGCGGATGCCAGTTCTGCACCGAGGACGCAAAAAATGCAATAGGCTTTATCAACGCTGTTGAGGATTTTTCAACTATTCCGTTTTCCGACAGCGATGACGGTATTACATATATCGGTGACGATGTGCTTAATGAGTATTATAAGAAAATACAGGAACAGTCCGTTTATACCGATAAAAGCGATTTGAAAATCGTTTATACTCCGCTTCACGGCACAGGCAATATTCCTGTTCGCAAAATGCTTGAGGGTATGAATGTAACGGTTGTTAAGGAACAGGAACTTCCGGACGGTAATTTCTCAACCGTTCGTTCCCCAAATCCGGAAGAAAAAGACGCACTTAATATCGCTATCGAAAAGGCAAAATCTATCGGTGCCGACTTGGTTCTCGGAACAGACCCGGATTGCGACAGAGTAGGTATCGCCGTTAAAGACGGTGATGATTATGTTCTTTTCACAGGCAATCAAACAGGTGCACTTCTTGTAAAATTCGTTCTCGATATGCATAGGGGTATGCTAAACCCGAAGTCAACTCTTGTAAAAACAATTGTTACCAGCGAGCTTGGAGCAAATATCGGCAGGAAGTACGGCTTGCAGGTTGAGGAAACTCTAACGGGATTTAAGTATATCGGTGACAAAATTAATAAGTACGAGGACAGCGGTGAACAGGAATTTGTAATCGGCTACGAAGAATCGTACGGCTATCTTGTCGGCACTCACGCAAGAGATAAGGACGCTGTTGTGTCATCAATGCTCATCTGTCAAATGGCAGCGTGGTACAAAAATCAGGGCAAAACTCTTGTTGACGGTCTTAATGAAATTTATGATGAATACGGCTATTATCTTGATTATCTTGACAGCTTTGTGCTCAAAGGTAAGGATGGTGCCGATAAAATTCAAAATCTTATGGTAACATTTAGGGAAAAAGGCACTGCTCTTTTACCTGATATTAAGGAAATTATTGATTTTAAAGACGGTATTCGCGATTTACCGAAAGAGAATGTTCTCAAGTATATTTTTAACGACGGCTCATGGATGGCGGTTCGCCCAAGCGGTACAGAACCGAAAATCAAGGTTTACTATTCTATCGTAGACCCTGATAAAAACAATGCAAAAGTCCGCCTTGAAAGTATCAGACAAACAATTTCATCAATCGTAAACGCTTAGAGGTAATTATGGATAGAGTACAGAAATATATAGAAAATGTTCTTCAACCGAAAATTCAAGGCGACGGCGGCTGGATAGAATTTGTTTCTCTTGACGGTAACGATTTAACTGTTATATTCAGAGGCGAATGTTCAAAATGCCTTATCCTTGACAGATGTATTGCTTGGATAAAGGAAGAAATTAAAAAAGATTGTAAAAAGACGGTTAATATCATTGCAATTCGCAAAAAGCCGTATTTTCAAGATGTGTAAGGAGGACGCAGTATGGCACATATAAAAGTTGTTAGACGCTCAATGCGTCCCGAGGAGTGGACTGACTTACGTTTCGGTTGGCTCAAAAGACATATTTATTCCACAAAGTGGGAAATTGAAAATTTGATGATTAGAGATGCCCGTCAGGTGTCCGAAATGGAATTTGAATATTACAGTGATGATTACAGACCGCTTCAAAAGGGCGATATGTATTTCACTCCGGACGGCACTGCTTTTATAAAAGCAGATGTTGATATTCCAAAGGAATTACAGGGCAAGGAACTTTGGTTTTCTCTCAAAACGGCGGCAGAAATTTGCGTTAAGGTCAACGGCAAGTATGTCGGCGGCGTAGACCCAAACAGAGAGAGAATGCTCCTTTCTCCTTATATTGACGATGCAAAAACCCTTCACTTTGATATGATGGGTTATAACCGTTCAAAGCCCGACGACGAGCGTAATCCCGAAAGTCTTTCCGTTCGCGGTTGCCGTCAGATTTTTGAAGGTGCATATATTTGCACAGTCAATCACGAAGTGCAGGATTTGGTATGGGATTTTGAACTTCTTTTAGATATTGCAAAGTCCGATTTGTTCAATGAAGACTATCGCAACTTCCTTAACCGTGAGCTTAACAATGCTATGAATTTCATTGACTTTGATTCCGATGAGCTTACAGGCGTTGAGGAAGCTAAGAAGTATGTAGATGAGGTTATTTACGCAAACGATACCTATAAGGGTAACGGCGATGTTGCACTTATTGCACATTCTCATCTTGACATTGCATACTATTGGCGTAGAATTCACGCTGTTCAAAAGAATTTGCGTACCGTTCTCATTCAACTCCGTCTTATGGATAAATATCCCGATTTCAAGTATACCCACACTCAACCGTATGTGTACGAAACACTTGAAAAATATTATCCCGATGTCTTCAAAGAACTTCAGGAAAAGGTTAAAAACGGTCAGTTTGAGCCGGTCGGTGCAATGTATGTTGAACCCGACTGTAATATTCCGTCTGCCGAAAGTCTTATTCGCCAGTGCCTTTACGGTCAAAAGACTTATAAGAGAATGTTCGGCAAATATGTAAATAACGCTTGGCTTCCCGATGTTTTCGGCAACAGTTGGATTATGCCGCAAATTCTCAAAAAGAGCGGCGTTGATTATTTTGTATCAAACAAAATGTCAACTTGGAATGATACAAACCGTTTTCCGCATAATAACTTTATATGGAAAGGCATTGACGGCAGCAGCGTTTATGCCTGCGTTCCGCCAACTCACTTTATTACCTGGAATGCACCTTCTCAAATTCAGGAAAATTGGGAGGCGTATATAGATAAAGACCAAGGCGGTCAAACTATGAATATGTTCGGCTACGGCGACGGCGGTTCGGGTTGTACCGAAGAAATGATTGAACTTATGCACCGCTTTGACAAGCTTTCAATTATGCCGAAATGCGAGCATATGAGCGGTTCTGAATTTCTTGAAAAGAATCTTAAAGATAATAAAAACCTTCAAACTTGGGACGGCGAACTTTATCTTGAAATGCACCGCGGCACATTTACAACAAAAAGCAACTTGAAGCAGAAAAACAGACAGCTTGAGTTTAAATTCAGAACTGCCGAAATGCTTTCCGTTCTTCGAGGTGAGGATAATCAAGACGAAATCACCGAACTTTATAAAAAAATCCTTGTTAATCAATTTCACGATATTCTCCCGGGTTCTCATATTCACCCTGTTTATGAGGATGCAGTTGCCGATTATAATGAAATTGAAGCAGTTCTTGATAAAATTATCGGTACAGGCTCAAAGTATTTCAATACCCTTAATTTTGACAGGGATGCCCTTGCGTTTGTACCTAATAAAAACGGCTCTGCAACCCGTCACGGCATAAAAGGTAATTGGCTCGTTCCGTCAATTCCGGCACTTTCCTCAAAGACGCTCCGTGCCGCAAAGCACAGCGACGATTGGTTTACCTTTGGTAATGACACAATCACTACACCGTTTTACACCGCAAAACTTAATCCTGACGGCTCGTTTTCATCGCTTTATGACAATGAACTCCACAGAGAATGGGCAAATGGCGACTTTAATAAACTCAAGATTTACACCGATAATCCGGGTAACTATGACGCTTGGGATATTCTCCCTAACTATAAAGATAAACAAATTGAAATTAATGTTGACGAACCGCTTGCAATTTGCGAGAAAGACGGCGAGTGTGTAACTTTCAAAACTGCTTTGTCAACGGAAAAGTCAAAGTGGACAATGTTCATTCGCTTCTTCCGTCAGAGTAGGGGAATAGAAGTTGAAAATCAGGTGTCTTGGCACGAAAAGCATAAACTTGCCAAAGCGGAATTTGCTTCAAATATCCTTACCCGTAAGGCACTTTGCGACACTTCCGCAGGTTTTATCGAGAGAGAAACCGGCAAAAATACCTCGTGGCAGCAGGCGAGATTTGAAACCTGCCATCACAAGTGGTGCGATATGTCAGAAACAGGTGCAGGCATTTCTCTCATCAATGAGGGCAAGTACGGCGTAGGTTTTGATGAAAACACAATGAGCCTTTCACTTCTTCGTGCAACCATTCGTCCTGATGTAACTTCCGATATGGGCGAGCACGATTTTTGCTATATGATTTTGCCACACAGCGGCGATGTTGTATCTGCAAATATCAATAAGATAGCTCTTCAATATAATGTTCCGCTTGTAAAAGCCGATGTAGAGTGGTCTTTGCCTACATTTGCACCGCTTTATCTTCAGGCTGTTAAAAAGGCTGAAGACGACAATATGACCGTTGTCAGATTGTCCGAGCAAAACGGCACAAGAGGTGAAATTAAACTTGACCGTAAGGTTAAACTACTCAATATGCTTGAAGAGGTAATCGGTGAAACCGATACAGTTACCTATTCACCGTTTGAAATTGTTACTTTGGGAGTTTGATTATGCCGACTCCGTTAATTGTAGGCATAGTTGTTGTCGTTGTTATTGTTCTCGGGGTTGTGATATTCCCAATTATCAATAAACAACAGCTGAAAAATATGCCTTATGACCAGCAGATTAGAATTATTATGAAAAGTGCCGATAAACTGCACTATTTTAAGAATATTTCAAACGGCACCAAAGGTACGCTGATTTATGTAAAAAACAAGCGTAAAATCCTTGCTTATCCCTGGGTACTTATAGACGGCAAAATGCTTTGCACAAAGGCAAATCCGTTTGATAAATGGGATTATCCCGAGGAACAACCGCCTTTTACCGAGGATGAGGTGAAAGTAGCTCTTGAGGAACTCGAAAAGTACAATAAGCACTCGGCGGTAAAACTATATTTACAGGATAAAAAATGATATGAATTTGCCTAATGACGCAAAAATGTTAATATCTCTGTTTGAGCAAAACGGACACTCTGCCTACGCTGTGGGCGGCTGTGTCCGTGATGCTCTTATGGGCGTTGCCGAAAAGGATATAGATATTACAACTTCCGCAACGCCCGAACAGACCGAGAGCATTTTGTCGGCAAATAATATCAAGTTTGTTGAAACAGGTATTAAGCACGGTACCGTTACCGCACTTGTTAATCATATCCCGTATGAAATTACCACATTTCGTACGGAGGGGGATTATGCCGATAACCGCCATCCCGACAGCGTTAATTTTGTAGATGATGTAACGCTCGACCTTGCCCGCCGTGACTTCACAATGAACGCAATCGCATATAACGATTCAAAAGGCTTTGTCGATTGTTTTGGCGGTATGGTTGATATAAAAAATAAAATTATCCGTGCCGTGGGCGACCCGGATAAGAGGTTTGAAGAAGATGCACTCCGCATTATGCGTTGTATTCGCTTTGCTTCCGTTCTCGGTTTTGATATTGAAGAAAATACTTCAAAAGCCGTGCTTGATAACAAAGAACTTCTCAAAAATATAGCAGTTGAGCGTATTTATGTTGAACTTGTAAAACTCCTTATGGGCGATAACGCAGAGGCAGTTTTGCTCAAGTATAAGGAGGTAATCGGAGTAATTATTCCCGAACTCGTGCCGACTTTCACTTGCGAGCAAGTCAGCAAATGGCATATTTACGATGTTTACACCCATATCGTAAAATCCGTTGCCGTTGCACCGAAAAAAGATTACATCCGCCTTGCGCTGTTGTTCCACGATATAGCGAAACCGCAGACCAAAACGACGGACGAAAACGGCAATGACCACTTTAAATTTCACGGCTTTGAGGGCGTAAAGATTACTGAAACGGTTTTGAAAAGGTTTAGGGTCAGCAATGATATTTATAATAAAGTGACCCTACTTGTAAAATACCACGATGACCACATCACAACAAAGCCGAGCAACATCAAAAAGTGGCTTCGTATATTTGGCGAAGATATGATTTTTGATTATATCGATTTAAAAATTGCCGATTTGTCAACACATAATCTTATTTATGCACAAAGTGAAATTGATGTTCTTTATCAAATTAAAAACATCACAGCCGATATTATCGCATCTCACGAGCCGTACAGGGTGTGCGACCTTGCAATTACCGGTAAGGATTTAATCGAACTCGGTTATACAGGGCACCAAATTGCCGAAGAACTTGACTCCCTTGTCAAAATCGTTTCCGGCAACCCTCGTTGCAATACCAAAGAAAAACTTATCCGTCAGGCAAATATAGATAAATCATCAACCGATTAAGGCTCCTCTTGTTGCAAGGGGAGCTGTCTGCATCTTGTATGCAGACTGAGGGGTTAACAACGCTTGATACCCGTAGGGGAGGATATCATCCTCCCGCAGGCTAATTCGTCAAGCTCTTTCCATATATAAAAAGCAACGCTTGATACCCGTAGGGGAGGATATTATCCTCCCGCAGACAAACCAAAAACTCTACGATACAGAAATATCGCAGAGCCATTTTTATTTTGTATAGAACAATGTTTCTCTCGGTGTCCGTGAATATCGGTACACCGAATATTCAATTCCGAGTGCCAGATAAATACACAGCGAGCTTGAACCGCCTGCCGAAAACAGCGGCAATGTGATGCCGATACACGGAAGAAGTGAAAGCTCCATTCCTACATTTACAAGTATCTGTGCAAAAAGCATAACAGCAATGCCGCCGCACATCAAATAGCCTACATTATCTCTTGCGTTTATTGCTATTTTGATAACTCTCAACACAAGGAAAAAGAGTATAAGAAGTGCTGCAATTGTTCCGACAAAGCCGAATTCTTCGCCTGCAACGGTAAGCACCATATCACTTTCGTTAACCGGAACCGCACCGCTCTGCGTCATATTTCCGTGCAAAAAGCCTTGCCCGAAAAGTCCGCCCGAACCCATTGCGATTTTGCCGTTCGTTTGCTGATACATCGCGTCTGCATATTGGTTGGGATAGAAAAGTGCAACAATCCTCTGTCTTTGAATACCGTTGATAATTCCTGTTTTCCAAGCAACGGCAAAACCTACAAATATCGCACAAAAACCTGCGATAAAGTATCCGATGTTAACCCTTGAAAAAAACAGCATACCTATAAACATAATCAGGAATATAAGTGCCGAACCGGCGTCACCCGTGAGAATTACAAGTCCAACGGGAATTGCACCGTGGATTACAAGCGGAATTATCACTTTAATCTTGTTTATTTTGTCCCTAACCAAATCAAGATGGTAGGAAAATGAAATGATAAACCCAACTTTCATCAGCTCCGACGGCTGAAAGTAAAAGATTTTAAGGTCAATCCAACATTTCGAGTCGGGTCGTGATTCCGGTGCAACACCAAAGAAAAATGTATACACCATAAGTCCTACACAACCGGCGGCAATAATCGGCCATAGCTTTGAAATAACATCATAGTCAATGTTCGAAACGATTATTGAAATAATAAATCCGCCGATGATAGATACAAGCATTGACCTAACATCACTTGATATGACTTGTCCGTTTGAAAGTGAAGAATACGACGCACTGTACACAAGTGTAAGCCCGTAAATCGAAGCCGCAAGTGCTGTGAACATAGTTAAGAAGTCTGTACCTTTAATCAAATTCCATATTGAATTTTTTCGCTTTAATCTACTTGAGTCAACTGCTAAGGTTGCCATCGCACTCCTCCTCTCACAGTAACATATTTATTATATTATGTATTCTTCTTTTTTTCAACATAAATAATAAATTTTTGGTTGGAATGTTTTGCAATATGTGCTATAATATATTGCATTAAACTATATGGAGAGATACAGTATGCTCACAGATATTGAAATTGCTCAAAACGCAAAAATGAAAAATATTAATGAAATTGCCGCCTCTCTTGGCATTTCATCTGATGAAATAGAACCTTACGGTCACTATAAAGCAAAGATTTCCGATTCCGTTATGGAAAGATTAAAGGACAAAAAAGACGGTAAACTCATTCTTGTGACTGCCGTTAACCCTACACCGGCAGGCGAGGGCAAAACCACGGTTTCTATCGGTCTTGGCGAAGCTATGAGCCAAATCGGTAAAAAAGCTATTATCGCACTTCGTGAACCGTCACTCGGCCCTGTTTTCGGTATCAAAGGCGGAGCAGCAGGCGGCGGATATTCGCAAGTTGTGCCTATGGAGGACATCAATCTTCATTTTACGGGCGATATGCACGCAATTACATCCGCAAACAATTTGATGTGTGCAATGCTTGATAATTCGATTCAACAGGGTAACGAACTTAATATTGACCCGAGAAGAATTCAGGTTAAGCGTTGCCTTGATATGAACGACCGTGCGCTTCGCAATATTATTAATTCGCTCGGCGGTAAACTCAACGGTATTCCTCGTGAGGATCATTTTTGTATTACTGTTGCAAGTGAGGTTATGGCAATTCTCTGCCTTGCTTCAGATATTTTTGATTTGAAGAAAAGACTCGGCAACATTCTTGTTGCTTACACCTTTGACGGTCAGCCTGTTTACTGTAAGGATATTAAAGCAAACGGTGCAATGACAGTACTTCTTAAGGAGGCTATTAAGCCGAACCTTGTTCAAACTCTTGAAAATACACCGGCTGTTATGCACGGCGGACCGTTTGCAAATATTGCACACGGTTGTAATTCCGTTCGTGCCACAAAAACAGCACTTAAACTTGCGGATTATACTATTACCGAAGCAGGATTCGGTTCTGACCTCGGTGCAGAAAAATTTTTGGATATTAAGTGCCGTTTTGCCGGCTTAACTCCGTCTTGCATTGTTTTGGTTTCTACCGTTCGCTCAATGAAATATAACGGCGGAGTTGCCAAGGACGACCTTAAAGAAGAAAATCTTGAGGCACTCAAAAAAGGCAGTGTAAATCTCGGTGCTCATATTGATAATCTCAAAAAATTCGGCGTTCCTGTTGTTGTTGCCATCAATCATTTTTATGCCGATACTCAGGCTGAAATTGATTATATCGAACAGTATTGCAAGGAAAAAGGTGCAGACTTCGCCGTTACAAAATGTTTTGCCGAGGGCGGCAAAGGCGGATGCGACCTTGCTCAAAAGGTTGTTGACGCTTGCGAAAAGGAAAATAATTTCCATTGCCTTTATGACCTTGATATACCCGTTTATGATAAAATCGAAACCGTTGCAAAGGAAATTTACGGTGCCGACGGCGTTGATTATACAAAAGAAGCTAAGGCAGCCATCGACGAATTTATCAAACTCGGTGCTGATAAAATGCCTGTTTGTATGGCAAAAACGCAGTATAGCTTATCGGATAATCCAAAACTTCTCGGTAAGCCTGAAAACTTCAGAATTACCGTTTCATCGGTTTCTCTTTCAAACGGTGCAGGATTTTTGGTTTGCCAAACAGGTTCAATTATGACTATGCCGGGGCTTTCAAAATCTCCTGCCGCTTACAGAATTGACATTGACGAAAACGGCAATACAGTAGGTCTTTTCTGATGAAAGAAGTTATTACTCACAGCTATGAAGAAACGCTGTCTATGGCAAGCGATTATTCAAAAACTCTCCCAAAAGGCAGTGTTATAGGGTTTGTCGGTGGGCTCGGTATGGGTAAAACCGCATTTACAACAGGCTTTGTAAAAGGTCTTGGCATAAATGCCGATGTATCATCTCCGACTTTTGCCATATGCAATGATTATATCGGCGAAAATGCAAGGGTCTATCATTTTGATATGTATAGAGTTGAAAGTTGGGACGATCTTTATTCCACAGGATTTTTTGATTATCTTGAAACAGATGCGTATATCCTTGCCGAATGGAGCGAAAACATTTTCGGTGCTCTGCCCGATGACGCCGTTATTATTGAAATAGAAAAGATTGATGAAAATACCCGTAGGTTTATTTTCAAATCAAAATCAGATTATATCGAGGATTGATATGCTTTTATCAATGGATTCAAGTGCCGTCACGGCTTCTGTTGCACTTAGCGACGGCGATAATGTTATAAAAAGTGAATTTGTAAATTCGGGACTAACTCACAGCGAAACTCTGCTCCCAATGATTACAAGGGTTATGAACGGTCATAAGTACAGCGAGCTTGACGGCATTGCAATTACAGCAGGACCCGGTTCGTTTACCGGCGTGCGTATCGGCGTTGCAACCGTTAAAGGCCTTGCATTTAATAATGATATTCCGTGTTATTCCGTTTCAACCTTAGAAGCAATTGCCTATAACTTTTTAGGCGAAAATACTGTTGTGTGTGCTGTTATGGATGCAAGAAGAATGCAATTTTATAACGCACTTTTCAGTGTGAAAAACGGTAATGTTGAACGGCTTTGCGATGACAGAGCAATTTCTATTGAGGATTTGCGTGAAGATATAAAACAGTATGAAAATGTAGTTGTCGCAGGTGACGGTGCAAAACTTTGCTTTCAAAATATCGAACTCAATAATTGCACTCTTGCCGATGATGACAAAATGTATCAAAATGCCGTCGGCGTTGCAAAGGCGGCACAAAATAAAAAAGCTCTTTCTCCGAAAATGCTTATGCCTGTTTATTTGAGGCAAAGTCAGGCAGAGAGAGAACTGAAATTAAAATTAAAAAAAGGAGAATAATTATGAAAGTAGTTTTAGGCTCAGACCACGCAGGCTTTCCTCTTAAAGAAGCTGTTCGTGCTCATTTTGAAGAAAAGGGGATTGACTATATCGATGTAGGCTGTTATTCTCCTGAAAGATTCGATTATGCAATTTCTGCTCAAAAGGCTTGTGATAAAGTCGTTTCGGGTGAAGCAGATATGGCAATTCTTTGTTGCGGAACAGGTGTCGGTATCTCAATGGCGGCAAACAAGGTAAAAGGCATCAGAGCGTGCTGTTGCAGCGATTATTTCAGTGCAAAGTATACACGACTTCACAATGACGCTAATTGCCTTTGTATGGGTGCCCGTGTTATCGGTGAAGGTACTGCACTTGAACTTGCAGATGTGTTTGTTGAAACACAGTTTGAGGGCGGCCGTCATCAAACGAGAGTTGACCAAATCACCGCAATCGAAAACGGCGAAAAATTGTATTAATTTTAACTATTTAAGGCTCCTCTTGCTTGTATGGGGAGCCTTTGTTATTTATCAGTCATTAATTATAAAAACAAACCCCGCAGATTTAACTCCACGGGGTTATATGTTTGTTTAGTTTATGACCATCTCATAGCCTTGATACTGAAGCCGAGAGAACTTTCAAGCTTGTTTTTTTGCACTACTGCAACAACTTTGGATTTACTACAGCCCGAAACACTTGCCGTTATTTTGTAATAGTTATTGTTGTTCTTTTGAGAATATTCCTCAACCTTTGTTACGCTAACCTTTTGATCCGAATTTTCTGCACCCGGAATAGTGAATGTGTCATTGTCTGAATTATATGTGATTGCACTGTTTTTGCCACAATTATTCTTAAAGTTGACAACTGTTTGACCAAAAAATTTAAAAAGCCCGAGAACAATTGTACCTGATGCATATGTGCTTGTGTTAAGACTCTCTCTTTGTGCCATCCAAACCGCAGCGTGTTTCGCTGCTTCAAGCGGAACTCCGTCGGAATTTTCATAGTTTGAGTTATATATACCCGGAACCTCAAGCATAGCTTCAATAACATCTATTTCTCCGTCTGTAAACGATGCACTTTTTGTACCGTCGTCAATTTTCGGAACAACATCTTTGTCCGGATCAACAGTTGTGATTTCTTTGCCGTCATTGTCAGGAAGAGTGACTGCTGTTGTGCTGCTTGAATTGTTTGAATTGTTTGAATTGTTTTTGCTTGTAGTTGTTGCAATTGTTACAGATTTTCCGTTTTCATCTGTAACGGTGTTACCGTCATCGTCGACTTTTATTAATGTTTTATTTCCCTTTTTGTCTGTTGTTTCTTTGTACATCGCCTGTGTCGTAACAGGGTTTCCGTCTTTGTCGGTAACAGCTTCGCCTTTTTCGTTCGTCACTGTTTCTTCAACGATTTCATATGTATCTTCGTTATTTAAAAGCCCGTCAGCCGTTGTGGTTGTACTTTCTTTGTCATTGCTTTTCTTTGAACAACCTATCATTGCCGCCGAAACAGCTACCGTTGTAGCAAGAACTACTGCTATTATTTTTCTCATTTAAACACCTCTTGTGTAATTGCTTAAATAAATTATAATTAATTTGTATCCCTTTGTAAATACCTCTCAATAAATTCAAAATAAATATTTATAATTTGGTAATAATGTTTACGATTAATTCACAACTTCATAAATTTCTTTGGTATAATATGTAATACAAGTAAAAAGAAGGCGATATAATTGGAAAATTCAAAGGTAATTGCATATTCGGGTGTAGCTTCCGCATTGTCGGTCGTTATGCTCTTTTTAGGTTCAATGATTTGGGTCTTGGCATATACGATGCCGCTTGTCGCAAGTCTTATTATGATTGTGCTTTTAAACTCTGTCTCAAAAAAGAGTGCATTACTCACATTTGTGGCAACATCCGTCATTTCTTTTGTTCTGCTCAGCGATAAAGAGTGTGTACTCATTTATGTTTTGTTTTTTGGCTATTATCCACTAATAAGAGATAAAATTAACGACTTGAAGCCTAAAATTTTGTCATATTTCCTAAAATTTCTTACTTTTAATGCCGCAATGGCACTAACTCAAATTCTATGCATTTATGTATTCGGTATTCCGTTTGACGATATGTTTGGCAAATGGGGAATTCTCGTTTTTATTCTGTGCTTAAATCTTGTTTTTGTTGTCTTTGACAAGCTTTACACCTTGCTTCAAAAACTTTACGAAATTAAACTCAAGAAAAAAGTCGAAAAATATATAAAATAATTAAATATCTTATTGAATTATCGGATTTGATTTTGTATAATATGTTATATCTTAATTAGGGGATAGATTACAATGAATTACAGACTTGACGGAACTGAGTGTTTGGGCATCGAATTCGGCTCAACCCGAATAAAAGCAGTGCTTATAGACAAGGATTTCAATCCAATTGCATCAGGCTCGCACACTTGGGAAAATAAGCTTGTAAACGGCATATGGACTTACAGCCTTGATGATGTTTGGTCGGGACTTCAAGATGCATACAAAGAGCTTAACCTTGATTGTGAAAATAAGTTCGGTTCAAAAATTACAAATCTTGCGTCACTCGGCTTTTCGGCAATGATGCACGGCTATCTTCCGTTTGATAAGGACGGTAACCAACTTTGTGAGTTTAGAACATGGCGTAACACAATTACTGCCGAGGCGGCAAAGGAACTTACCGAGCTTTTTAAATTTAACATTCCGCAAAGGTGGAGCGTTGCTCACTTGTATCAGGCAATATCAAACGGTGAAGAACATACAAAAGATATTGCCTATCTCACAACCCTTGCCGGATATGTTCATTACAAACTTTCCGGTCAAAAGGTTGTCGGTATCGGCGAAGCTTCGGGTATGTTTCCGATAGACAGCGATACTAATAATTACGATTTTAAAATGACTGAAAAATTCAATGCTCTTCCAAAAGTTAAGGATTTGGGTATTGATATTCTTCAAATTTTGCCAAAGGTTCTTGTAGCAGGTGAAAATGCCGGAATACTTACCGAAAACGGGGCTAAGCTGCTTGACCCGTCGGGTACTCTTAAATCGGGTGTGCCAATGGCTCCGCCGGAGGGTGATGCCGGAACAGGTATGACCGCCACTAACGCAATAGCGGTGAAAACAGGTAATGTCAGTGCAGGAACTTCGATTTTTTCAATGGTCGTCCTTGAAAAACAGCTTTCAAAGGTGTATGAGGAAATCGATATTGTAACAACTCCAGTCGGCAAACCGGTTGCGATGGTGCATTGTAATAACTGCTGTACCGACCTTGATTGCTGGGTGAATGTCTTCGGTCAGTTTGCGTCGTCAATCGGTGCACAGCTGTCAAAATCCGAGCTTTACGATATTATGTACGAATCCGCACTTTACGGTGAACCTAACGCAGGCGGACTTGTTAATATAAACTACTTTTCAGGCGAACCCGTTTCTCATACCGAGGACGGCAGACCGCTTTTTGCAAGAACACAGGGTGCAAATTTCAATTTTGCAAATTTTATGCGTTCACAAATTTATTCAACAATGGCAACTCTCAAAATCGGTATGGAAATTCTTGAAAAAGAAAATGTTTCGATTGATTGCCTTATGGGTCACGGCGGACTTTTCAAAACTCCGTTTGTCGGTCAAAAACTTATGGCAGGTGCCGTTAATTGTCCTGTCGCCGTTATGAAAACAGCAGGCGAGGGCGGTGCTTGGGGTATGGCTGTTCTTGCCAAATATGTACTTGAGTGCAATGAACCGCTTGATGAATACCTTAGCAACAAGGTGTTTGCAAACACCGAATGTAAAACTGTGGCACCGGACGAAAATGATGTGAACGGTTTTAACGAATATATGAAACTGTACAAGTCGGCACTCAAAGCAGAAATTGCCGCTTACAAAAATATTTAAGGAGATTGCAATGGCGTTAAAAAATTATGAGTTTTGGCTTGTCGTAGGCACTCAGTTCCTTTACGGCGAAGATATTTTTGAAACTATCGATTTGCACGCTTGCGAAATGGCAGACGAGTGGAGCAAAAAACTTCCTTGTAGGGTTATTGCTAAGCCGTGCGTAAAAACTTCAAAAGAGATTTTGGAGGTTATGCAGTCCGCCAACAACGACGAACATTGTGCCGGCGTTATAACTTGGATGCACACTTTTTCACCTTCAAAGATGTGGATTGCGGGCTTTAATGCACTCAAAAAGCCGTTTTTACATGTAAACACTCAATATAACCGTGATATTCCGTGGCAGGATATTGATATGGATTTTATGAACCTCAATCAATCTGCACACGGCGACAGAGAACACGGCTATATTGCCGCTCGTATGAGATTAAAACAAAAGGTTGTGGCAGGTTATTGGAAAGATGAAGCCGTACAGGATAAAATCGGTACTTGGATGAGAGCCGCTGTCGGTGCAACCGAAAGCAGAAAACTTCGTGTTCTGCGTATTTCCGACAATATGCGTAATGTTGCCGTAACCGACGGCGATAAAATTGAGGCTCAAATTAAACTCGGTTGGCAAGTTGACCATTACGGCGTTGGCGATATCATCAAGCTTGTTAATGCCGTTACCGATGATGAAATCAATGCTCAAATGGCAGAATATGAGCAGAATTATATTATGGATACCGACAATGTCGAAGCAGTAAGATATCAGGCAAGAGAAGAAGTTGCAATTAAAAAATTCCTTGAAAAAGAGGGTTTCGGTGCGTTTCATACAAATTTTGAGGATTTGCAGGAACTTCGTCAACTTCCCGGTCTTGCCGCACAGGACCTTATGCGTCAGGGCTACGGCTTCGGTGCTGAGGGCGACTGGAAAGTTGCCGCTATGACCCGAGTTATGAAGCTTATGGCAGAGGGTATGCAAGGCGGTACGGCGTTTATGGAGGACTATACATATCATTTTGAACCGGGTAACGAAATGCTCCTCGGTTCACATATGCTTGAGGTTTGCCCGACCGTTGCGGCAGAAAAGGCAAAAATTCAGGTTCACCCTCTCGGTATAGGTGACAGAGAAGACCCTGCCCGACTTGTGTTCAAGGCTCAAACAGGTAATGCAATCGTTGTTACGCTCGTTGATATGGGCGACAGACTTCGTATGATTGTCAACGATGTTGAGTGTAAAGAACAGGTAAACGATATGCCGAAACTTCCCGTTGCAGGCGTTTTGTGGAAACCGCTCCCTTGTCTTCAAACTTCGGCAGAAGCGTGGATTTACGCCGGCGGAGCTCATCACAGCGTACTTTCGTATTCTCTTACAGCCGAGCATATGCGTGACTTTGCAGAAATTATGGGTATCGAATTTGTTCATATTAACAAGAATACCGAAATTAACGAGTTCAGAAAAGAATTGTTTTATAATGATGTTGCTTATAAACTCGGAATGTAAGGAGCAAATATGTTAGAAGCGTTAAAAAAAGAGGTTTTTGAACAGAATTTAAAGTTGGTTGAATACGGCTTGGTCGTGCTCACATGGGGTAATGTTTCGGCTATTGACCGAGAAAGCGGACTTTTTGTAATAAAACCGTCAGGTGTCCCATATAGTAAAATGACTGCCGATGATATGGTGGTTATGGATCTCGACGGCAACAAAATCGAGGGCAAACTCAATCCTTCGTCCGATACCCCTACTCATATGGAACTTTACAGAAATTTTAAAGAAATAGGCGGTGTTGTTCATACACATTCGTCTTGGGGCTGCTCTTGGGCTCAGGCAGGCAGAGATGTTCCGGCTTACGGTACCACTCACGCCGATTTCACAAACGGTGCTGTTCCGTGTACAAGAGGACTCACCAAGGAAGAAGTTGAGTCTGCTTACGAACTAAATACCGGTAAGGTTATAGTTGAGGAATTTGCAAAGCGTAAAATTTCACCCGTGGAGTGCCCGGCGGTTCTCATTCACCGTCACGGTCCTTTTACTTGGGGTAAAAACGCCGAAAAGGCAGTTGAGAACGCTTTGATTTTGGAAGAAGTGTGCAAAATGGCATATCGAACAGAATCTGTTGCGGCTTTAAGTAACGATTCAAATATAGGAATAGAAAGTTATCTTCTTGACAAGCATTATGAGCGTAAACACGGCAAAAACGCTTATTACGGTCAGGAAAATAAATAGGAGGAAGAAATATATGAAAAAAACAAATAAATTTTTTGCGATTATTTTATCGCTCGTTTTGCTTTTCGGCACAGCATTGCCTGTATATGCGGATGAAGTGAAAACGGATTTGAAAGACGCTAACATTGCGTTTGAAAACGGTATTGTTGAATACGAAGTCACAGGTAAGGCGATAACCCCGAGTTATTCCGTAACCGTTGGTGATATTTTGCTTACCAAGGATGTTGATTATAAAGAAGAATTTAAGAATAACACTGTTGTCGGTACAGCTTCGCTTACCGTTACGGCTCTTGACAGTTCTCCTTATTATACAGGTTCAAAAACAGTTACTTTTACTATTGTTGATACCGACGACGATGACGACGATGACGATGTTAATCCGACTCCGAAACCCGTATCACCGCCGAAAGCTGTTAAACTCCTTGCAACATACGGAAAAAAGAACAAGAAAAAGCTTGTTGTTAAATGGTCTACAGTATCTTGCAGTGCATATCAAATTATGTATTCAAAGAACAGTTCATTCAAGTCCGGCGTAAAATATGTTACCGTAAAGGGCAAAAAAACAAATTCGAAAACCGTTACGGTTGCAAATAATAATAAAAAGTATTATGTCAGAGTAAGAGCATTAAACTATGATGCAAACAACAAGCCTGTTTATGGTGTTTGGTCAAATAAACTTAACAATTCATTTACAAAAACATATGCAAAATATTCGTCACATTATGTAAATAATAAGGACAGAACAACAAATCTCAAAATTGCATCAAAGGCAATTAACGGAACAGTGCTTGCACCCGGCGAAACATTTTCGTTCAACAATGTTGTAGGTCAAAGAACTGCAAGCAAAGGTTACAAGAAAGCCCATGTTTTCAACGGTCCAAGCTCAACTTCTATGGGAATTGGCGGCGGTGTTTGTCAGGTTGCTTCAACAATCTTTAACACGGTTCTTCTTGCAAACTTCAAGGTGGTTGAAAGACATCAACATTCACAAAGGGTATCATATGTTCCTCTCGGCAGAGACGCGGCTATTTATTGGTCAAGTCAGGATTTGAAGTTTACCAACAACACAAATTATCCTATTAAAATAAAAATGACAGTCAGCAATGGCACCATTTCATGTGCATTTTTGACTTGTCAAAATGTAAAGCCTAAAAAGGTTAAAATAACAGTTAGCAGAAGCGGTAAAAACTTTACTATGAAACGCTATGCCGGCGGTAAGTGCAATTACACAACCAGATCATATTATTAATAATGTCCAAAAAACAACACCCGTTATTGAAATTTAATGGGTGTTGTGTTATTCTATAACTAAAGAGGTGACATTATGCTTACATATATTTTATCCGGACTTTGTATAGTACTTTTGATTGTCATAATCATACTTTTAATTTCTCAAAAAAATAATGACAGTTCGGAAAACACGCAAGAGTTTGTCCGTCAAATTACAGAAGAAATAAATAAGCACGATAACACTGCCAGAATTGAAGAACTTTCTCGACAGATGAATGACCTTGTAAATAAAAATTACGAGCAGCAGGTTAAGGTTATCGAAACGCTTAACAATAATTATCAAAATCAAACAAAGCTTATTCAGTCATCGATTGCATCAATGCAGGAAAGCAATGAAAAAAAGCTTGAACAAATGCGTGCAACTGTTGATGAAAAACTCACTTCAACGCTTAATAAGCGTATCGATTCTTCGTTTGAACAGGTTTCAAAACAGCTCACTTCGGTTTATCAGTCACTCGGTGAAATGAAAGATTTGTCTGTCGGTGTAAGCGGACTTAACCGTATTCTCACCAATGTTAAAACACGCGGTACTTGGGCAGAACTTCAACTCGGCAATATACTTGAACAGATTATACCGAATATGTACGAAACTAATGTTAAAACGAATCCTAAGTATAACGGTCAGGTTGAATTCGCAGTTAAAATTCCAAATGCCGAAAATGATGAAATTTGCTGGTTGCCTATTGATTCAAAATTCCCTATGGAGGATTATGTTCGCCTCAGTGAAGCGGCAGAAGAGGGTAATGTTGATGCTGTAAATGTCGCCCAAAAAGCTCTTGAAGCAAGAGTTAGGGACGAAGCAAAAGCAATCAAAAATTATATCAGCGAGCCTTACACAACGCCTTTTGCCATTATGTATCTTGCAACTGAGGGGCTTTATGCCGAAATAATGAACAGCAAAACAGGACTTCCCGAAAAACTTCAGACAATGGGTATTTTGGTGGCCGGTCCAAGCACTATAACCGCACTTCTTAATTCACTTTCTTTAGGATTTAGCTCAATTGCTATTAATAAGCGTGCAAATGAAGTTTGGAAAGTTCTCGGCAACGCCAAAAAGCAGTATGATTTATTTGGTACTCTCCTTGAAAAAGCAAAGAAAAAAATTGATGAAGCAGGCAAAACAATAGACGATGCAAATCATCGAAATGATATTATTCAAAAAAATTTGAAGTCGGTTAATTCTCTTGATACCGACCCGACGGATATTGAACTTCTTGATTAAAACGAGGATGTATTATGCAACAATTTACCAAAAAGGAAATAAAATCGTCAATGCTCCGATTGTTGCAGTCGAAATCACTTGATAATATAAAGGTTAAGGATATAATTGATGATATCGGCATCAGCCGAAATACATTTTATTATCATTATCACGATATTTATGATGTGCTCAAGGATATATTTGACGATACAATGACAGAGTTTAATAAACCTAAGCCTGAAAATTTTGATTGGGAAACGGCATTTCATAAAATGTCCGAAGACGCTCTTATCAAAAAAAATATTATTACAAATATTTTCAAGTCCAAATATTCCGATAACATCAAATCTTATGTTACAAATGTTGTTGGCGATGTTGTTTATAAAAGAATTAAATCGGAACTTATTTCTAAAAACAAAAAAATTGATGAGGGCGATTTAAAGATTCTTACAACCTTTTATAAGCATGCCGTTACAGGCACTTTCTTTGAGTGGGTTTACAACGGAATGCCTGTACCGCCAAAGGAATTTATGGAAAAATTGGGTAAAATATCGGCTAAATATAATTTATAATATGTTTTTCACTATTACAAAAGCTGGAAAGTGCACAAAACTTGTGTACTTTCCTTTTTTTGACAGTTTATTTTTTAGCTAAAAGATGTTTTAATGTAGTTAAAGAGAATAAGTGTTCAAAGGGGATATGCCTAACAATCGATTGGCTCGTAAGTTAGAATACAAGCATCTTATAAGTTCTCTTTTCAATGTTTCTCCAAAAAGTTTGTTTTTCTCAAAGTTGAGCCAATCGTTATCCGGTACGGATTGTTGTTATGACAGTTCGTGCCGGAATATACTATAAAGGAGCGTACGGATATGAAATATCTGAAAAATATTAAAGGCGTATACATATGCACCTGTATTTTGTTTATGCTCGTAGGACTTATGCTTGCCGGCTTTCCTGAATTTTCAATGATTGCGGTTTGCTATATAATCGGAATTATGCTTATTGTTCTCGGTGCTGTTAAAATTTGTGCTTATTTTTCTCAGGATAAATACAATATCGCATTTCAGTTTGACCTTGCTCTCGGTATTCTATCCGTGATAATAGGTATTTGCACCATTATTCACCATAATTGGATAATTAATCTCTTGCCGATTATTATCGGAATTATGATAATTGCAGACAGCCTGTTTACTTTGCAAGCGTCTATAGACGCCAAAAGATTCGGACTTTCTCGTTGGTATTTGCTGCTTGTGTTTTCGGTTTTATCGGTTGTACTCGGTCTTGTCCTTGTATTCAAGTCATTCAAAAGTGCAGTAGTAATAACAATTCTTTACGGCTTCGGTTGCTTCTTTATCGGATTTGAAAAGCTCGTTTCTATAATTTATACAACTCAAAGAATAAAAAATAATTCAAAGCATATTGATACTATAGATGTTGAATATTCTGTTCATAATGATGAAGATGTGGGGTGATTGATTTATGGTAGAATATGTAACGGGGGATAAGGGCTGCGGTAAAACAAATATGCTTATAAAAAAAGCAGTTGAGCTTTCAAGAGATGAGAATAAAACCGTACTTTTTATCGATAACAATAACGATTTGAAATGCTTGCTTCCGTGCAATATTCGATATATCAATTCAAGCGATTATGAGATAATCGGTGCAATTCAGCTTTATGGATTTTTGACGGGACTTTGTGCAAGCAATTATGACATTACCGATATATTTGTTGACGGCACGCTTAAAATCATAGGCAATAACCAAACAAATATCGATGATTTTATGAGTTTGATGAACGAGGCTTCCATCGCTCTCGGAATAAATTTTCATTTTTCCTATTGTGACGAATATTCGCCCGATTTAATAAACGAAATGCTTTATGCTTAATTACAAAACAACAAAAGGTATCGTAAATTTCAAATTTACGGTACCTTTTTGATTTAGTACTATTGTAAATGTAATATTTTTAATCAACTACTTGTGCGTCGTCAAGAAATCCGTAAAGATATTCGCCGTCGGTATAAATGTTGAATGAACCGACAACCGTTATTTCTTCGTCTTGCTTAAAATTCGGAGTTGAACCGTCCGCAAGATGAAATTCAAGACCTTGCTGACAACAGGCAGCCGCATCGGGAATGACAACTGTGTTATAGGTTTTGTCGCTGTCTTCGTCATAATATTGATTAAAATTTCCGGTCATTTTAACAGTCTTTCCTTTGTAATCGCTTGGCGACGATGTCATATTATAGACCTCGGAATAAACAACCGTACTGCTTAATTGTGTTAAATCTAAATCCACGCTGTCGTTTTGTACTGTTGTGGAAGCAGTTGTAGTTTCGGCATTTGTGCTCTCATTGCTTTTTGAGCAAGCGGCAAATGAAATGCACATAATTGCTGTTAAGATTATCGCTATTATTTTCTTCATACTTTTGAACCTCTTTTCGCATTAGATAAAATCAAACAAATAATAAAACCTACAATGTCGCTTGCAACAATTGTTGAACCGACCGGAGTTCCCGCAAGAACCGAAGCAAGAAGTCCCACAACCGAGCAAACAACAGAAAATATCGCGGAGAATATGATTACTGCTTTAAAGCTTTTGAAAAGTCTCATTGCCGAAAGAGCCGGAAAAATAATCAACGCAGAAATAAGCAGGGAACCCACAAGATTCATTGCAAGTACAATGATTACCGCTATTGTAACGGCAATTAAAAAATTGTATGCACCGACTTTTATGCCTGTCGCTTTTGCGAAATTTTCATCAAAGGTAACAGCGAAAATTTTGTTGTAAAATACGCAAAATATAATTATTACAGCTATCGACAATGCAACGCATAAGTAAACATCTTTTATCGTAAGCGTCAAAATTGATGTTGAACCGAATAGTGTAGAGCAAACATCACCCGAAATGTTGCCGGATGTTGAAAACAGATTCATAACCAAATATCCTATTGCAAGTGCTCCTACAGATATTACAGCAATTGATGCGTCACCTTTAACTTTGATGTTTTTGCCGCCGATTAACAGCAGAATTGCGGCTATAATTGTTATCGGCATTACTAAAAGCATATTGTTTGAAAGTTTTAACACCATTGCAACAGCCATTGCACCGAACGCCACATGAGACAGTCCGTCACCGATGAACGAAAACCTTTTGAGTACAAGCGTAACCCCTAAAAGAGATGAGCAAAGAGCGATAAGAACAGCGGCAATAAGTGCATATCTTACAAACGGATATTCAAAATAAAGCATAAGTTTTTCAAGCATTTTGCTCACCTCCTTGATTGAATTCAAAGTATTCTTCTCGAGTGCCGAAAAAATACGGTGAGTTCAAGCTTAAAACTTTAGTGGCATATTCTACAGCCTTGTTGACATCGTGCGAAATCATTATTACTGTAGTGCCGTTTGAATTAACTTTTGCAAGGAGTTCGTAAAATTCTTCACTTGCCGTTGGGTCAAGTGCTGCAACAGGCTCGTCGAGCAGTATGATTTTATCAGTTGCACAAAGTGCTCTTGCAAGTAAAACCTTTTGCTGTTGACCGCCGGACAGTTCACGGTAGCATCTTTTCCTCAATTTTTCAATTTTCAGATTTTGTAAAATCGTTTCAAATTCAGCCTTTTGCTTTTTTGAATAGAACGGTTTTAATCCGTTTTTATTAAGAAAACCGGACATAATCACTTCGGTTACAGATGCCGGAAAATCACGCTGCAACTGCGTTTGCTGAGGCAAATAACCGATATCGGTTTTCTTTGTTCCGTCTGAAAATTTGATTTCTCCGTCAATCGGATTTTGCAAACCTAAAATCGTTTTCATAAGCGTACTTTTACCGCAACCGTTTTCACCGATTATACAAAGATAGTCGCCCTCGTTCACACTAAAGATAATATCGCTTTTTATAATCGTGTTGCCATAGCCTATTGCTAAATTTTTACATTCGATTTGTGCCATAGCGTCCTCCTTAATTCAATGCCTGTTCAAGAACGGTAAGATTGTTTTGCATAATGCTTAAATATGTTTCACCGTTTTCAACATCTTCACTTGTAACCGATTGCATAGAATCAAGTGCAAGGATTTTTTGGTTTTTACCTTTTGTGTTTTTAACTATTGTTTGAGCAATTTTGTGATTTGTTCCTTCAATTGTGATCACGCTTGTTAAATCAAGCTCATCAACCTTGTTTGCAAGAAACTTGATTGTTTCAAAGCTTGCTTCTGTTTCAGCGGAACAACCTGCAAATGCCGCATAATACTTCAATGAATAATCATCAACCGTATATCTAAACGGGAAACGGTCGCCGAAAAGCAAGGTGTCGTATTTTGCATCCGCTATAACTTGAGCATATTCGTTATCAAGAGTGTCTAACTCTTTGATGTATGATTGCAAATTGTTTCTGTATGTTTCCGCGTTATCGGAATCGATCTCGCAAAGTGCGTCGGTTATTGAGCTGCATAGAGTTTCGGCATTTCTCAGCGACAACCAAACGTGTTCGTCATATTCATGACTTTCTTCATCATTTTCGTCTTCGTCCTCTTCTGATTCCATTCCTTCAACTTGCTCTTCTTCCTTTACCTTATTTCCGAGCACATCAAGAAGATTAATGACTTTCATATCTTTGTTTTGAGCCGATTGTAATGCACTTTCAACCCAGTCGTCCGATTCTCCGCCGACATAAACAAACAAATCGCATTTCGACATCTTGACCATATCGTCGGCACTCGGCTGATAATTATGCAAATCTACGCCGTTATCAAGAAGCATAGTCAAATCGACTTTGCTCTGCTCTTTGCCGAGTATTTGTCTAACCCAGTCGTATTCCGGAAAAATCGTTGTAACAACGCTTAGTTTAGCGTTTTTCTCTTTGCTGTTATTACCGCTGCTTGCATTAGAGCAGGCAACTAAAATAATTGCAATACTTAAAACAGTGGCAATTATTGCTGAAATTTTTTTCATATATTATCTCCAATCAAATTTAATCATAAAAATGGACGCAAAAATACAAGGAACTTTTGCATAGCAAAATAAAGCCTGCCAAACAGACCGATTTTTACATATGCAAGTCTTTTAAAACAGACTTGTCCCTTGTTGATAATTATATTTAATTGGATAATTTGGTTTTCAAATCGATAAGAGTTTTTCTTGAAAAAGTAAAGCAAATGAAAGGAATGACAAGTAAAGCAAAATATATTGTAGTGTTTGCCGAAACTTCATCATCGGGATTTGAACCTAAATCCGTCAATCTTTTAATGCAGTTTTGCATCGATTGGCAAATTTGGCAGTCTGAACGGTTACACTTATGGTTCGCCCTTTTAATGACGCAAACAACCGAAAAAACAGTTGATACAATAAACAATGCCGCTATAAGCATTGTAAGTATTCTCTTTTTCTTGCTTATAGTTTCCTGTTGCATCGGTAAAATCCTTTCAAACGCTACCTTTTTAACCCTTTTTGTTTTTTATTATAATGGCGTTAAACTTAGTTGTCAACAAAAATTTGTTTTATGTATATCAAGGCTTGTCTCAAAAGCGTTATCAACAGCATAAAACCTCTCGGGGTAATCCGAGAGGTTAATGTTTTAAAATTATCTTTTAATGTCGTCCCATTTAACGCCGTCAATTTGGAACAAATCGTCAAACTTGTAAACATTTGTTTCTTCCTTGGTGTGGTTAGGATACCAAACCTGTGCAAAGAATGGATTTGTTCTTGCAATGTTGTCATAATCCCATTGCTTTTGAGGAATGTAGCATTCAGGACACCAGTGACCGCCAAGAAGAATAAGAGCAGGTGAAGCTTCGAACTCGGCACCGCAGTAACCGCATTTCCACTTGAGCTTTGTAGCCATATCGCCTTTCTTCATTGACTTGCTGAGGCATTCGCCGCCACGGAACTTAGCAGCTTGCTTCATATCTTCAATATCAAGCTCTGATTCAGGTTTTGTTTCGTCATAACCGTGGTCAAGCTTGTAGTTTTCTGCGTCTTCAGTCTTTTTGTTGAACTTTGTGATTTCAAAATCTTCCCACTTTGTAGGGAGCTTTGCCCAGTCTTCGTATGTGCCGTAGTAAGCAGAAAGTCTTTCAGGATTCTTTGTAGCAACCCAGTCAAGAGTACCGAAGTCCTTTGTAGATGCAATCTTCTTCATAAACGGCTTTGCACAAGATGCTACAAGGCTCTTTGGAAGATATCTTGGAATTTTGAAGTAGAATTCAACCTGGTCTGCAAGTCTGTTAAAGTAGTCCTGAACAGGGAGATTCTCTCTGAAGTGAAGGAACTCTTCGAGCTTGTCACCGTCTGCATAGAATTGACCGTGGAAGTTCTTTGTGATAAACCAGTTAGGGTCAAAGAGCTTTTCAGGGCCTGCAAGACCGAGAGTACCGAGAAGAAGGTGTTCAAATTCATAGTTCGAAATTCTGTATTGTTCACCTGAACCGATGTTGAAGAAGTGATTCCAGAAATCAGCACCGAGTGTGCCTTTTTCGTCTTCAAGTACAAGGTTGCACATAAGTCTTCCCGAGTCTTCTACAGTACACCATTCAAGTACGCCGTTAATAGGAACATGGAACATAATCGGGTCCATATTTTTGAGGATATTTGGATAGAGAATACCGCTTTGACGCATTACAACCCAATTTTTAATACCGCTTTCAACGAATGTGCGTTCAGCAACAGTCTTTGAAATTGCATAGTGGTCGTAAATTGAAATTTTGATTGGGTCGCCGCATCTGCCCCAGTGAATAGGGTAGTTTCTGTCGCCTGTTTCGGCAACGGTACCAATGTAGCAAACCTTAATATCATCAGCATTCGGCTGAGCTAAAACAGCCTTGCAAATATTTTGTGCTGCACCGATATTTGTCTTTTGCGTTCTGTACGGCTTCCAGTCAGCAGTCGGAGATACCATACCGCCGATATGTAAAACATAGTCTGCACCTGTAACGCCTTCAAGGATTGAATCGTAATCGCCCAAGTCACCCCATACAACCTGAACATTAGGCTTAGCAATAATGCCTTTTAATTTTTCTTCGTTTTTAGGGCTCTTTCTTGCAAGCATTTTAATGTTTATTTCATTTGGATGCTTGAGCATTTCCTGAACAGCAGCCCAACCCATATTACCGGTACCGCCGGTAACGAATACGGTTTTCTTTGCCATTATTTTTCCTCCTTAAACAGCAAATTATACTTATTAACAATAAGTAAAATGTTAACATATCAATTATAAACTATTTCTAAACAAATTACAATATATATTAACAAATATTTCAATAAAAATTTTGTTGACAAGGTTCTGTATTTGTAGTATCATATTTATGCAAAAAGGAATAGAGATTATCAAGAGTGGTTGAGGGACTGGCCCTGTGACGCCACAGCAACCTGCCTTGCGTAAGGTGCTAATACCTGCGGTAAGATAATACCGAATGATGAATTATCAGCATACGGTTAACCGCTGTATGCTTTTTATTTTGTTCTTTTTGTTTAAGAAAAATATTTGGAAAGAGGTATATATATGTCACGATTTTTATTTACAAGTGAATCTGTTACAGAAGGTCATCCGGATAAAATCTGCGACCAAATTTCAGACGCCATTCTCGACGCTATGATTGAGCAAGATCCGCAATCCCGTGTTGCTTGCGAAACTACTTGTACAACCGGTCAAGTTCATATTATGGGTGAAATCACAACAAAGGCAAATGTCGACATCAATGCTATCGTTCGCAAAACTGTTTGTGAAATCGGTTATGACAACAGTGAAAAGGGCTTTGACGGCAATACCTGTGCCGTTATCACTTCTCTTGATAAGCAGTCACCTGATATTGCTATGGGTGTTGATAAGTCGTTTGAGCTTAAAAACAATGAGGAAGATGAGGACAATCTTAACGGTGCCGGTGACCAGGGTATGATGTTCGGCTACGCGTGCAACGAAACTAAGGAACTTATGCCTATGCCTATTTCTCTTGCACATAAGCTTGCTCTCAAACTTACCGAAGTAAGAAAGAACGGCACATTGCCTTATCTTCGTGCAGACGGTAAAACTCAGGTTACAGTTGAATATGTGGATGGCAAACCGGTAAGAGTTACAACTGTTGTTGTATCATCACAGCACAGTGCTGAGGTTTCTCTTGAACAACTTCGTTCGGATATTATCGAAAATGTTATCAAAACAACCGTTCCGGCCGAGCTTATGGACGATGATACAGTATTTTATGTAAATCCGACAGGCAGATTTGTTATCGGCGGTCCTATGGGTGACTCGGGTCTTACAGGCAGAAAAATTATTGTTGATACATACGGCGGATATGCCCGTCACGGCGGCGGTGCATTTTCGGGTAAAGACCCTACAAAGGTAGACCGCAGTGCCGCTTATGCTTCAAGATGGGTAGCAAAGAATATTGTTGCCGCAGGTCTTGCAGAAAAATGTGAGGTTGAACTTGCATATGCTATCGGCGTTGCAAAGCCTGTATCCGTTATGGTTGATACATTCGGCACAGGCAAAAAGGATGATGACGAAATCAGTGAAATTGTTAATAAGGTATTTGATCTTCGTCCGTCCGCAATTATCAAAACTCTTGATTTGAGAAGACCGATTTACAAGGCAGTTGCCGCTTATGGTCATATGGGCAGGGAAGACCTCAATGTTCCTTGGGAGCAAACAAATAAGGTTGACGAAATCAAAAAGTATATGTAATCATTGATTAATTAAAAAGGAAATGCTTAATTTTATTGTAAGCATTTCCTTTTCCAGCGTGTCGAAAAAGTATTTTCGGCACGCTGTAGGCTGTTGAGAAAGGTCCTGAATTTCGTTTTCTTGCGAAGGAAGATGTACGATGGTACCTCGACTGAGCAAAAAACGGAAAACGCCAAAAGTGCCGCAAACTCAATGTTTGCAGCACTTTCCTTTAGTCAGCATTATTAAAACAATAATATTTCGTGATAGACAAACCTATCTCCTATTTAATTTACGCCGATATTATTTCGGTGTGTTTCAGGGACTTTATTGACAGCCTATAAAAAGGAAATGCTTAATTTGATTGTAAGCATTTCCTTTTTCTTTAGCCTTTTTTTAGCGTGTTTTTGGATTTTTGAGTTTTCTTTGTGCCGCTTTCCAAAAGTAAGGCTTTGTCCTTGCCTTTTTTACAATAGATTTTGTTGTTTTTGATTTTTACATTGTTAAACTTTGCTTTTTTGTTTAAACTGTGAAATTTAAGCCCTGCCGTGTTACCGTAAACTTTGTTGCCTGTGATTGTTACATCTGCCTTTGACAAATTACTGCCTCTCGGCACGCTGTCAAGACCTACATAAAACGCTATTGAGCGGTAATCTTTAAATTTACCGGTGGTCTTTACAGTGCATTTGCTCACGGTTAAACCAAGAACATCGTACATATTAAGTGCTTCGTTGGTTGATGTTATTTTACAGCCCTGAATTTTGATATTTTTGTAAAAACTTTTACCGATTCGATTGGTTCCGATGCCTCTTGCATATTTGATTTTGCAATTTTTTACGGTAATGTTTTCACAAGCCGTGTCGTCCCACGGAGCACCTGACGGGGAATTGCTTTGCTGATATGTATTGTCAATTTGTATAGCTTCGTTCGAGCCTTCACCTTTGTATTTGCTGTCGCTCAAAGCCATATTGCAGTTCTCTATTTTGGCATTTTTAACTCCTGCAAATTCAATAAAGTGTCCGTTGTAATTATTTTTAAATGAACAGTTTTTTATTGTGATATTTTGAGCGTGCATAAACAGAAACGATGAGTAGCCGACATAATATCCATTGTCTTTCAGCGTCTTTTCTGTGTTCGGTTTGGCAGTTCCAATCCAGGTTCCGCCGTTAATAACAACATTTTTCAAAGAACCGTATCCGCCCGAACCTTTTCCGTAAGAACTGTTCATATGAAATCCGTTTATTAACAAACCCTTGCCGTCGGTTTTTTGCGTAAACACAGCTCCGTTTGCATTAAATGTGGTATTGTCAAAAATAGGCAACGAATTAGTAAGAGTGTAATTGCCGGGTGCAAAATTTACAACAAGATTGTTGCACATACTGTCTTTCAGTATCTTGCGGATTGAAACCGTATCGTCCGCATCGCCGTTCGACGAAATGTTAACAACCCTTGTGCCGTTGTCGTTTGTATAATCGGAATCAATTTGTGCGGCAAATACATTTGTTATGCCAATCGCTATAATAACAAATACGATTGATGCAATAATCATAGATAGTTTTCTTTTCATTTTTATCACTCCTTAATTTTTAATTATACAATATACAAAAGCTGTTTGTCTATTGTCAAAGTAAATAAAAAAGAACCCAACTATTTGTCGAGTTCTTTAAATCATTCATTATAATTTGCTGTCTTTGTCTACTGCCTTGTCAACAGCTTTGTGTATTGCAGAATTAAATCCGCTTTCTTGAAGTGAGGTAACGGCTTCAATTGTTGTGCCGCCCGGTGAGCATACCTTGTCAATAAGCTCATATGGGTGTTCGTTGCTTTCAAGAATCATTTTGGCACTGCCGAGTACAGCCTGTGCCGAAATCTTGAGTGCAACATCCTTTTTCATTCCGTTTTTAACTCCGGCTCTTGCAAGTTCGTCAATAAACATATAAGCAAGTGCAGGGGTGCAAGCTCCGAGAACGCCGAAAAGGGGAAAATAATTCTCTTCAAGATAAATAATCTCACCGACTGCTGAAAAAATCTTTTCAGTTAATTCTTTGTCACTGTCTGTTGCCTTGTCATTAGCTGTGTATGCACAAATCGCTTCCGATACAGTTGCATTTATATTAGGCATAACACGGATAATCCTGTTGTCGTGCGTAAGATTGTCTGCAATAAATCCCGTGCTTTTTCCGGCTGCTATGGAAATTATCAAAGTGTTCTTGGATTTAAGAACTCCGTCAATTTTTTTAAGAACGGATGAAAGTACATTCGGTTTAACAGCCAAAACGACCGTGTCACTGTTTTCTACTATTTCTTCTTCACTGTCGAAAACATTTATGCCGTATTTTGATTTCATTTTTGCTGTTGCCGGAGCGTAAATATCAAAAACATTTACATCTTTTTCGCTTACAGCCTTGTTGTCGATGATTCCGCAGATGATGGCACTTGCCATATTTCCGCATCCGATAAATCCTATAGACATAATTTCTACTTCTTTCTTTTTATTTGGAGATATTTTTCTCTCGTTGCTTCTCCGCCCCGTATGTGCCTTTGCGATTTGTTGTTTTGCAAAACACTGTTTACTTTGTCGGCAAGCTGGGGAGAGATTTCTTCCAGTCGTTTTGTAACATCCTTATGTACCGTGCTTTTGCTTATGCCAAAAACTTTGGCAGTCTGCCTCACAGTTGTTTTGTTCTTTGCAATGTATTTTCCAAGTTCAATACATCTTGATTCTACATTTTTGGTCATACCGTTTACTCCTTCTAAGTAAATGATATGACCTTGGTTTTGCTTATATTACTTTGTTAAAACTTATTCCTCTGTAGTTGATTCGTTTGTTGTTTCTTCCTTTATGGAGTCAACGATAATTCCGAGTGCGTCCAAAGGAGATCTAAGCTCGATTCTTTCAACCTTGCCGTATTTCGCTGTTTGTTCAGTGCTTGCGTTTGAATCCAATCCGTTTTCCTGATAAACCAACATTTCAAGTGACTTTCTGTTAACAGAAAATGTGTAAACAACCGTTTGGTTGATAGAAGTGTTCAACAAAGTAAGTTTGTTGCCCTTAATTGAGTATTCGCCCTCAAAAGAATAATCCTTTGTAAAGTAAGCTTTGTATGTGCCGTCTTCAAAAAACTCGTATGCAGATGTTCTTTCTTCGTTCTGCCATTTGCCGATTAACAATTTTGGATTGTCTGATTGAAAAACAGACGACGCCATTGTAACCGGATTGATTCTTTCAACGGCACAGTAAATACCTGTCGGAACAAGCGTCATTACCAAAATACTGAAAATAATAACAAATACAAGCTTTGAAATGCCTGACTTTTTCTTTTTCTTTGCCATAATTATTTCAATCCTTTTTTCTTAAGTAACGAGTCGATTTTGTTTGAATTGTCAAGTAATGACGAAACCGACAAATCGTGGTTGATTGTATCAAGAAAATATGCAAGGTATTTTGAGAGTTCAACACCTTGATACCAATCTCTTGAGAGAAGTTCCGGCGTTTGATATACACCGTTTGTGGTAAATACTTTTTCAAATATGCCGTCCTCGTGTGCCTGGTCAAATATTTCAAGACCGTTGCAGAAAAGACCGAATGCAGTACAAACAAAAATTCTCTTTGCCTTGAGCTCTTTAAGCTTCTTTGCAACCTCAAGCATGCTTTCGCCTGAAGAAATCATATCGTCAACGATGATAATGTCTTTGCCCTCAACACTTTCTCCAAGATATTGATGTGCAACAATCGGGTTTCTGCCGTTTACAACTCTTGTATAATCTCTTCTCTTATAGAACATACCGAGATTTACACCAAGCTGTGTTGCAAAATAAATACATCTGTGCATTGCACCCTCATCAGGTGAAATAATCATAAGGTGATCAGGGTCAACCGTTAAATCGTCAACGCTGTTAACGATTGCCTTAATCATCTGGTATGTAGGCATAACATTTTCAAATGATTTGTGAGGAATCGAGTTTTGAACTCTTTGGTCGTGTGCATCAAATGTAATGATGTTTTCAACACCGAGAGTTGTAAGCTCCTGTAAAGCCATGGCACAGTCAAGTGATTCACGCGATGAACGCTTGTGCTGTCTGCCCTCGTAAAGCATCGGCATAATTACATTGATTCTTTTTGCCTTGCTTGATGCGGCAGAAATAACTCTCTTCAAATCCGAAAAATGGTCGTCAGGTGATTTAGGTACATTCATACCGTACATATTGTAAGTAACGCTGTAATTGAAACAGTCAACAATAATATACAGGTCGTAACCTCTGATTGTGTCATTGATTACCGCCTTACCTTCGCCCGAACCGAATCTTGCGATTGTCGTGTCAATAAGGTATGACTCTCTTTGATAGCCGTAAAAAGCAATGTTTTCTTTGTGAGCGGCTGCTTGTTCGGCTCTCCATTTTACAAGGTAACTGTCAATCTTTGCCGCAAGAGCTTCTGTTCCCGGCAAAGCGATAATTCCTAATGGACCGTAAGGGATTGTTTGTACTTCTTCTGCTGTGATTCTTGGCATTTTAAAAATACTCCTCTCAATTTATGCTTACATTTTACAACATATTGCCCCAAAAATAAACACTTAATAACAATTTTTAATATAAATATTTAGCTCTCGGTGCAAAGATTTTTTATATATAATCAACAAATTGTTTCAAGTTACAGTGCTTTTGAATTTGCTTTGGATTTTTTCATTCGTCTGAGCAAACCGTATCCGAATATACCAATCAATCCGCAAGCGGATATCGGTAATCCGTAAGTTAAGCCTTTAGGCGAATAAACCAATTTGATGTCGTGCTGCCCTTGTTTAACAGTTGCTCCGAGTTGACTGTCTCCGATTTTAAAGGTTTTTACTTCGTGACCGTCAATATATATCTTCCAACCGTCATCATACGGAATAGATGTGTACAAATATCCGTCGTATCCGGCGTTTATTGTGCCTTCGATTTTTGTGTCGCTGTGCTTTGTGACTTCCATTTTACCGAGTGACAGCATTTCGTATGCCGAATCAAGAACAGTATTATCGATGTTGTATGCATAAATAGTGAATGAGGCACTGCCCGATGTGACTCCGTTTAAGTCAATCGAAGCCTTGATTTCATCACCGGAATTGTGCGTACCGAGATCGAGAATGTACGGCTCCGATATACCTTGATATGTCGTGTTTACACCGTCGTTCCAATAGTAATTAACATTCTCGATTTCACTTGATTCAATGTAAATATAAACATTTCCGGCTTTCACCGACTTGAAAGTTATATCTATACTTCCACCGGTGTTTTCCTCGATAGAGTCAACAAAATAAGTGCCGTTTTGCGTAACTTCCTCACAATCCGCATTGTAACTGTCGGTGTTTATATATTCAACCGGTACAAATACATTGCTTACTCCCGTCGCCTTGTCAATTAAATCTTCCTGAACATCAAACGGATTCCCCTCGCTGTTATCCCAATCCTCAACGGATTTCGATGTTAAAAATGCAATCGGAAGAGTGTATCTGTTCTCATAAACAGGCAGTTGATACTTACCGCTTGTAGTATAAATCTTTTTGTAATAATCATCAGATAAGTCAAGACTGCTTGAGTCTTTGATTAGGTACTTGATGCCGTACATCATATTGTATACAGGCGTCTGAGTGTTGTATGTGTAAGAATTGATTCTGTTGCCGAACATACCGAGACTGTATTGCGTTTGACTGTAGTCTTCATATGCCATTGACGAGAATACCGACATACCGTTGTAATTGTATAAGCAAGGGTCCATACGGGTGTTGAGATATGTCAACTCCGTTCTGTAAAAGCCGTTGTCTTTTTCTTTGATATAGTTAACAGCTTCGTCCATTGTGTCCATTTTTTCAACATACGGAGTTTGCTCTTGCGTAAAAAGATATGATTTGCTGTCAGTTACAATAACTTCACAGAATGTCATACAGGCAATTGTTATACCGATAACGAATTTTGAAAAATTGTTTTTCTTTATTGCAAGTAAAACCAGTGTCCATACCATTATGAAAATAAGCGATGCGTAAATTGTAAATCCGCTTATTTTGTTTGTAGGATTTTTTTGATAGTACAGCACCAAAAACATCAACAGTATTCCCGTTGCCATAATATCTCGGTATTCAATTCCTTTGAAAACTGTCAAACACCTGAATGCCATAACCAGCAAAATAAAAACATAAAGGAATGAATATCTAAACGGTAAATCATTCGGCAAATGCATTGCGTGCCACATAAAATCAAGAATGTTGCAATCGAAACTTACGATGAAAAACAGCAGTAATACAACATAGGTTGCTTTTTCTTTAAGTCCGATTTTTCTGTTGATTAGATACAAAGGCAAAAGAATTGCAGGCAAAATACCGCAGTAAATATTAGGCAGCACATCATCACCGGAAGAACGAATGGTTGTTTCAAGTCCCGCAAGATGAGATGACAGCATATCAATCAAATTGAAATTTTGTTCAACCGCTGACGGAAAACTGTCCGATGTTGCTGAGCATGATTGAAGTATAAAATAAACAGGAACCAAGAAGCAAGCACAAAGCACGCCAACAAACAGTGAACTTAAACCGAATTTAACAATACTCATTACAAATCGATTGTTGAAAAGGGCTTTTAACGGCTTTTGTTTTTTGCTGTAAATGTTAATTTTATCCGAAAAATCCTTGTGTGCAATAAAGTATACAAAGAAATATAATACCGAAAAGATGCAGGTCATATATCCGATGTAGTAACTGCTGAAAAGCAATATTGATAAAGACAGAACATATAATTTGCATTTGCCGTTATTGACTATGTTTTGAATACCTAATGCAACAAGAGGCAACCAAATCATACCGTCTATCCACATTATGTTCCAGTAGTATGCAAGAAAGTATCCCGAGAAAGCATAAAACACACCAAAGCAGGCTGAAGCATACGAATGGGTATCAAAGCTTTTTTTCAAAAAGTATGTGAAAGTTCCGGCAGACAACACACCTTTAACTATTACCAAAGCGGTAATTGCGTAACCCACCTGATTACGGTCGAAAAGTAAAACCAAAAACGAAAGGGGACTTGAAAGATAGTTGAAATAGTTGCCTAAAAAGCTTGAACCGCCTCCTGATTCCCACGAATACAGAAAACTTTTAAAATGTGTAATTCTGTCATAAAATTCAACAAAAAGCGGTCCGTACTGATGATACAAATCCATTCTTAAAACCGTTGTGTCACCGAACGGGAAGAGCTTGAATATCATAAACACAAACAGTATTCCGATGAGTGCCAAACTCATTGAAAATACAACAAATCTGTTTGCAAAAAAGACTTTGTAAAGCTTTGTGTCGCCGACGCTTTCCGGTTTTTCCGTGTTGTCAAACACAATCAGTCTGTCAAAATAAAGATTGAATACAAATATTAAAACAGCCGTAAGCAGATAAACAAGCATTTTGTTCATATCCAGCATATCGTTTAGTGTAAAATCAAGAATTTTGAAAAATCCGAAATCAACCGCACATCTGAAAATGTAGGTCAACATTTGTTTGATTTTACCTGAATTTATGCTTTTTGCAAAAACAAATTTTTTCTCACAAAAAAACAAACCAAGCATAACGGCAACAAATGCAATCGACATCGCAACGCTTGCCGATAAGCCTACAGCACCTTTTAAAATCTGCTTGATTACTAAAAATATAAATATGCCAACGCCGTAAACAGCTGTAAATGCAACTGTTTGAGCGTTAAATGTTTTGTTCGTTTTTATCGTGTTTCCCGATTTGGTAATGTTCATATAGCACCTTGTTGTACGTATTTTTAATTATATTAACATATTATATGCTCAGCTTCAATCCAATTTGGATATTTTTAACTTCTTTGTAATATTTTTTATAATTTGCACATAGTTTTATGTGGGTGAGATTGTGAAAGTTTATGAATATGTTAAAAAATATTTGCCGTCAACTGTATCAAATGCTCTTGATAATTTGTCAAAAGCACAGCAGGAAGGCTTAACGGAAATTCGCATAAGACGCAATATGCCGGTCGTATTTGTAATAAACAGCAGGACATGCTTTGTCGATAATCGTAATGTTTCGTTTTCTGTGCCGGAAAAGAATGTATTAACGGTAACTTCAACAGATTTTGAAGATATGTTTAACCGACTGTGTTCTTATTCGGTTTACAGTAATATGAACAACTTAAAAAACGGATATATAACACTCGAAAACGGCTCACGCGTCGGCGTATGCTCGTCAGCGGTTTACGAGGATGAAAAGCATGTTTCTGTAAAAAACATATCTTCGGTCAATATTCGCATACCAAGGCAAGCGGTCGGTTGCAGTCGGGAAGTTTTGAATAAAATTTTTGCCAACGGCGTTTGCAGTGTAATAGTTGCTGGCAAGCCGTCAGGAGGCAAAACAACGCTTCTTCGCGATATGGCAAGAGAATTATCCGACGGCTTCAACAATGAATATAAAAAAGTTGCTATTGTTGATGAACGCAATGAACTTGCAGGCAAGGTCGGCAACGATTTTACTCTTGATGTCGGGTTGAACACCGATGTCATTACAGGGTTTGAAAAGGCAAAAGGTATAGAAAACGCAATACGCACAATGTCACCTGATGTTATCGTGTGCGATGAAATTGCAACACAAAAGGAATTTGATAAAATTCGTTTCGGATTTTCTTGCGGAGTAAAGTTTTTGCTTTCGATTCATATCGGTAAAAAGCAGGAGTTGTTTGTCAAACCTATTCTCAGCGATTTGCTTTCTACCGGCGAATTTGAAAAAATCGTTTTGCTTGATGAGAACTATTCGGTAAAAATTCTTGATGCACGGGAGATATTCAATGAAATTTGCAGGAGCGGTAATAATCATAATTTCGTCGCTGATGACGGGAATATATTTGACCGAAAGCATTAAAAGAAAAATTAATATTTGCCGTGACCTTGTAGCTCTTACAAATTATATTTTGCCCGAAATTAAGTTTAAACAAACATCGGTTTCCGATTTGTTCGCTTCACCTGAATTTGAAAAACTTGATTTTGCGGGACAAGATATGCTCCTTAGCGAGCAATCGGCAAAAACATCGCTTTCAGATGATGAAAACAAAATCATAGGCGGCTTCTTTTATTCTCTCGGTAAGTATGATGTTGAGAACCAAATAAAACAAATAGAAGCTTTCAGGGAATATATGACCGAGTCACAGCGTAAATATGAAGAAATGTATAAATCTAAAGCGAAAATATATTTAAGCCTTAGTTTTTCATTCGGAATTATTGTTACTTTGGCATTGATTTAGAGGTGTAAAAATGGAAGTCAACTTTATCTTTAAAATAGCGGCAATCGGTATAATTGTTGCCGTGCTTAATACTCTGCTTGTCCGTTCCGGGCGTGACGACCAAGCAATGCTTACCACGCTTGCCGGAGTTGTCGTTGTGCTTATGATGCTTATTCCGCAAATTAAAGAACTTTTTTCTACCGTAAAATCTCTTTTTGATTTGTAATTATGGCAAAGGTACTCGGAATAGCGTTTTGCGTTTTGATGTGCAGTCTTGTTCTCAAAGAACACAATAAAAGTTTTGCACTCATTCTTTCGGTTGCGGGCGGAATACTTTCTTTTTTTACTGTGTCAAATAAGATGAGCGAGCTTTTTTCTTCGTTAATGAGCCTGTCGCAGACTGTACCGTCCGGAGTTGTGTATGTAAAACTGATGCTCAAGGTTCTTTGTATTGTCATTATTACGCAGTTTACGGTTGATATATGCAGAGATAACGGTGAAAATGCACTCGCTTCACTTACGGAAATGTCAGCAAAAGTTTTTGCCTTGTCACTTCTTATGCCGTTACTTGAAACGGTGATTTCTATGGTTGTAGGACTTGTTAAATGAAAAAGATTCTTATATTTTTGTGTGCACTTATTATATTCCTTTTCGTTCCGGTTTCGTCCTATTCAATGGATTACAGCGAGGACGAATATGTAAAAACCCTTTCGTCGTTTGATTTGTCGTCCTTTGAAAAAGAACTTGACGATGATACATACGATATGCTTGATGAACTCGGTTTACTTGATTTTTCATATCAAAGTATAACCGCTCTTTCATTTAACGATATAGTCGACTTGCTTAAATCCGTATTTGCACAAAAAGCCGAATTGCCTGTGAAATCAGGCGTTACAATTCTTGTGTTCATACTGCTTTCGGCATTATTGCAGAGTTTTAAGCCCGAGTCGGATGCTTCGGTAAATCTAATTTACTCTACGGCAACATCAATTTTAATAGCCACTGTTATTCTTGTAAAACTCACTTCAACCGTATCACTTGCCGCAATGGCAATATCGGTTGCGTCAAATTTTGTATATGCTTTCATTCCGGTCTTTTGCAGTATTGTAGTCGCTTCCGGTGGAATAACAACCGGTTTTTCAACAAACACAACTTTGCTTTTGCTTGCACAGGGTTTGTCATTTTTATCCTCAAATGTTTTTGTACCCGTCATAAATTGCTATCTTGCACTCGGAGTTACGTCATCGCTTCGATATGAATTAAATTTAGACAAACTTCTTTCATCATTCAAGAAAATTATTACAACCTGTATTTCATTTATTTGCGGCGTGTTCATATCGGTACTGTCTGTAAAAACAGCAGTCGCCGGCAGAGCCGATATGCTCGGACTTCGTTCGATTCGCTTTGCAATTAATTCGGTCGTTCCTGTTATTGGTTCGTCAATCAGTGAAGGTATTTTGTCAATTCAGGCATATTCATCATTGATTAAAAGCAGTGTCGGAGTTGTCGGAATTGCGGCCGTAGTGCTTGTCTTTTTGCCGTCGGTTATCGAGGTTGTTTTGTGGAGAATTATGCTCACAATTTGTGTCATAGTATCCGATGCTTTCGGTGATAAATCGGTTTCTTCGGTGATTAATGCATTTTTAAATACATTATTACTTATCAATGTTGTGCTTGTTTTGTCAATGGTAACAACGGTAATTTCGTTTGGAATATTAATTGCGGCAGGTGGTGGAAAATGAACTTTGTAAAACAATGGTGCGTGTTCGTGTGTACGACTGTTTTTATCTGCGTTGTCCTTTCCTTCCTAACTCCAAAAGGCAGTATGGGGCGGTTTTATAAAATGATTATTTCAATGTTTATTTTTCTCTCTTTTTTATATCCGTTCACACAGTCGAAATTTAATTTTGACTTCCCGGAATTTACAACGGTTAATACTGACAGTATAAGTAACGGCGTGATTGAAAATCAAATAAAATCCTGCCTTGCAGATAATAATGTGACAGGTTCAAATGTCAATTGTCATTCAAAAATCAATTCCGATAATGAAGTTGAAATAGAAAGCATTACAGTTTCCGTCAGTGACGAGTACAATGTTGACGATGTTAAAAATATTATTTATGACAATCTGTCGCTCAATGTTGAGGTGGTTCATATTGGAGAGTAAAATTAAATCACTATTTGCAAGTTTTAGAAATATGAAACACAAGGAAAGACTTCTCGTAATTGCCTGCGTGTTCGGCGTTTTGCTCATTCTTTTATCGGAATTTATTCCATCGGATTCTTCTTCAAAAAAATCAGAAAATGTTGATTATCAGCAGTATATAGCTTCGCTTGAAGAAAAAACCGAAAACATTATTTCTTCAATTGACGGTGTCGGCAAATGTAAGGTTATGATTACTTTGCAGGAAACCGATGAAAATTTTTATGCACAAAATACCGACGAGAGTACAGACAGCGGTTCTATTTCAAAAAAGAGCGAATATGTATTATACGAGGACAACAATAATGATTCTCCCGTTCTCGTCAAGCAATCGTTTCCAAAAGTTATGGGTGTTGCGGTGGTTTGTCAAGGCGGTGATAATGCAAATGTAAAAGAAAAGGTGATTTCTGCCGTATCATCTCTTTATGGCATTTCTTCGGCAAAAATAAGCGTATCAAAAATTAACAGGTGATTGTATGAAACGAAAAAAAGAACAGACCAATCCGCAAGAACAGTTTCTTAAAAGCGATGAAGAGTACTTTGCGGAATTTGAAGCGGAGTTTAATGAAAATAACTCGCAAGAACAACCTTTTGAACTTACCGATAACGAGAGTAAAAAAGAACGCAAAAAGCGTAAAAAATACATATCGGCAGTTGCTGCATTTGTACTCATTTTGGGAGTAGGCGTGGTTGGAAATTGGTATTATCAAAATACCGATGTCAGCTCAACGATTCAGCCTCTTATTGATTCTGCAACTGAAAAAACGCTTGGAAAAGCAGAGCTTGTAGACGCAACCACAACAGATGTCAGCGAGGAAAATACATATTTTACAAAAGCCCGTGTAGAGCGTAATACTGCACGGGATACCGCACTTGAAAAATTGCAATCCGTTGTTTCAAACACTTCCGAAACAGAAGCTGCACGCACTGTTGCCGCTGAAAATATTGCAAGGATATCCAATTTTGTAACTATTGAAAATAAAATTGAAACACTCGTTTGTGCCAAAGGAATTGATAACTGCATTGCCGTCATAAAAGAGGACGGCTCGGGCGTAGATATCGTTGTCGATTGCGAAAAACTTGACGACACTACTATCGTTCAAATCAAAGATATCGCAATGTCACAGCTTCAATGCGGTTTTGAAGATGTTTCAATTATTCAGTCTAAATAATAAATTATTTCTTGTATATTTAACTTTTATGTGTTATAATATCAACACCAAAGGAGTTATGTATATGGAAATTACACGTTCAAACGAAAAAGGCAACCTTATTATTAACGAAGAGGCAATTTCATCAATCGCAATCAATGCCGCAAAGGATGTTGACGGCGTAAGTTCCTTTTCAAGTAAACCGATGGATGTTGTCGGTACAATAAAAAAGGGAAGCCTAAAGGTTATGCGTCCCGTGCGAATTACACAAGACGGCGACGATATGGATATAAGTATCTACATCAACCTGCTCCCAAACAAAAAAATTAAGACTGTGTCCGAAAATGTACAACATAATGTATACGAGGCAATTCTTAATATGACCGGCAAGGAAGTTTCCAAGGTTAATGTAATTATTGCCGGTATTGACTTTCCGGAGAGCGGCAATTCCGATGCACCTTTAACAAGTGAAAAATAATTATGTTGCCGACTCATATCTGTGTTATTTGAGCCGGCTTTTTTATAGGAGAATATATGAGCAGAACAGAACAAAGAGAACAGGCGTTTTGCCTTGTTTTTCAAAATCTTTTTAATAACGAAGAGACCGTTTCCATTTATGAGGAAAATGTGGCTAAGGTCGGCAAATATGCCAAGTCCCTTTTTGAGGGCGTGGTCTCCAAAACCGATGAGCTTGACGAGGTTATCAATACCTATTCCAAGGGCTGGAAAACCAATCGCCTTCCAAAGGTAAATCTTGCAATTCTTCGCCTTGCCGTTTATGAGATTAAGTATGTAGATGATGTACCTCAAAGCGTTGCAATCAACGAAGCCGTAGAACTTGCTAAAAAGTATTCGGGTGAGGGTGACTATTCGTTTATCAACGGTATTCTCGGTTCTGTTGCAAGGGGAGAGGAGTAATGTATTTAGGCTTTGATACAAGCAATTATACAACTTCACTTGCAACCTTTGACGGCAAAACGGTCAATCAGGCAAAGCAGATACTTACCGTAAAACCCGGCGAACGCGGACTTCGCCAAAGCGATGCTGTGTTTCAACACACCGTTAATATGCCGAAATTATGTGAAAAATTACAATTCGAATTCCCGAAAGCTGTCGGCGTAAGCACTCGTCCGCGTAATGTTGACGGCAGTTATATGCCGTGCTTTTTAGTCGGTGAAAATGTTGCTACGGTGCTTTCAAGTGTTAACCGCATTCCGCTTTATAAAACATCGCATCAGGTCGGTCATATTCTTGCCGCTCTTTATTCGGCAGACAAGCTTGATTTGATTAATCAAACATTTCTTGCTTTTCATCTGAGTGGCGGTACTACCGAGGCACTTTTGGTAGAACCCGATGATGACGAGATTATTAAAGTAACCGTCGTTGCAAACAGCACAGATTTAAAAGCCGGACAGGCTATTGACAGGACAGGTGTTATGCTCGGCATTACATTTCCTTGTGGCAAAGAACTTGACAGGCTCTCGCTTCAAAGCGATACCGAATATAAAATCAAACCTACCATGCTTGACGGTAATTGCTCATTGAGCGGAGTTGAAAATAAGGCAAGGAATATGATTGATAAGGGTGAAAGTCCGCAAAATGTTGCCAAATTTGTTCTCACCTATATTGCCGAAACCGTTTCGTCAATGCTTGACGGAGTTATTCAAAAATACGGCAATTTACCTGTCGCTTTTTCCGGTGGTGTTGCTTCCAATTCTTTGCTTCGCAAAACTATTAACGAAAGATACAATGCGTATTTTGCCGCAAGCGAGTTTTCACTTGACAATGCGGCAGGTATGGCAATTTATGCGTATTTGAAAGATAACAAATAATGACTACTCTTACAGTTTCACAAATTAACAGATATATTAAATCGCTTTTTGACGAGATTCCGCCTATTCAAAATGTTTATATTATGGGCGAAATTTCAAATTTTAAACATTACCGTCAAAGCGGACATATGTATTTTACGCTGAAAGACAGCTCGTCACAGCTTAAATGCGTTATGTTTGCGACCGACAATTATAAGTTGAAGTTTGTCCCGCGTGACGGTATGAATGTTGTTTGCTTCGGTCAAATCGGCGTTTATGAGCGTGACGGAGTATATCAGCTTTATGTTCGTGATATTCAGCCTAAGGGTGCCGGAGATTTGGCTGTTGCTTTTGAACAGCTCAAAGCTAAGCTTGCACAGAAAGGCTATTTTGATGAGGATATAAAAAAATCTATTCCCGAATACCCGCAAAAAATCGGGGTTGCTACTTCAAATATGGGTGCGGCAGTCGAGGATGTTAAAAATATAATTACCCGCCGCTTTCCTTTATGCGAGGTTGTTATTGTGCCAACCGTCGTTCAGGGAGAAGCTGCATCAAAGGACATTGCTTCGTCTATTGACTTTTTGGACAGGCTCGGTGTAGACACAATCATTGTCGGCAGAGGCGGAGGCTCAATAGAGGACTTGTGGGCATTTAATACCGAGGAGGTTGCAAATGCCGTATATAGATGCAAAACTCCGATTATTTCCGCCGTGGGACACGAAACGGATTATACAATTTGCGACTTTGTTGCCGACCTTAGAGCACCTACTCCGAGTGCTGCGGCAGAACTTGCCGTTCCGGATATTAATAACGAATATGTTAATCTTCAGGGTCTTGAATTGATGCTTGATAAGAGTATAGAAAATATTGTTCAGGGCGAAGAAGCAAGACTTGATTATATTATGAACAAGTCACCGCTTGCCGATGTGTACAAATTGTTTGATTTTCAAACTTCGGTTATCGAGGGTTATGCAAAAAATATAAGATTACATTACGAAAATGTACTCAAAAGCAAAGCGTATGATTTGAAGAAAAATGCCGCTATGCTTGATGTACTCAGCCCCCTTGCGGTTATCGGCAGGGGATATTCCATAACGGAAAAAGACGGAACCGTTTTGACCGATATAAAAAACATTGCTGTCGGTGACAGTATCGTAACAAAGATTAAAAACGGAACGCTCGTGTCCGAAATTACAGAGGTTAAAAATAATGGCAACTAAAAAAGAACTCACATACGAACAGGCAATCTCAAGACTTGAAGAAATTGTCGGTATACTTGAAAAAAATGAAGTTTCTCTTGATGAAGCACTGTCGCTTTTCGAAGAAGGAACAAAGCTTACTTCATTTTGTGCGGATAAGCTTAAAAATGCAAAAGCAAAAATTACAGAAATAATTAAGGAGTAATGATGTTTACTGTTGATATAAAGAAAAAACTTGAAGAATACAGCGAGGAAATATCAAAACACTTAACCGAATATTTGCCCAAGGCAAACGACGGTCAGGCTCAAGTTGTAAAAGCAATGAGATATTCGCTTCTTAACGGCGGTAAAAGATTAAGACCTGTGTTCGTTCTCGAATTTTGCAAAATGTGTGGCGGAAACGCCGAAAAGGCTATGGCATACGCTTGTGCTGTTGAGTACATTCACACTTATTCGCTTATCCACGATGATTTGCCGTGTATGGATAACGATGATATGAGAAGAGGCAATCCGTCGTGTCATAAAATGTACGGTGAGGCAATCGCCCTTTTGGCAGGCGATGCACTTCTCACTCACGCATTTGAAATTTGTGCGGGTGCTGATTTTGATGATGAAAAAAACGCCACGGCAGTCAGCCTTTTGGCTCAAAACGCAGGTGTCGGCGGAATGATTGGCGGACAGGTTATCGACCTTAAATACGAGTCGTGCGACCCTACCGTGTCCGAAATTTTATCTGTACACAGATTAAAAACAGGTGCGCTTATTTCTGCGGCTTGTCTTCTCGGTTGTATTGCCGCAGGTGCCGATGAAGAAAAAATAGCACTTGCTTCAAAATATGCTTATCTTATCGGAACTGCTTTTCAAATCAAAGACGATTTACTTGATATTTACGGCGATGAAGCAAAACTCGGCAAGCATGTGGGTTCGGATGCCGATAATGACAAAACAACCTATGTTACACTTGTCGGTGCCGAAAAGGCACAAAAAGATGTAGAAATACTTACTTCTTCTGCTGTTGAAATTTTGCAAAATTTTGATAATAACGAGTTTATGGTGGCACTTTCTAACTATCTTACCACCAGAGAAAATTGAGCGTTACGCTAATAGAAAAGAGTTGAGTTTATGTCATATCTTGAGAATGTAAATTCTCCAAAGGATATTAAAAAACTTAGTATAGATGAACTTGATACACTGTGCGGTGAAATCAGGGAGGTTATGATAGATACCGTATCAAAAAACGGAGGTCACTTATCGTCAAACCTCGGTGCTGTTGAGCTTACGGTTGCACTTCATAAGGTTTTTAATTCTCCAAATGACCAAATTGTTTTTGATGTCGGTCATCAATGTTACACGCATAAAATACTTACCGGCAGAAAAGAAAAATTTTCAACGCTTCGCACTGAAGGCGGTATAAGTGGATTTACCCGCCCGTGTGAAAGCAAACACGATATTTTTTCATCCGGACATTCTTCTACTTCCATTTCTGCCGCAATTGGACTTGCAAAGGCAAAAAGTTTGAACGGTGATAAAGGCAAGGTTATTGCCGTTATCGGTGACGGTGCTTTAACAGGCGGACTTGCCTATGAAGCACTTAATAATGCCGGTAATGACCACAGCAACCTTATCGTTGTTTTGAACGATAATAATATGTCTATAAGCGACAATGTAGGCTCTATGGCAAAAAATTTGAACCATATTCGCATATCGCCTAAGTATTTTACTTTTAAATCAAAGGTTCAGCACGCCCTTGCGAAAATGCCGAAAATCGGTGCACAGGTTCAGAGATTTATTACTTTGACAAATTCCAAAATTAGGAAAAAGCTTTATCATTCAACTATGTTTGAGGATTTGGGTTTCAGATATTACGGACCTATTGACGGTCACGATTTGGAAAGTCTTATTGATGTTTTGACCGTTGCAAAGGCGCATAATCACAGCGTGCTCATTCATGTGAACACTTTAAAGGGTAAGGGCTATGAGTTTGCCGAAAAATACCCGTCAAAATTTCACGGTATAGGCAAATTCAATGTGGAAACCGGCGAGCCGCTCTCATCCGGCGAAAACTATTCTTCCGTATTCGGAAATTATCTTTGTCAGCTTGCTAAAAAGGACAAGCGTATCTGTGCAATTACTGCGGCTATGAGTACCGGAACCGGGCTTGTCGGCTTCTCTCAAAAGTATCCTGAAAGATTTTTTGATGTAGGCATTGCCGAGGAACACGCCGTTACCTTTTCTTCCGGTCTTGCAAAAAACGGTATGATTCCGTTCTTTGCCGTTTATTCAACATTTCTTCAAAGGTCTTATGATCAACTTATACACGATGTTGCAATGCAAGATTTAAAAGTTATTTTCGGAATCGACCGAGCAGGGCTTGTCGGCGAGGACGGTGAAAGTCATCAGGGCGTTTTTGACACTGCTTATCTTATGAGCGTTCCGAATCTTACGGTTTTTGCTCCGTCATCATTTGCTGAACTTAAAGATATGATGTATCAAGCGGCATATAAAGAACAACATGCCGTTGCAATTCGTTATCCGCGAGGCAGTGAGGGCAAAACTATTGACGGCTATGTGTACGAGCGTGCCGATTATGATGTTTTCGGTGATGTTTCGGCAAAAAAATGTATTGTCGGATTTGGCAGAGAATTTCTTAATATTTATGACTCTTTAGACGAATTTGACAATACTTTTGCAATAAAACTTAACAAGATTAAGCCTATTAATCCAAGTGTTATAGAATTCCTTATAAATACAAAATATGTATATTTTTTTGAAGAGGGAATCAAGTCGGGAGGAATAGGCGAATGCTTCGGCTCAATGCTTGCCGAAAGCGATGTATCGGCAAAGTACCGTCATATTTGTATTGAAGACGAATTTATTAAACAGGCAAGTGTTGACAGTCAGTTAAAGAAATACAAACTTGATAAAGAATCAATTATTAATACAGTAAATCAGGATTAATTATGCAAAAGAAAACAAGACTTGATGTTGCCGTTTTTGAGCAGGGCTACGCTCCGAGCAGGGAAAAAGCCAAGGCGATTATTATGGCAGGAATTGTATATGTGAATAATCAAAAAGTTGATAAAGCCGGATTTGAACTTAAAGAAGGCGATGTTCTCGAGGTAAGAGGCAAAACTCTTCAGTATGTTTCCCGAGGCGGGCTGAAGCTGGAAAAGGCTATGCAGGAATTCCCTATAACTCTTGAGGGAAAAACTTGTATGGATGTAGGTGCTTCAACAGGCGGTTTTACCGACTGTATGCTTCAAAACGGAGCCGTTAAAGTGTATTCCGTTGATGTAGGTTACGGTCAACTTGCGTGGAAACTCAGAACAGATGAACGAGTTGTTAATTTGGAACGAACTAATTTCAGATATGCAACCCGTGAACAAATTCCCGATGAAGTTGATTTTGCTTCCGTCGATGTTTCGTTTATATCGCTCAAGCATATTTTACCTAACTTGAACGCACTTCTTGCTTCTGACGGACAGGCTGTTTGCCTTATTAAACCGCAATTTGAGGCAGGTAAGGAAAAAGTAGGTAAAAAAGGAGTTGTAAGAGATTTAAATGTTCATTTGGAAGTAGTTGAAAATGTAATTTCTCTTGCTCTTGAAAACGGATTTAGCGTTATGGGACTTCAGTTTTCTCCTATTAAAGGTCCCGAGGGCAATATAGAATATCTAATTTATTTAAATAAGACAACAGAACCTGTTGTCAGTGAAAATGTAAATGCTAAAGAACTTGTAAATATGTCACATACAGAACTTGACAAGTAGGTGAGAATATGAAAATAGCGGTTTTTCCTAATATATACAATAAAGATGTCGGTAAGCTTACCGACCAAATAGTAGCTGTGCTTTTTGAACTCGGCTTTGAGGTTGAGGTTGCAAAATGTAATAAGGATACTGAAGATATTTCTAAACCGCTTTTTGCCGAGCAGCAGGAACTTATTAAGCGAAATGATGTTATGATAGCTGTAGGCGGTGACGGAACAACGCTGAATATTGCCAAATCCGCCGCTCTTTTTAACAAACTTACTCTTGGCATCAATGCCGGCAGACTTGGCTTTATGAGCGGACTTGAAAGAGATGAACTTGCTCTTTTGAAATGCCTCTCAACCGGCGAATACGAGGTTGAGGAGCGTATGATGATAACCGCAGTCGTAACGGATAAAAACGGCAACTGTAAGGAATATCAGTGTCTTAATGACGCCGTTATTTCAAGAGGTGACCTTGCAAGACTTATTGATATTTCCGTTATGTGTGAGGGCAGACTTGTGTCGGATAACAGAGCGGACGGTATGATTTTTTCAACTCCTACCGGTTCAACCGCTTATTCAATGGCGGCGGGCGGTCCGGTTGTCAGTCCCGACAACAGCTGCGTTGTAGCTACTCCGATATGTCCGCATTCACTTATAAACAGAAGTATAGTTTTTTCATCGGACAAAACACTTGATATTTCCGTTGTGAACGACAGGAACAATAATGCTTATCTTTCGATTGACGGTAAGGAATCGCTTCCGGTTGACGAAAATACAAAAATAACTATTTCAAAATCGTTATATACAGCAAAACTCATAAAAATAAAACCCGATAATTTTTACGAAATTCTCAATAAAAAGTTACTTGAAAGGAGAATTTGACTTTGAAAAAAAGAAGACAGGCAAAAATTATAGAGCTTATTTCTCAAAATGAAATCGAAACACAGGAAAAACTTCAGGAGATGCTTAACAGTTACGGTTTTGAAGTTACACAGGCAACAATTTCCCGTGATATAAAAGAACTCCGACTTGTTAAGGATTTGTCGCCTGACGGCAGATATGTTTATTCCACCGGTAAAAAAAGTATAGAAAATGTTAATCACAGAGCCGGCGGAATATTTAATGAAACTATTATAAGCATCGATTATGCACTCAATACCGTTGTTATCAAATGCTTTACCGGTATGGCAAATGCGGTTTGTGCAGCTATTGATTCTATGGATTTAGACGAAATTATCGGCACGATTGCCGGTGACGATACTATATTTATTCTTTGCAGAAGTGAGGAAACCGCTTCTTATTTTACCAATAAATTGAGGACTATGTTAAATGCTTAAAACCCTGAGTATTGAAAATATAGCTGTTATTGAAAACGCGGACATAGAATTTTCAAAGGGCTTCAATGTCCTGACCGGCGAAACCGGTGCAGGTAAATCTATTGTTGTTGACTCAATTAATGCGATTTTAGGTGAGCGTACATCAAAGGAACTTGTCCGTGCAGGTAGCGATAATGCCTTTGTGACAGCATATTTTGAAGATATAAACAGCGAAGTTAAACAAAAACTTAATGATTTTGATATTTCGTGTGAGGATGACGGAACACTTATGCTTTCAAGGAAAATTTCTGCACAGGGTAAGTCAACTTGCAGAATTAACGGCAATGTCTGTACCGTGTCAATGCTTAAAGAGGTGGGCAATCTTCTTGTTAATATTCACGGTCAGCACGACAGTCAAACACTTCTTAATGCTGATTATCATTACAGATTTGTTGATATGTACGGCTCTCTTGACGACTTTCTTGATGAATATAAGCAGTCGTTCAGGCAACTTTTGTCTGTCAGAAAACAGTTGAAGGCTCTTACTGTAGATGCTGATGAACGCGACAGACAGATAGAACTTCTTGATTATCAAATAAAGGAACTTACCGAAGCAAATATAAAAGTCGGAGAGTGTGAAGAACTTAAAAAGCGTAAAAATCTTATTTTGAATTCGCAAAATCTTTTGCAATCACTTAATTCTGCTTTAGCGGCTTTTAACGGAAGCGATGATTATTCCGGTATTTCAACTTTGCTTTCAACCGCTGTTAAAGAACTCGGCTCTGTGTCGGATGTTGATAGCGATATAAAGGCGGTTTACGATAAGGCGGAAGTGCTTATTGACAGCGTTGAGGTTGTAAAAGATGCTTTGCTTGATAAAATAAACAGCATAGAATTTGAGCCTGAGGAACTCGATAAGGTTGAAGAACGGCTCAATTTATATTATACTTTTTCAAATAAGTATGGCGAAACAGAAAAAGATATGCTATACTATCTTGACGAAGCTCTTAAAAAGCGTGCTGCATTTGAAAATTCGGAAGAAGAACTTGAAAAGCTTAATGCACAATATGACGAGATTTTCAATCAAACGGTTGTGCTTGCCGAAAAGCTTTCAAAGCTTAGAAAGGCGGCGGCAGAAAAACTCGGAGCAGAGATTTGTGAGCAACTTGAATTTTTGGATATGCCGAAAATTAAGTTCACCACTTCGTTTGAAAAAGGCAATTTGTCTGCAAACGGTTGGGATAAAATCGAATTCCTCATTGCTACAAATGTAGGGGAAAACGCAAAACCTCTTGCGAAAATCGCTTCGGGCGGAGAACTTTCAAGAATTATGCTTGCAATCAAGAGTATAATAGCTCAAAAAGACAGCATCGATACTTTAATTTTTGACGAAATCGATACAGGTGTCAGCGGAAAGGCAAGCAGAAAAATCGGCTTGAAACTTAAAGAACTCGGTGCATTTACCCAAGTTATATGTGTAACGCACTCGGCACAAATCGCATCGGTTGCCGACAGTCATTTTCTTATAGAAAAAAGTGTTGAAAATGACAGAACTTATACCGATGTCACCGTTCTTGATTATGACGGCAGGAAAAACGAACTTGCACGAATTATGGGCGGCATAAATGCAACGGCGTCACTTTTACAATCGGCAGAGGAGTTGCTTAATAATTATGGGGGTTAATGTAGAACAAAAAGTTAAAAACGGCACATGTGTTGCTCTTTGATTTATAACATAAATATTATTTTTGGAGGATATATAAATGGGAGTTTATGAAGAACTCGTTGAGCGTGGACTTATCGCTCAGGTAACAGATGAAGAACATATTAAAGAACTTGTAAATAACGGTAAGGCTGTATTTTATATCGGTTTTGATCCGACTGCCGATTCACTTCATGTCGGTCACTTTATGGCACTTACTCTTATGAAGCGTTTGCAGGAAGCAGGCAATAAGCCTATTGCACTTATCGGCGGCGGTACAGCTATGATCGGCGACCCGTCAGGCAGAACCGATATGCGTCAAATGATGACAAGAGAAACTATTAATTACAACTGCGAATGTTTTAAGAAACAGATGTCAAGATTTATCGATTTTGGCGAAGGCAAGGCTATGATGGTTAACAATGCCGACTGGCTTCTTGACCTTAACTATATCGATGTTCTTCGCGAGGTTGGTGCCTGCTTCAGTGTAAACAGAATGTTGACAGCAGAATGTTATAAGCAAAGAATGGAAAAGGGTCTTTCATTCCTTGAATTCAATTATATGATTATGCAGTCATACGACTTTTATGCTTTGTATCAAAAGTACGGCTGTAATCTCCAATTCGGCGGTGACGACCAGTGGAGTAATATGATAGGCGGTATGGAACTTATCCGCAGAAAGCTCGGCAAAGAAGCAAACGCTTTGACCATTACACTCCTTACTAATTCCGAGGGTAAGAAAATGGGTAAAACTCAAAAGGGTGCTGTATGGCTCGATGCCGAAAAAACAACTCCTTACGAGTTCTATCAATATTGGAGAAATGTTGATGACGGCGATGTTATCAAGTGTATGAAGCTTCTCACTTTCATTCCTATGAGCGAGATTAACGAGTACGCAAAGCTTGAGGGTGCAGAACTTAACAAAGCAAAAGAGGTTCTTGCTTATTCTCTTACGGAACTTGTTCACGGTAAGGAAGAGGCAGATAAGGCACAGGCTGCCGCAAAGGCTCTTTTTGCAGGAGGCTCTGACGACAGCAATATGCCTACAACAACTGTTGATGATGCCGATTTTGAAGACGGCAAAGCAACCGTTCTTTCACTTATGATTAAAGCCGGTATGATTAAATCAAACGGTGAGGGCAGACGCCTTATTCAGCAGGGCGGTATCAGCGTAAACGATGAAAAAATCACCGATGTTTTTGCAACCGTTACAAAGGATGATGTCGCAAACGGCATTGTTGTTAAAAAGGGTAAAAAGGTTTTCCATAAGTTTATTTTTTGATTTTTTAAGGGGACAGGGCAACCCGTCCCCATATTGTGTCGGAAATGCTTTTTCGACACGATACAGGCTGTTGAGAAAGGCTCTGAATTTCGTTTTCTTGCGAAGGAAGATGTATATAAATACCTCGATTGAGCAAAAAAACGAAAAATCATAGCTATTGTATTATATTCCTGTTCGGTCGGTGCTTCTGTACCGTTTACACAATGGAGACATCAAATGAGCAGTTTTATTTATCGGCGTGTTTCAGGAACTTTATCGACAGTCTGAGGGGACAGGGCAACCTGTCTCTTTTTTTTGTACTATTAATATATATTTGTTGATAATATCGCATTATAATGTTATAATAATTATAAATTTTACCAATGGTGATTATATGGAAGATGTTAAACAAAAAATCGAAGATTTAAGAAAGACACTACGCTATCATTCTGACCGTTATTACAATGATGACGCACCCGAAATCGAAGATTATGAATACGATATGATGATGCGTGAACTCAAAGAACTTGAAGAAAAATATCCGCAGTATGACGCGGTTGATTCTCCCACAAAAAGGGTGGGCGGCAAAGCCGATAATTCGTTTGAGAGCGTTGAACATACCGTCAGAATGGAAAGCTTGCAGGACGCTTTTTCAAAGGAAGAAATCTTTGATTTTGACCGCAGAGTAAAAGAAAGTGTTTCGGATGTTCACTATGTTGCAGAACCTAAGATTGACGGACTTTCGGTAAGCCTTGAATATGTTAACGGCGAGTTTGTAAGAGGTTCAACCCGTGGTGACGGTAATGTCGGTGAGGATGTTTCGGGCAATCTGCGTGTTATTCACAACATTCCGCTCAAGCTCAATGTTGCCGTGCCTTTTATTGAGGTAAGAGGCGAGGTTTATATGCCTAAAAAGAGTTTTGAAAGAGTGGTTGACCGTCAACTTATCAATGATGAAAAGCCGTTTAAAAATCCTCGAAATGCCGCCGCTGGCTCTCTCCGTCAAAAGGATAGTAAGGTTGCGGCAGAGCGTGGACTTGATATATTTGTTTTCAATATTCAGCAAATCGAGGGCGTAACTCTCAATTCTCATAAGGAAAGCCTTGATTATCTCAGAAAACTCGGCTTTAATACAATTCCTTACTATGAAAGAGTAGACGATATTCAAACCGCTTTTTCAAAGGTTGAGGAAATCGGTGAACGCCGTGGCAGTCTTGAATTTGATATTGACGGTGCCGTTATTAAAGTTGACGATTTTGCACAAAGAGAAATTTTGGGTTCAACCGCAAAGTTCCCTAAATGGGCAGTTGCGTTCAAGTATCCGCCGGAAGAAAAGCAAACGGAAATTTTGGATATAGAAATTACCGTGGGCAGAACAGGAAAACTTACTCCTACGGCAGTGCTTACTCCTGTTCATCTTGCGGGCACAACGGTTTCAAGAGCAACGCTTCACAATCAGGATTTTATCAATGAAAAAGGCGTTAATATCGGCGATATTGTAACGGTTCGTAAAGCCGGTGACATTATTCCCGAGGTTTTGTGCGTAAATGAAAAACACAGCGACGGCAATTTCGTTTATCCCGACACCTGTCCGTCGTGTCACGAAAAGGTTATCCGAGAAAACGGCGAGGTTGATATAAGGTGTATCAATCCCGAATGTCCGGCTCAGCTTCTTCGTAACCTTATTCATTTTTGTTCCCGTGACGCTATGGATATTGAGGGACTCGGTCCGAGTATCATAGAAACCTTTGTTAATGAAGGTATGATTAACAAGGTAACGGATATTTATCATCTTGATAAAGAGAAAATCGCTTCTTTGGAAGGATTCAAGGAAACAAGTGCAAATAATATCATAACTTCTGTCGAAAACAGCAAAAACAATGACTTGGGCAAACTTATTTTTGCTTTCGGTATTCGTCATATCGGTGCCAAAGCGGCAAAACTTTTGTCCGATGAATTCAAGAATATTGATAATATTATCAACGCTTCAAAGGAGGCAATTCTTGATATAGACGGCTACGGCGAGATTATGGCAGACGCGGTATATGATTTCTTCCATACCGAGAATGCTGTTGAACTTGTAAATGAATTAAATGCTGTCGGTGTAAATATGCAAAGCAAAACCGTTGTTAAGGATAAACGCTTTGACGGTATGACCTTTGTGCTTACCGGTACATTGCCTACCTATAAACGCTCCGAAGCGGCAAAAATTATAGAATCTTACGGCGGCAAAACCTCGTCGTCTGTCAGCAAAAAAACAACATATGTCCTTGCAGGTGAGGCAGGCGGTTCAAAGCTCGACAAAGCTACAACCCTCGGCGTTCCTGTAATTGACGAAATCGAATTTAACGAAATGATAAAGTGATATGAGAGAATTCAGAAAAAAACAGAAAAAACTGAAAAAAATAATGAACGCCGTTGTTATAATAACTGCTGTGTATTTGTTTGTTTATATCGGTGTTGAGCCTATTATGGCAAAGTCACTCGGCGGTACGGTTACAATGATTGCGGCATATTTAAGTGACTTCTTGGTTGTTGCATGTATGGCGATTCTGTTCCTTTATTTTTCAAAGTATGGCAAAAGTGACAAGTTCCTTGAATCCGTTGAGGACGAACTGTCAGATATCGGCTATTATTACACAGCAAGAAAGGAAAAGGACATTGACAGTTATTATAATGCCGTTGTTGAAAATTTGCGACTTAATTCCTTTTCGGTTGACGAAAAAGTGGTTGTTGACGATTTTGAATTTACAGCCCGTGCAACAAAGGGTAAAAGCGTAATTTATATTCTAAAAGAGGATGAAATTGATAAAAACGATTTGATTGCTTATCAGGAATCGGCGATTTATGATGTTACATCAATTAATGTCAAGCGTAAGGCTGATGTTGTTATGCTTTACATTTGCGATAAAGCAGACGACGGTGCAATTTCTCTTTCAAAAATGATTACTCCGCTTGGCAGAAAAGAGCAAATCAAAATTGCCAACGCTATTGTGGAGATTTCCACATCCCGTTGTTATTTCCTCGGGAATAAGGCAACAAAATGCCAACAGCTTATTGCAAATTACGCAATGAATGTTGAAGTGCCTATTAAGGATGAATTCAAAGGCAAGGAACAGCTTCCGTTCCAAACCGAACTTGAAGAACATATGAAAGAATTTAACATAAAAGATTTTAAAGCAGGAACATTCTATGCGCATTGATAACATTAAGGAGGCGGTTATATGACACCGGCTGAAAAATATATTAATTCAATAAAAGGTAAAAAGGTTGCATTTGTAGGTATGGGCGTTGCAAACACTCCGTGTGCCGAGTTTTTGGCAAAAAACGGAATTGAAACATATGCCTGCGATATGCGAGATAAAAAGTATATAGGTGAAGATGTATGCAAATCTCTTGAAAATTTAGGTGTTCATTTCTCACTCGGCGAACATTATCTTGATGTTTTGCCGCAGATGGATATTGTGTTCCGTTCTCACGGTATTTTACCTTTTCAAAATCCTTGGATTGGCGAATGTATCAAAAGAGGACAAACCGTTACAACCGAAATGGAAGTTTTTTTCAAATACTGTCCGTCAAAGATTTTTGCCGTAACAGGCTCAAACGGAAAGACAACAACTACAACTTTAATTTCAAAAATGCTTGAAGCAGAGGGCTATAATGTATTTCTCGGCGGTAATATCGGTAAGGCACTTATGCCGTGCCTTGAAGAAATCACCGAAAACGATATAGCCGTTGTTGAGCTTTCGTCATTCCAGCTTCTCACTATGGGTAATATGAAAGATAAGCCCGATGTTGCTGTTGTTACAAATATTGAATGTACCCACCAAGATCACCATATCAGCCTTGATGAATATGTTGATGCAAAGCGTAATGTGCTTATTTATCAAAACGCAAATCAGCGTACTGTTTTAAATGCCGATTGCGACTACTCAATAGGCAACAGCGTTTACCACGATATGAGATATGATGTTCGCGGTCATTTGTATGAATTTTCAATTAAACACCCTGTGGAAAACGGTGCTTATATGGATTCTCTGGGTGATATTTATTATTCTGAAAACGGCAATAAAACTTTTGTTATGAATAAGTCGGATATAATCATTCCGGGTATGCACAATGTAGAAAATTACTGCACTGCAATTTCTGCTGTTTGGGGTATGGTCGGAGTTGATAATATTAAAAAAATTGCTCAAACATTTGGTGGCGTAGAACACAGAATTGAGTTCGTAAGAGAATTCAACGGTGTTAAATATTACAACGATTCCATTGCAACTTCTCCGAGCCGTGTTATCAGCGGACTTAAAGCGTTCGGCACAAAAATCATTGTTATTATGGGTGGTAGCGACAAGGGCAACGATATGTCTGAAATGGTGCCGTATATTTTAAAATATGTTAAACTCCTTGTGCTCAACGGTGCAACTGCCGATAAGATTTATAATACAATTATTGCCGATCCCGAGTATAAAAACAGTGGACTTGTTATTGAAAAGGTGCCTACAATGATGGAAGCTCTTGAGGTCGCCAAGGCAAAAGCTCAGTCGGGCGATATAGTATCACTTTGTCCTGCGTGTCCCGCCTTTGACCAATTCAAGACTTTTGAATACAGAGGCAGAGAATTTAAAAGATTGGTAAATGAGTTTTGATATGAATACTTTGGAATTATTAAAAGAGCTGACCTCTCTTGTGGGCGTCAGCGGAAAAGAAAACAATGTGTCCGATTATCTTTGCAACGCTCTCAAAGAGTACGGCGAAGTGTCGGTTGACAGTATGAACAATGTTGTATCTACTTTTGGTGAGGGTAAGCACTTTTTGCTTGACGCTCATCTTGACGAAATCGGTTTTATCGTCAAATCAATTACCGATGACGGATTTATCAAAGTAGAAAAATGCGGCGGTATTGACGAGCGTATGCTCCTTGCAAGCGAGGTGTCTGTCTGGGGCAAAAAAGAGATTAGGGGAGTTATTTCAAATCTTCCGCCTCATCTCCAAAAATCGGGTGAGAAAAAGCCGCCGAAACTTGAAGAAATTGCTATTGATGTCGGAATGACAAAGGCAGAAGCCGAAGATGTTATTTCTCTCGGTGACCGTGTGACATTTAAGCGTAACTTTAAAGAACTTGTCGGTACTCAGGTATGTTCAAATGTACTTGATGACAGAAGCGGTGTTGCCGCAATTCTTCTTGCTGTTCAAAAGTTAAAGGGAATTAATGCTAAAATCACCGTTTGCTTTTCTTCACAAGAGGAGGTCGGCACAAGAGGTGCGTCGGTTGTCGCTTACGGCAAAGATGTTGACGAAGCGATTGTTGTTGATGTTTCGTTTGGTTACACTCCTAAGTGCAAAAAATCCGATTGCGGCGAAATCGGAAAGGGCACTATGATTGGTGTTTCACCTATTCTTGATAATGCAATGTCACAAAAAATGCAAGATGTTGCTAATAAGTACAATATTCCTTATCAACTCGAAGTTATGGGCGGAGGTCATACCGGAACAAACGCCGATGTTATCACAGTAACGCAGTGCGGTATAAAAACATCGCTTCTCTCAATTCCGGAAAAGTATATGCACTCCCCAATAGAAATTGTTGATACAAAGGATGTCGAAGCAACGGCAGATTTGATTTGTGCCTATATTAAAGAAAGTGTGGGTGATGTAAATGCTTAAAGATTTATGCCTCATTAATGGAACTTCAGGTGACGAGGGCAGAGTACGAGATTATATTATCACTCAAATTAAGGATTATTGCGAATACACAGTTGACAATATGGGCTCAATTATCGCGTTTAAAAAAGGTAAAAAAACACCTGCAAAAAAGATTAGTATAAACGCTCATATGGACGAAGTAGGCTTTATTGTCACGGGCATTACAGACGATGGCTATTTGCGTTTCGCTTCTGTCGGCGGTATTGACAGCAGAGTTTGCCTTGACAGAATCGTGTCCGTCGGTGAAAATTCTGTTATCGGTGTAATAGGCGACAAGGCGTTTCATCTTCTTTCATCCGATGAAAAAGATAATTGTCCGGGCTTTGACGATTTGCTTATTGATATTGGTGCAACATCAAAGGATGAAGCTGAAAAATATGTCACTCTCGGTGATTTTGCATATTTTGAAAGTGATTATGCCGAATTCGGCAACGGATATATTAAGGCAAAAGCACTTGATGACCGTATCGGTTGTATGCTTATGATTGAACTTATTCAAAACGGGCTTGAATACGATACAACATTTTGTTTTAATGTTCAGGAAGAAGTGGGACTTCGTGGTTCAAAATGCACAGCATTTGCTGTTGATGCCGATATTGCAGTAGTGCTTGAATCCACAACTGCAGCGGATTTAAACGGCGTTTCGGGTGCAGACAGAGTATGTGTTCTCGGTGACGGCCCCGTTATCTCATTTATGGATAATCGTACGATTTATGACCGCGAACTTTTTGAACTCGGTTTTGCCGTTGCAAAACAAAACGATATTCCTGTTCAAACAAAAACGGCTGTTGCAGGCGGAAACGACGCAGGTGCAATTCAAACAAGCGGCGACGGTGTGCGAGTGATGGCGATATCACTTCCTACACGCTACATCCATTCGGGTGCAAGCGTGGTTAAGTCGTCCGATATAGATGATACAAGGAGATTACTGAAGGAACTTTTGCCTAAATTATCCGATTAATATTTAATTTGTATTTAGGTTGTTTCAAAATTTATTTATGATAGAAATTATAAACTCACCAGAACAGTTTAATGAATGGACAAAGCGTGACATTTACTCAATCAGAGTTTTGTCACTTCTTGAGTCATACGGAACAAAATATCACTTTGCCACATTTTACCGTCAGATTATTGACGGTAAAATCACGGCAATTCTTTCAAGGCTTGACAATGATATAACTCTTGCTCTTGACGACGGATTTGACAATGCCGAATTTGTCAGATTTTTTTGTATTACAGGTCACGGTGCAATTTTGTGCGATCCGGCTTTTGAATTCGGTGCAAAATATGATGAGGGTGTGATTATGGCTTGTAACAACAAGCATGACAGCGTTATGGCCGGGGTTGAAATTGATGAATATCCAAAACTTATGGACTTGTTTAATTTTGTCGACTACGGCTCTCAGGATTTTAAAGCTTGGTATGTCGATATAAGCCACAGAGTAAGGCATAACACTGCAAAAGCGTATACTTTGAATTTTGACGGAAATATTATTTCAAGCGGTATTTTGTCGTCAATTTATGACGGCTACGGTGTGCTCACAGCAGTTAGAACAGCCGATAATTTCAGGCGTATGGGCTACGGTGGGCATCTTGTTTCATATATATGTTCCGATGTCAAAAAATCAGTGTATATTATGCGTGAAATGGATATAAACGAAGAATTTTATACTAAACTCGGTTTTGAAAATATAGGTGTATGGAGAATGTACAGATGAATCCTTTTTTTAACATTGATGAAAAAATAGAAATAATGTCACAAAAAGCTCTTGATAAATGTAATGATGCTTTTAAAAATATTGACGAAATAACAGAGTATAATCAGCTAAAGGTTCAAAAGGCGTTTATTGATAACGGCATATCCGAAAGTCATTTCGCTTCTTCTACCGGCTACGGTTACGGCGACCGTGGCAGAGAAACTCTCGATAAAGTATGGTCACAGGTTTTCGGTGCCGAGGATGCACTCGTTCGTCATAATTTTACCTGTGGTACACATACGCTTGCTACCGCACTTTTTGGTGTTCTCCGTCCGGGCGATAAAATGCTTTGTGTAACCGGTACGCCGTATGATACCATACATAATGTTATAGGTATTTCGGGCGAGGGTATGGGCTCGTTAAAGGATTTTGGCGTTTTGTATGATGAAGTTCCTTTGAAAGATGAAAAACCCGATTTGAACGCAATTGAAAATGCTGTTGATGAAAATACAACTATGGTTTACATTCAGCGAAGCAGAGGCTATGAGCTCCGCCCCTCACTTACGGTTGAAGTGATTGCCGATGTCATTAAAACAGTAAAGGCTAAAAATTCCGATGTTATCGTTATGGTTGATAACTGTTACGGGGAATTTACTCAAAAAATCGAACCAACCGAGGTCGGAGCCGATTTGATTGCAGGATCTCTTATTAAAAATGCCGGCGGCGGTATCGCAAGCACAGGCGGTTACATTGCAGGCAGACACGATTTGGTAGAAAAATGTGCTTATCGTTTAACTACTCCCGGTCTCGGCAAAGAAGTCGGTTGCACAATCGGTATGAACAGAGAACTTTATATGGGACTTTTCTTTGCTCCGCATACCGTGGGGGAAGCACTTAAAAGTGCTGTTTATATATCTGCTCTTTTTGAAGGTTTCGGATATAATGTAACACCTAAATATAACGAAAAAAGAGGCGATATTGTACAGTGTCTCGGTCTTGAAAATGAAGAAAGTCTTGTCGCTTTTTGCCAAGGCGTTCAAAGTGGCAGTCCGGTAGACAGTTTTGTTTTGCCGGAACCGTGGGATATGCCGGGTTATGACAGTAAAGTCGTTATGGCGGCAGGTGCATTTACTTTAGGCTCATCTATTGAATTGTCTGCCGATGCACCTATTCGTGAACCGTTTTATGCTTGGATTCAGGGCGGACTCAATTTCCATTCGGCAAAAATCTGTGCTAAACTTGCGGCACAATCTATGCTTAATAAGGGGTTGTTAAAAAGTGGAATATAATTACAAAGGAATAAAACCCGAGAGTATTGAGCTTTTGTGTCTCAACCGTTTTAACGATTCGAAATCGTTTTATGAGGAGCATAAAGAAGAACTGAAACAGGGAATTACCGTACCTCTTCGTCAAATGGTACTTGATTTGTCGGATGTGCTTTTCGACATTGACGATAAGATGTATCTTGACCCTGTCAGGGTTCATTCCCGAATTCACAGAGATACAAGAGGTAATCGTTCAAAAATCAAATATCGTGAAAATATGTGGGTGTTTTTCAGGAGATATAAAAAAGAATATCCGTGTGCTCCGTTTTATTATTTTGAATTTTACCCGAATTCTTATGGCTACGGTCTTGTTTTTTGGACATGGAAAGCAAGTGATTTCCGACTTGTTCATCAAATGATTGTTGAACAGCCGAATAGATTCAGAAAAGCCCTTGAAGCTTGTGAGAATGCAGGGCTTGTCTTTGAAGCCAGAGATTATTATAAAAAAGAAATTTATCCCGATGCACCCGAGGATTTAAAGCAGTATCTTCTTGCAAAGAATTTTTCGTTCACATATAACAGCTTTGATTTGAACCGTATCTCTTCCGGCGTTGTTATTGATGAAATGAAACTTGCGTTTGATATAGCCCGCCCAATGTATGAATTTATGACAGAAGCACACGAAAGAATGATGTTAGAAGGTCTTATAAAACCGGAGGAATAATTATGTTACAACTTATTCTCGGTCGCTCCGGAAGCGGTAAAACGGAATATGTTTTTTCTCATATAAAACAACTTGTGGAAAACGGAGAGCAAAATATACTTTTGATTACTCCCGAGCAATATTCTTTTATCAGCGAAAGGCGACTCCTGAAGGATTTGGGAGAAAGCAGAGTCAATTCGGTAGAAAATGGCTCTTTTTCCCGTTTGTCAAATGAAATTGAGCGAAAATACGGTGCCGCTCCTTTGCCTGTTTTAACCAAAGGGGCTAAAGCTGTTGTGTTTAAAAAAGTATGCGAAAGCGTAAAAGATGAATTAAAGCTTTTCGGCAAAAATGTTAATAATGTTGCTTTTATCAATTCGGCAATCAAAATTTATGACGAAATGAAATCTTGCCGTGTTACGGCTGATGATATTATGCAGGCATCGGTCAATACGCAAAAAGAAACCTTATCACAAAAGTTATACGATATTTCTGTTATTATGTTGGCTTATGAATCCTATATATCCGATAAGTATCTTGACGGAGCAAATGAACTTACACGACTTTACGAAAAGCTTATAAACACTGATTATTTTGTGGGCAGAACTGTGTTTATAGACGGATTCAACGGCTTTGTTGCCCAAGAATATAAAATACTTGAAGTTATTTTAGCACAAGCAAAAAATGTTTACATAACCTTGTGTACCGATTCGGAAATAAATAACGATAAATATAATCTGTTTTCATATGTTAACAGCAGCATAGCTTATTTAAAAGAAGCTGCACAAAATGCCGGCACTTCTATGCTTGATTCAATTTATTTAACCGAAAATCATAGGGCTAATAATACCGAACTTCAATTAAACGAAAGATTTATTTTTTCCAATGTTAAAGAACCGTCCGATAAGATGCCGCAAAATATCGAACTTTACGGTGCAAAAAATGTTACCGATGAGTGTGATTATGTGTCTGACAGGATTTCAAAATTGCTTCGTTCGGGAGTTAAAGCGTCTGATATTGCCGTTATTTGCAGGGATTTGGATAAATATCAAAAAGAATTACAATTTTCTTTTTCGAAATATAACATTCCGTATTTTAACGATGAAAGACAAAGTGTTTCTTCCCAACCGCTTATTATGTTCGTTAATTTCCTTTTGAGATGTTCAATATATTCGTTTTCGTCGAATGACATTTTTTCTATGCTTAAAACGGGACTTACCGCTCTTGATGACGATGCGGTAAATGAACTTGAAAACTATGCTTTTGTTTGGAATATAAACGGTTCAAAATGGAAAAAAGAGTTTATTAATTCACCAAAAGGCTTTTCGGAAGAAATATCTGAAAATGATGTAAAAAAACTTAAACACATCAATAAAAGCAGAGAGTATGTGGCAGACCGACTTCAAAAGTTTGTTCAATCGTGCAAAAAGAAAAGCACAACTGAAATATGCAAGGCTGTGTATTATGCACTTATTGATTTTTCTGTTGATGAAAAACTTCGTGCTCTTTCAAAGTCACTTAACGATAAAGGCAAATCGGTTCTTGCTTTTGAGCAAGGCAGAGTTTGGGATTTGCTTATGGATATTCTTGACAAACTTGCCACCGTTTCAACTGATGAAAACATTACCGTTAAAGATTTTTATAAGCTTTTTAATCTTATGATTTCAAATGAAGATTTGGGTTCTCTCCCGTCAGGACTTGACAATGTTCAAATCGGTTCTGCCGACAGAATAAGATGTGACAATCCTTATGCGGTTTTTGTGGTCGGTGCAAACGAAGGAGAATTTCCGCAAAACATCACATCTTCCGGTTTGTTGTCCGAAAATGACAGAAGTATTCTTATAGATAATAAATTTAAATTGTATTCAAACGGCGAAACACTCAATGCACAGGAAAAGTATTTTGCCTATATGGCTCTTGCCGCTCCGAGCGATAAGCTCTATGTGTCGTATATAAATAACGGCTCAAACAGTACCGAAAGTATTATTGTAAGAGAACTGAAATCAAATTTTAAAAATCTCAAAACCGCATCTGCCGATTGCGAATACTCTCTTTTAAATACGGAAACCGACGCAAACGCTTTTGAAATTTTAGCTTCGAATTATGATGACAATACCGAATTCATCGCAACATTAAAGGAATATTTTGCAGATAAACCTGAATTTGAAAGCAGACTGTCAGCTGTCAAACGCTTATCCGAAAATGAAGAAATAGCAATAAAAAATCCCGATTTGGCAACCGAACTTTTTAAAAAAGATATGTATTTGTCTGTGTCAAAAATTGAGGATTATTATAAATGTGCGTTTAGATATTACTGTAAATTCGGGCTTAATGCACGCCCGAGAACGAAAGCAGAAATGAACCCTATGCAAACGGGCTCGGTTATTCATTTTGTTCTCGAATGTATTATTAGGGAATACGGCTCAAATGGGCTTTTGAATCTTGATAATGCCGAAATAACAAGCATTGTAAGAAAATATCTGAAAGAATATTTAGAAACAAAGATGGGCGATTACAGCGAATTTACTGTTAGATTTAAGTATCAGTTTATGCGTCTTTCAAAGCTCATTTCGTATGTTGTTTTCAGACTTCGCGAAGAATTTGAAAACAGCGATTTTGAACCGCGTGCTTTTGAACTTTCAATCGGCAACGGAGAAAAGAGTGAGAGTGTAAAATCTCAAATTGTAAATCTTCCCGATGGAGGTACAATTCAAATCAGAGGCTCAATCGACAGAGTGGACACATATACCGAAAACGGTACCCAATATGTTCGCGTTGTGGATTACAAGAGTGGAACCAAAAAGTTTAAACTCAGCGACATTTTGTACGGACTTAATCTTCAAATGTTTGTGTATCTGTTCACTCTTTGCAAAAGCGACAATGAACTTGCAGGCAAAGAGGCAGGAGTGCTTTATCTTCATTCCTCAAGAAAAATTTATAATGTTTCAAGAAACGCCATTGATTCAGGTGTTTTAAAGGAAGACAGCGATGCTTATAAGATGGTCGGAGTTGTTCTGAATGACGATGAAAATCCGATTGCAGAACATATGGAACACGATTTAAAAGGCGAGTTTATTGATGTAAAATGCTCGGCAAAAAAAGGTGTCAGCGGAAGCATTGTCAGCCTTGAGGATATGGGAAGAATTTCACATAAAATCGATAGCCTTATTGAGCAAATGGGCGTAAATCTTCACACCGGCAAAATTTCACAAAATCCGGTTAATTCAACAAATCATAACAATACCTGTGAATTTTGTGATTATTCATCTGTTTGTGCCAATAAAAAAGAAATCTTACCAAAAGAAATAGAAGAATTTTCTTTTGACAAAACGCTTGAAATACTAAAGGAGGATGATGCAGATGCCTAATTGGACAAAACCGCAACAAAATGCAATTGATGCCCGAAACAGTAACATCCTCGTAAGTGCGGCGGCAGGTTCGGGCAAAACCGCCGTTTTAACCGAGCGTGTTATAAAACTTATAACAGATATAAATCTTGATGTTGATATTGACAAGCTCCTTATTGTAACATTTACAAATGCCGCTGCGGCAGAAATGAAAACCAGAATTTCAAATAAATTACTTAAAATTATTGCAGAAGAGCAAAACAATTCAAATGCTCTTAGACAGCTTTCACTATTGCCAAACGCAAAAATATCAACCATTGACTCTTTTTGTATTGCTTTGGTCAGAGAAAACTTTTTTAAGCTTGATATAGAACAGGATTTTAGAATTCTTGACGATTCCGAAAATGCACTTCTTGAACAGACAGCAATAGACGAACTCTTTGATATGTTGTATGAGGAAGATAGTATTGAGTTTAAAGAACTTGTTAATATGTTTTCGTCAACTAAAGACGATAAGGGGCTTGTTGAAAATGTAAAAAAAATCAGTCGCTTTATCTCTTCGCAGGCTTTTCCCGATTTGTGGCTTGACGAAGCTTGCAATACATATAATCCTGAAATTGAATTCAAAAATTCTTTTTGGTCACAGTATGCTGTTAATGAAACAAATGAGCTTTTAAATGTAGTCAAGGATCTTCACTCACAGGCAATTAATGTTTTGAATCCGTTTGACGAAAAGCATGCAAAATTGTTTGATGTCCTTGAAAGTGACGGCAAAATTATCGATGCACTGATTGATAATGCCAAAACCGACAGGTGGGACGAAGAATTTGAAATGCTTAAAGTCGTTAAAAGTTCTTTTGTGAGATTTCCATCTGTAAAATGTGATGAAAAGGATTTTGTAAAAGCCAATAGGGATTTATACAAGAATATAATTATAAAATCAATACCTCCTATGTATTCAATCACAAGTTCGGATTATATGAATGATTGTGAAGTGTTTTATCCTCTTATCAAAAAATTGACCGATATAGTAAAGCAGTTTAATCAGAAAACATATGAAATGAAAAAGGAACTTAATGCTTTTACTTTTTCCGACACAGAACATTTTGCGATTAACCTCTTGTTTTATCCGGATGAAAACGGCAAAATTGTAAAAACGGATTTGGCAAAAGAACTTGAATCTTCTTTTTACGAAATTCTTGTTGATGAGTATCAAGACACAAATGCCGCACAGGATACATTGTTTCAGGTTTTGTCTAACGGTAAAAACAGATTTATGGTAGGGGATGTGAAGCAAAGTATTTATAAATTCCGTCTTGCAATGCCGTCTATTTTTACAGATAAAAAAGATTCGTTCACCCTCTATGATGAATCTAACAATGACATTAATCAAAAGATTATTTTGAGTAATAATTTTCGTTCACGCAAAGGTGTTTGCGATTATGTTAATTTTGTTTGCAAACAAGTTATGTCAAAAAAAGTCGGTGGCATAGAATACAATGAGGAAGAAATGCTCAATTCTTCAGCCGATTTTAACGATACCGATATCCCGTCGGCTCAAATTAAATATGCTGTAACTCCCGAGCGAGAAGATGCCGATGAATACGAAGCACATCAAATTGCAAATTATATCATAAAAAAGATTAATAATAAGGAACAGATTAAAGACGGCGATGGATACAGAACAATTCGTTACGGCGATTTTGCAATTCTTCTTCGCAGCGCAAAGAGAAGGATGAATGTAATTGCCGAAGTCTTCTCGCAATACGGTATTCCGACCGTGTCAAATAACAAGGTCAATTTGTTCGATAATAAAGAAGTTACAATTTTACTTAATTTTTTGCGTACTATTGATAATCCGACACAGGATATTCCGCTTCTTGCAACCTTGATGTCTGTCTTTTACGGATACAGTGCAGATGATATTTCACAAGCAAAGGTAGACTGTCCGTACGGTAATTTGTATTCGTCAATTTCTTCTTCAAATGCTTTTTCAAGATTTGTTGACGATTTGAAAACTTACAGAGAATATGCGTCTTCTATGAGTGTGGAAAACCTTGTAAGACAGATTATTAAAGACACTTCATATTTGTCCCTTATTTCCGCTATGGGTAATCATGAGCAAAGAGTACAAAATATTATGCTTCTTGTTGATATTGCGAAAAGATTTGATAACGGTGAAAATGTTGGACTTACCGCATTTATAAGATATATTGATTCTATTATTGATAATAAATTCAATGTTGAAAGTGCTTGTGTAAATGCTTCAGGTGTGGATGCCGTTACAATTATGACTGTTCATCATTCAAAGGGTCTTGAATTTCCGGTGTGTATTCTTGCCGGAGCGAATCATAAGTATAATAAAGATGATGTAAATAAAGGTATTATGCAACTAAATGCACAGCAGAACGGAATCGGCTTGAAAGTTTATAATGATGAGAAACTTTGCAGATACGATTCGCTTCAGTACAGCGTGCTTAAAGACATTAATAATTATGAATTAATGAGCGAAAATCTTCGTGTGCTTTATGTTGCAATGACAAGAGCCAAGGAACAGTTTGTAACCTTTATAACCGTTTCGTCTAAAGGCGTTGAAAAATATGTTGATGATTGTTCAAAAAAGCTTATATCTTCAAGCAGTTCGAGCGTGCCTGTTATATCACCGTTTGTTGTGAAAAAGGTAAACACAGACGCAGAACTTTTAACGCTTTGTGCACTTATTCACAAAGACGGTAAAATTCTTCGTGATATGTGTTCCAAAAACGATATCGGCTTTGATATGTATACGGATTTTCATTTGGATATAGAATTGCTTGATGTAGAAAGTGAACCGGAACAAACCGAATCGCAGCAGGTTTCGTATAATCCGGAACTCCTTTCTCAAATTAACGATAAACTCAGTTTTAAATACGAGCATCTTAGCGTTTCGGCTTTTACTTCAAAACGCACTGCGTCATCACTTGACGCTCCGGAACAGGATTTTAAATATTCCGCAACTTCAAAGCCTGCGTTTTTAAGCAAAGGCAATATGACTTCGGCACAAAAAGGTACGGCAATGCACACCTTTATGCAGTTCTGTGATTACAAATTTGCCAAAGAAAATCTTGAAAACGAAATTGAACGGTTGGTGTCATTTTCGTTTTTAACCGACGAGCAGACAAAAGTTCTCGACAGAAAAAGGTTATCCGTATTTTTTAACGGGGGTTTTGCCGACAGAATGTTTGGCAGTTCTCATATTTACCGGGAAATAAAAGTTTCGTCTTTTGTTCCCGTTAACGAAATAGAAGATACTGATTTTACGGACGAAGTGCTTATTCAGGGTATAGCCGATTGTGTATTTGAAGAAAACGGTGAACTTGTTCTTGTTGACTACAAAACCGATAAGGCTGACAGTGAGGAAGAACTCCTTGATAAGTACAAAAATCAAATTGCTTTTTATAAAAAAGCAGTTGCAAAAACATTAAATAAACCGGTTAAAGAAGCAGTATTATATTCGTTTTCACTAAATAAAGTGTGTATTTATAAATAAATTCAAAAAAACACTTGCATTTTGTGTTAATCTTTGATATAATTCTTCCGTTATAAGATTTAGTTGAAAACAGCTATATTCTTTCGACTATCGGCAATTTAAGCGAGGTGAAAGTAATGAAAGACGGAATTCATCCAGAATATCAGACATGCACAGTTAAGTGTGCTTGCGGTGCAACATTTGAAACAAAGAGCACTAAAGGCGATATGAAAGTTGATATTTGCTCAAAGTGTCACCCATTCTATACAGGTAAGCAAAAGCTTGTAGATACAGGTGGACGAGTTGAGAGATTCAACAAGAGATTTGCTAAGAAGGGCTAATCAAAAAATAACGGCAACAGTTGGTATCACCTCTGTTGCCTTGTTTTTTCTTTGGAGGATGTATGGAAGAGTACAGAACTGTCGAATTTGCTTGTGATGATTTTTTCGTTGAAAAAAAGTCAAAATTTATCGGTTATGCAAAACCTGTAAAAAGCGTTGAGGAAGCAACCGATTTTATTGCACAGATAAAATCAAAACATTGGGATGCAACACACAATGTGTACGCTTATGTTTTGCGTGAGAATAATATTCAGCGTTACAGTGATGACGGTGAACCGAGCGGAACGGCAGGTGTGCCTATGCTTGATGTATTGCTTAAAGAAAACCTTGTTGATGTTTGTGTTGTCGGTACAAGATATTTTGGCGGAACGCTTCTCGGTGCGGGCGGTTTGGTTCGTGCTTACAGTCATACATCAAAAATTGCGATAGAAGCGGCACATATTATAACTATGGCGGAATGCGATGTTATAAGCGTTTCGGTTGATTATTCGTTTTATGAGAGAATGAATAATCTTTTGTTGGATTTTTCAGCAAATGTAAAAGATACGGTATTTACCGATAATGTGAAAATCGTTTTTTCACTTAAAAAAGACAGGGTGGAACCTTTGCGGGATAAACTTATTGACATCAGTAATGCGAAATATACTCTTGAATATATCAGTTCCGAATTTGCAAAAGTATAACAATAACAGGAAGTCAAATGGCTTCCTGTTAATTTATCTCTATTACATTTATTTCGGGATGGTTAAACAGTCTGAACGGAAATTCCGCATTGCCAAGTCCTCTCGAAACTATAAGCTTCGGTCGCTCGCCGAACGAACCTTTGGCATATTTCGGGAACAATCCTTGACCCGGTGAAAATACAGGTCCTATAAACGGCAGACAAAATTGTCCTCCGTGTGCATGTCCCGACAGTTGTAGGTCAAAGTTGTATTGACTGTAGTTCATTTCTTTTATTTTTTCAAAATTTTCAGGAAAGTGCGAAAGCACAATTTTAAATCCGTTTTTGTTTTGTATTTCGTTAAAACACGAACTCATATCTTTGTAAATAAAAGTACCGTTCCTGCGTGCTTTGTAATCTTTAAAGTCCGCTTGATTTTCATCAAGTCCCAAAATATACACATCAAATCCTTTATCGTTATAAACAGAAATGCTGTTTAACAAAACTGTAAATCCGATATTTGACAACTCTTGCATTAGCTCCTCAAAATTTTCAAGCCGTCTTTCGTGATTACCTGTGATATAATACACTTTAGCGATTTTAACAAGTTCTTTGCCGTATTCAAGCATTTCTTCTTTGTTTTTGCATTTGTCGTTGATGTAGTCGCCGGTTATGCATATTATGTCGGGATTAATTTCTTTTACCTTTTTTAGAACTTTACCAAACGGTTTTGAGTGCAAATCGCTGAGTTGAACAATTTTTAACTTGCCGCATTCTTTTGATTTTATACTGTATTTTGTAACATCGATAATGTTATTTTGAAAATACAAAAACAATGTCAACAGTATCAAAACTGTCAAAGCAATCATTGTAATTAAGATATATTCCATAAAGCACCTCTTGTTTTATGATACATTTTTATTTTTTGTCCGTCAAGATAAAAAAATAAAGGATTTTTGATATTTTTAGAGTATAATATAATGGATAGAAAAAATCAGGTGCGGTTTTGGCACTGTTATGATTAAGAAAGAGGGACAGTATGGATAAATGTATTCGTCAAATTTCCGAGGAAAATGAAAAAAAGATTTTGTCACCTCTTGCAACTTTTTCTTCACAAAGCAGAGGCAGATTGAAAAAAGAACCTGAATGCGATATAAGAACAGCTTTTCAGCGTGACCGCGACAGAATTATTCATTCACAATCGTTCAGACGGTTAAAACATAAAACTCAGGTCTTTCTTGCTCCGTCGGGAGACCATTACAGGACAAGACTTACTCATACTCTTGAAGTTTCACAAATTGCAAGAACAATTGCAAGAGCACTTCAGCTTAATGAAGACTTAACAGAAGCTATTGCTTTAGGCCACGATTTGGGGCATACTCCGTTTGGACATGCCGGTGAAAGAGCGCTTGCCAAGCTTTCACCAAACGGTTTTAAGCATTATGAGCAAAGCGTCCGTGTTGTAGATATTTTGGAAAAAGACGGTAAGGGTCTTAATCTTACCGATGAAGTCAGAAACGGTATTTTGTGTCATACGGTAGGTGAGGACGCCTATACTCTTGAAGGTCAAATTATTCGTATTGCCGATAAAATAGCGTACATAAATCACGATATAGACGATGCCATTCGTGCAGGTGTTATGAACGAAGAGGATATCCCTCTTGATATAAGAATGAATCTTGGTATGACAAAGAGCGAGCGTATAAATAATATGGTGCTTAATGTTATTGAAAACAGCAATGATCAAAAAATTCTTATGAGCGATAATTTTTGGGAACTTTTCAACGATTTGCACGATTTTATGTTCGTTGCAGTTTATAAAAATCCCGTTTGCAAAGGTGAAGAAGTTAAAGCCGTTGCAATGCTTGAACAGATTTATGCTCATTATATGAAACATCCTGAGGAGATGCCGGAACAGTATGTGGGCATTGCGGAAAATGAGGGTGGCGACAGGGCCGTATGTGACTATATTGCCGGTATGAGCGATAACTATTCCGTAAAAGTATTTAACCAGTTATATGTGCCTAAATTTTGGATAGAATAATTTATATTGTATTTTAAGAAAAGGGGGAAGATGTATATGCCGTCACTTTCAGACAGCTTTTTACAAGAACTTAAACTGAAAACAGATGTTGTTGATGTAGTTTCAAGTTATGTGTCTTTAAAAAAACGCGGTAATACCTATGTCGGCTTGTGCCCGTTTCACAACGAAAAAACCCCATCCTTTACAGTATATGAAAATACACAAAGCTTCTACTGCTTCGGTTGCGGAGCAGGAGGTGACAGCGTCAGCTTTATGCGTAAAATAGAAAATCTTGATTATATTGACGCTGTTAAGCTGTTGGCTCAAAGAGCAGGTGTGCAAATGCCTGACGAGGGATATGACGATTCACTTTCAAAAAAACGCAGAACCGTTTTGCAAATCAATCGAGAAACCGCAAAGTTTTACCATTCCTATATGATGAGTGAACAGGGCAAAATCGGCTTGCAGTATTATCTTAACCGTGGATTATCCTTAAAAACAATTCGTCATTTCGGATTGGGATATGCTCCGAATCAATGGGACAGTCTTTTAAAATATCTTAAATCACAGGGGTTTAATGTCGGCGATATGGTGGCTGCCGGAGTTGTAAGAAAAGGCGAAAAGGGCTATTACGATTATTTCAGGAATCGTGTGATTACACCTATTATCGATGTTCGCGGTAATTTCATCGCTTTCGGCGGACGGGTTCTTGATGATTCAAAGCCTAAATATATCAATACATCCGATACTATCGTATACAAAAAAACAAACGAGGTATTCGGTCTTAATTTTGCAAAGGACAGCGGTAAAGACAGTTTGATTCTTTGTGAAGGCTATATGGATGTTATCGCTATGCACCAAGCGGGTTTTACAAATGCAATTGCAGGGTGCGGAACAGCTCTCACAAATGAACAGGTACGCCTCATTTCACGGTATGCCAAAGAAGTAATACTTGTCTATGACAATGACGAAGCGGGTCAAAAAGCACTGAATAAAGCCATTTCGCTGTTTGACCAAATTGATATTGACATAAGTATACCAACATTGAGTGGCGGTAAAGACCCCGATGAAATTATTAAAAATCTCGGTCGTGCACGGTTTGAGGATATGCTTGACGGTGCGTCAAACGAGGTTGAGTTCGCAATTATGAAACTTCGCAGAAATTTCAATTTGCAAACAACACAGGGAAAAAGCCAGTTTGCTTCCGAGGCTGTAAAGGTACTTGCAAATGCAACTCCTATCGAACAGGATTTGTATCTTTCACGAATTGCGGACGAGCTTGGTATAGAAAAGCGTGCAATACAGGCTCAACTCTCCGAATATACAAATCGCAGAATGAGGGGAAAAAGAAAACGCGAATTTAATAAAATTATCGATGATGATTTGCGAAAAACAAGAAAAGAAAGTTATGATACGGACACCGCAACCGTATCGCTTAAAGCTCAGGAACGGGTTATAGGTCTTTTAATGACCTATCCTGATTGTTATTCGCTGTGTAAGGATTTTAATTCCGATGAATTCACGCCGGGATTTTATAAAAAAGCCTTTCAAACTGTCAGAGAACGGATTGAAAACAACTCGTCTCTTGACTTGATTATGTTTAATGAGGTGTTCACCGATGAAGAGATGGGACGGTTTACACATCTTATTTCGTCTTCGCAAAACAGCAGTAATCCGAAAAAGGAATTTACGGATTGCCTGAATATAATCAGCAGAGAATATAAAAAACAAAATTCAAAAAGCACTTCTGAAATGAATGATGATGACTTCAGAAACTTTTTTAATAAAAAGAATACATAAACGAGGAGACTATTATGGAAAAAAAGCAAGCAGCTGTAAATGAAACAGAAAAAAAGGAAAACGCATTTAAAAAGATTATAGAAAAGGGTAAACAGTCCGGTCATCTTACTGCACAAGAAATTGACAATCTTATTGTTGAACTTGACCTTGATGTAGACGAACTTGAAAAACTCAACGACCAAATTGACGCAAATAATATCAGCATTATTGACGACTTCTCATCTGAGGCACTTGACGGAATTTCACTTGAAGTTGATTTGCCTAAAGAAACCGATGCGGCAGACTCCGTTGCCGTTAATGACAGTGCTCAAATGGACGACCCTGTTAAGGTTTATCTTAAAGAAATCGGAAGAATTCCGCTTTTGACTGCCGAAGAAGAAATCGAGCTTGCTATGAAAATAGCCGATGATGACGAAAATGCAAAAAAGCGTCTTGCTGAAGCTAATCTCCGTTTGGTTGTAAGTATTGCAAAGAGATATGTGGGCAGAGGTATGCAATTCCTTGACCTCATTCAGGAGGGCAATCTCGGTCTTATTAAAGCTGTTGATAAGTTTGATTACACAAAGGGATTTAAGTTTTCAACATATGCAACTTGGTGGATTAGACAAGCTATTACAAGAGCCATTGCCGATCAAGCAAGAACTATTCGTATTCCGGTTCATATGGTTGAAACAATTAATAAGGTTAAAAAGGCTCAATCACAGCTCCTTCATCTTAACGGTCATGAAGCAACACCTGAAGAAATTGCAGACTATCTTGAACTTCCTGTTGATAAGGTAAGAGAGATTATTCGTGTTTCTCAAGAGCCTGTTTCGCTTGAAACTCCTATCGGCGAAGAGGAAGATTCTCATCTCGGTGACTTCATTCCCGATGACGATGCCCTTGCCCCTGCCGATGCCGCTTCTATGAGTCTTCTCAAAGAACAACTTGCCGAGGTGCTCAAAACTCTTACTCCGAGAGAAGAAAAGGTGTTAAAGCTTCGTTTCGGTCTTGAAGACGGCAATCCTAAAACTCTTGAAGAAGTCGGCAAGGAGTTTAATGTAACCCGTGAGCGTATTCGTCAAATCGAAGCAAAGGCTCTTCGTAAATTACGCCACCCAACAAGAAGTAAAAAATTAAAGGACTTTTTAGACTGATGACAGAGGAAAAAATAAAAAGAATTAATGAGCTCGCTCATAAATCAAAAACTCCGCAGGGACTTACTGAAGCTGAAAAGAAAGAGCAGGCAGTTCTCAGACAGGAATATATCAATTCGTTTAAAGCAAGCCTGATAGGTCAGCTTGAAAACACTTATATTGTTCGTCCCGACGGGAAAAAAGAAAAACTGGAAAGAAAAAACAAAAAATGGGAAAATTGATTATTATGGAAGGATTGGACGGCAGCGGAAAATCCACTCAGACCGACCTCCTTGAAAAGTACATTATTCAAAAAAACATTGATTATAAAAAAATCAAATTACCCGATTATGACAGTCCGTCAAGTACGCTTGTAAATATGTATCTCGGCGGTGAATTCGGCACAGATGCGGCTGATGTCAACGCTTATGCCGCTTCGTCATTTTATGCCGTAGACCGTTTTGCGTCATTTAAGCTTAAATGGAAAAATGATTACGACAACGGTAAACTGATTCTTGCCGACAGATATGCAACTTCAAATTTGATTTATCAAACAGAGAAAATTGATAAAAGCAAGTGGGATGAGTATATTGAATGGTCTGACGATTTTGAATATAACAAAATCGGAATTCCGCGTCCTGACCTTGTCATTTTTCTTGATATGCCGGTTGAAATCTCTCAAAAGCTTATGACATCAAGATATAACGGCGATGAAAACAAAAAGGATGTTCACGAGGCAAATGTTGCATTTTTAAACGCGTGCAGACAATCTGCTCTTTATGCGGCAAAAAAACAAGGGTGGACTGTTATCGAATGCTCCGACGGTGAAAAGCCGCTGCCTATCGATGTGATACATAACAAAATTGTTGAAATCGCTGAAAAGGAAATTTTTGAAAATGCTTAAATTTAAAAAGCCGGAAATATCAGATAAAGAATGGGCAAACAAGTGCCTTGCTCACGCAAACAGTATGAACTGTGAGTACACATTCGGAAATTTGTTTATTTGGCAAAAAGCTTATTCAACCGAAATATGTAAGTATAAAAATTTTTTGATATGCAAATGGAAAGATGGGAATAAAACAATATTCTCGTTGCCTCTCGGCGAGGGTGATTTTACAGATGCCGTTAACGCTATTATCGATTATGCAAAATCAATGGGCGAGACTCCGGTTATTTACGGTATTACCGACGGATATATCGGACTTATGCAGGAAGCGTTTACCGGCAAGTTTACTTATAAACACGATGACGGCAACAACGATTATATTTATTCAACCGAAAAAATGGCGTCGCTTTCAGGTAAAAAATATCACGGAAAGCGAAATCATATAACGAATTTTAAGAAAAACAATCCGGATTGGACATTTGAAAAAGTTTCAAAGGAAAACATTTCGGAATGTATTGAACTCCATTCAAATTGGATTAAAAATAAAGACCCGAATGATGAGGATTATTCTTTTGAATTCGAAGCCGTTTTATCGGCGTTTGAACATTTTAATGAATTAGATTTTGTCGGCGGTCTTATAAGAACAAACGGCAAAGTTATTGCATATACTCTCGGTGAAGCACAAATGAATAATCACTGTTTTGTTTCTCATTTTGAAAAAGCTCCGTCCGATGTGATAGGTGCGTATGCAATCATTAATCAAGAATTTACAAAAAATTGTCTTCTGAAATATGAATATGTCAATAGGGAAGAAGACCTTGGGATTGAAGGACTAAGAAAAGCAAAACAATCTTATCATCCTGAGATTTGGCTTGCAAAATATACGGCGGTTTATAATGATTAAAATTGTTGAAGATTTTGAAAAAATTGTACCGATTTGGGCAGAAGCGTTCGGTGACAGTAAAGATGATATTGTCTTTTTTTGTAAAAATGTCAGGAATGCCGAATGCATTGCATATTTTGACGGCGATGTCGCTGTAAGTATGCTGTTTTTGATTAAATGTAAATTGTCAGGCAGTAACAGCTTTTATGTTTATGCTGCTTCAACATTCAAAGCGTATCAAAATAAGGGCTATATGAGCAAATTGCTTGAATATTGCGTAGATAAATACAAAGATGTTTGTCTTATTCCTGCTGACGAAACGCTTGTTGAATATTATAAAAAACGGGGCTTTTTATTCACGTACAGTGTTGATGAATTAGAATTTGACCAGTGTGAACAGTTAATAAACGAATATCTCTTTGAGGGATGTTCTTTAAATAATCCGATTGTACTCGGCAATAAAGGGGAATAAATATGGTTTATGTATTTTTAGCAGACGGTTTTGAAATTATTGAGGCTTTATCACCGGTTGATATGCTCAGGCGTGCAAAGATTGAAACAAAACTTGTCGGCGTAACAGGCGAAATAGTCACTTCGTCCTGTGGCGTTGCGGTAAAAAGCGATATGCAAATCGATGAATTTGATTTCTATGATGTGGAAGCGGTTGTATTACCGGGCGGTATGCCGGGAACACTCAACCTTGAAAATAATCAAGCTGTTCAAAAAATCATTGATAATGCCAATAATACAAATTCGTTTATATGTGCAATTTGTGCCGCCCCGTCAATTCTCGGACATAAAGGTCTTTTAAACGGTAAAGAGGCTACATGCTTTCCGGGATTTGAGGACGCTCTTGACGGTGCTTATCTTTCTGAAAAATATGTTGTGACAGAAGGCAAATTTATAACGGCAAGAGGAGCGGGAGTATCTGTTGATTTTGGTCTTGAGATAGTAAAACAGCTTCGAGGCGAGGAACTTTCCAATGAAATCAGAAGTCAAATTCAGTACAGATAAAAAAGAATTACGCAAATTTATAAAAAACGAACGGAAAAATATTAAAGATAAAAATCAAAAAGATTCTTTAATTATTCAAAATCTGTTCAAACTTGATGAATATAATAATGCAAAAACAGTTTTGTGTTATATGTCGCTTCCGGATGAAATTGCTACGGATGAGATTGTAATTGATTCAATTAACAGCGGAAAAAAGGTTGCCGTTCCGTATTGTATTGACGATAACGGGCATATGGATTTTTATTACATAAAAAGCTTTGATGATTTGTCGGTCGGGTCTTTCGGTGTTCGCGAACCGATTTTGGACAAATGTAAAAAAGTCGAGTCTTTTGATAACGCCGTAATAATTCTTCCCGGACTGTGCTTTGACGAAAACGGCAACAGGCTCGGTTACGGCAAAGGATATTATGACAGATTTTTGCAAATTCACTCTTTAATTTCTGTGGGTTTGTGTTATAATAGCTTTATTGTTAAAAAAGTACCAACAGATATATATGATAAAAAAGCAGATTTCATCGTTTCAGAAAGCGATGTGCTCAAAATAAACGGAGGGAAAAATGGATAAACACGGTTACAATAACGGAAACAAGAACAATCCGGATTTCTATTTTTCAAACAGTGAGGTTACTCCTACTGTTAATCACAAAAATAATACCCCGCCAAATAAAAAGACAAAAAAGAAAAAAGCTTCTTCAGGCGTAGGTTCGACTTATCTTTTCTTTATTGTCGTTATAGCACTGTCGGTTGCTATTTCAATTTATGCAATTTTCTGTATGAACGATATATTTGCAATCACCAAAACAAAGTCGAGCGTTACTTTGTCGTATTCACAGGAGATTGAGTCGTCCGATGATGCAGTTGATATGCTTGCCGAAAAAGGCCTTATAAAATGTAAAAACTTTTGTAAGTTTTTCGTTAAATTCAGAGACAAAATGATTACATCTTCACGCTTGGGCGGACCTTATGAGGCAGGAGTTTATTATTTGAACGGCAAAATGGGACTTGAGGGTATGCTTGTCACAATGCACGGCGATACCGCTTCAAGTGAAACCGTTACCTTGACTTTTCCGGAAGGTCTTACCGTTCCAGAAATTGTAAACAAGTTGTCTGAAAACGATGTTTGCGACAAAACAGCTCTTTTATCTGTCATTCAGTCAACGGAATTCACCTATTCACTTGTTACAAATCTTAAAGCAAGCGATTCTGTTCCTTACAGACTTGAAGGTTTTATGTTCCCGGATACTTACGAGTTTTTCATTAACGAAAGTGCTGCAAGTACGGTTCGTAAATTCCTTGAAAACGGCGACTCTAAGTTTACGGAAAAATATAAGAAAAAAGCCGAAAAAATGGGTTACTCAACTTATCAGATTATAACCATTGCTTCAATTATTCAAAAGGAAGCTGCAAATGATGAACAAATGAAAACTATAGCCGGAATACTTTATAACCGATTGGAAGATACTGTTAATTTCCCGACTTTGGGTTGCCAGTCAACATCAGACTATATTACCAATAAGGTTGCCCCTAATTTGTCATCAACATCTTCGCATACATCGGAATATTATATGACATATTATAATACAAATCTGTCATCAACGGTTGTAGGATTGCCTGCCGGCCCTATTTGTAATCCGGGTATTAATGCCATTCGTGCCGCCTTGTATCCAAAGGAAACTTCGGCTAAGTTTTTCTTCCATGATACTAAAGGCAATATGTACACAGCAAAAACATACAGTGAATTTAAACAAAAAGTGCAAACTTACGCACCTTATTTAGAATATTAAATATGAATCAAAAGTTAGAATTACTATCTCCTGCGGGAGATACAGAAAGATTAAAATCAGCGGTGAAATTCGGTGCCGACGCCGTTTATGTTGGCGGTGAAATGTTCGGAATGAGAACAAACCCGTCAAATTTCAATTCCGACCAATTAAAAGAAGCAGTTGACTTTGTTCACTCGGAAGGTAAAAAATTGTATTTGACTTGTAATACTTTACCGAGGAATGACGAACTCGGTGCTTTACCGGACTATCTTAAATATGTTGCCGAGATTGGTGTTGACGCATTGATTATTGCAGATATGGGCGTGTTGTCTATTGCAAAAAAATATGCACCGGATACCGAAATCCATATGTCAACGCAGGTGGGTATTGTAAATTATGCCGCGGCTAATGCTCTTTATGACATGGGTGCAAAGCGTATAGTTACCGCAAGAGAACTGTCACTTGATGAAATTAAGACTATTCGTGATAAAGCAAATCCGAATTTGGAAATTGAGGTTTTTGTTCACGGTGCAATGTGTATGTCGTTCAGCGGCAGATGTATTCTTTCCGATTATATGGTTGGCAGGGATGCAAACAGAGGCGATTGTGCTCAACCTTGCAGATGGAAATACCATCTTGTTGAGGAAACCCGACCGGGTCAGTATTTTCCGATTAATCAGGATGAAAAGGGAACATATATTTTTAATTCCCGTGACCTTTGTATGATTGACCATATTCCTCAGCTTGACCGTGCAGGTATTGACTCTTTTAAAATCGAGGGCAGAGCCAAAAGCGAATATTATACTTCAATCGTTACATATGCTTATCGTCATGCTCTTGACGAATATCTTGCCGGCGGCAGAAAAGAAGATTTTGTTCCTTCACAGTGGATTTTAGACGAGATGGAAAAAATGAGCCATCGTGAATATACTACCGGCTTCAATTTCGGTGCGATAAAAAACGGCCAAGTCCTTGATACCGGCGGATATATTCGTAATTGGGATGTTTGTGCACTGTATATGAGCCAACAAAACGGCAGATTAACGGTTGCTCAGCGTAACAGATTTTATCAAGGCGACACTCTTGAAGTTGTTGAGCCGTTTAAAAAGCCGTATTGTATTACTGTCGATGAGCTTTATAACGAAAAAGATGAGGAATTTGTTGATGTTGCCAATAAAGCAACGGATGTTTATTCGTTTAAGTGTGACAAAGATATCTCGCCTGACGCCATTTTCAGAGTTGAGCGTAAATAAAATTAACCCCTTTTGTACATAATTTGTACAAGGGGTTGTTTTTATGTGTAAAAGAATTTTGTCACTTTCTCTTGTGTTATCTGTATTATTAAGCGGAATGTGCGGCAGAATAGGGTATATAATCTTCAGTAAAAATTATGTTGTTTCGGGAGGCAAAAATTCGTATTCCTTAACGATTGACAAAAAGATGCCGACTTTGTACTATCGTACCGGTATTGTGGCTACAAATAACATTCAAAAATATATTGCCGTAATTAAGCCGACTCCTCGGTGCATATCCGAACTAAGTATTCTTTTTGATGAAAAAGAAGAAAAAGAAATAATTCAACAGCTTAAATTTGGCAAGCCAGTTTTGGTCGATATTGACAAATTTCCACGCGAAACTCTTAAATCGATAAAAATAGTTAAACGCTATTCGTCCGAAAATGAACTGCATCAAATTGTATCAAAGCAGTCAAACGGTCTTCTCAATCATATCGGTGACGAAATCGGAAAAAACACAATTATGTTCGGTATAGACGCCAATGGCAGACTCCTTGACGGCGACGATGGAACCCTTGAACAGGTTAATTACGATTCAAAAGAGGGTTACCGGTTATCCATTGATAAAAAAATTCAAGAAATAACAGTGAATGCCGCATCAAAAATGAAAAGCGGTTGCGTAATTGTGATGAATACACAAGACGCTTCGATTCTTTCGTGCGTAAATAAGCCGTACAACAATTATTTGATTAAAGCTTTCAATCAATATTCCGTCGGTTCAATTTTTAAAATTGTTGTTGCCGCCTGTGCACTTGAAAATGATGTTCAAATCGAATATAACTGTACAGGAAGTATCAAAGTCGGTGATACCGAATTCTCCTGTCAAAATCATCATGCTCATTCAAATCAAACATTAAAGCAGGCACTTGCCAATTCCTGCAACTGTTATTTTGTGAATTTAGCTAATGAACTTGGCAGTAAAAAGCTTCTTGAAATGTGCGATAAATTGGGCTTTAATGATAACACTTCTTTATTTGACGGTTGGAATATTGTTAATTCGTATTTGCCTACAAAATCGGACTTGCTTTCAAAGGGCGAGCTATCGCTTTTCGGTTTCGGTCAGGGCAAATTGACTTCATCACCGCTTCAAATCGCTTCGGTTCTTTGTACAATTGCTAATGACGGATATTTCAGTCAGCCAAAACTTCTTTTGGCAAATGTTAATAATAAAAATGTTCAGGAGAATATTGCTTATCCGTCAAAAGAAAAAGTCCTTAAAACAGGTACTTGTAAAAAGCTCATTGAATATATGCGCTATGTTGTAACCGATGGAACGGCTCATATTGTGATGAACGGCGATAAAAAATCTGCCGGTAAAACAGCAACAGCTCAAACAGGTCAGTATTCTGACGGAGTTGAAAAACTCAACACTTGGTTTATTGGGATTTACCCTTATGATAAACCTAAATATGCAATTGTCGTTATGACCGAACAGGGGAACTCAGGTGCAGAAGATTGTTGTCCGATTTTTAGTACAATAGTTGGACATCTTGAAAAAATGTGATATAATGTTCTCATAGTTTATGTTAAAGGAGAATACTGTATGGCAGGAACTAAATTAAAAACATTACTCGTTTTCAAATATCTTGAAAAATATTCAGATGAAAATCATCCGGTTTCAACTTCGCAGTTGATCGATATGCTCTCTCAAGAGGGTATTAAGAGTGAACGCAAATCTATTTATGCCGATGTGAAAGCTTTGAAAGAGATAGGCTGTGATATCGTGTCTGTTAAAAATCCGATTTACGGCGGATTTTTTATGGCAAGCCGTAAATTCGAAGTGCCGGAGGTACGCTTGCTCATTGACGCAGTTACTTCAGCCGGCTTCATTACTCCTAAAAAAACAGCAAGTCTTGTTGAAAAACTTGAATCGCTTGTGTCGATAAATCAGGCAAATTCAATCGTTGCTCAGGTTTATATTGATCCGAGTACCAAGTGTGATAATGAGGAGATTTATTATGTTATTGATACGCTTCATATGGCAATTAAAGACCGTAAAAAGCTGAAATTCATTTATAAACGCCGCAATATCGATGTTGAAAATAAAAAGAATTATACCGAGAAAACTTTTACCGTTTCGCCTTATGCACTTATATGGAAAAACGACCATTACTATTTGATTTGCAATAATCAAAAATATAATAATATTATGAATCTTCGCGTTGACCGTATCAGAAAAATTCAAACGCTTGACGAACCTGCACGCCCTGTTGCCGAGGTAAGCGAATATAAAACATCGTTTGATGTTGCCGATTATTCAAAAAAGATGTTTAATATGTACAGCGGTGAATCCGATAAAATCAGAATTTCATGCGAACTTGAACTGCGTGAGCAAATTATGGACCGCTTTGGTGCCAAGGTTCCGCTTTCAGCATACGACTCTTCTCACTTCGAAACAACCGTTGATGTCGCCGTTTCCGACGGCTTAATAGCATGGCTTATGTCGTTCGGCAGCAAAGTCAAGGTTCTTGAACCGCAGTATCTTGCCGACGCTGTTAAAAGGCGTGCTGAGCAAATTGCAGAACTGTATAAATAACATTTGTTACCTAACACCTATTTTCTGGTAACACCCAAGTAACATATTGCAAAAATTTCTCCTTTGTGTAACAATACTTATGTATTAATTACAAAGGAGAAATTTTTATGAAAAAAGTTATCAGTTTACTAATGTCGTTTGTTATGCTCCTCAGCATAACCGCCGGAGTAGATTTATCCGTATATGCGGATGATGTAGATCATTATCTTAATTTTCAGGCAGATGTTTATTCGTCTGAAACTGCCGGATTTGACAATATTTTCGTTGGCACTGATTCGAGTTCATTTTCAAGAACCTTTTATAATGAACTGAAAGAAGATGCAAAATTTCAAGCATCTTTGGTTTTGTGGAGCTCAACTCACATTGTTGACGATCCTACATACACAATTGAAAATAATGTTTTTCAGAAAAAAGATTTGTATGATGCAATTCTGTTTGATATGATTGACTCAACTGAGAAGAGCACACTTTATTCGCAGTATGGAAACGAATTTACAAAACTTTATGCTATGGTTAAAAACGAGCGTTCTTCATATGTTATTAAAACAGCTAATAAGATACTTGGTAAAGAAAAATATACAGTCGAACAACTTAAAACTACTAATTTAAGTGAAGATGCAAAAGATTTGCTTTTGAACGGTACCAAATATGCAGGTGTAACATCTGTTGTAAGTGAAGTTAATGATCTTCTTGGAAAAGTTAAAAATGCTTATGATGCTATTAATACAGTTGCTGACTATTTAGCAATAAAAGATGTTGATTATGGCACTTCTGAAATATTGAACGAAATTGCAACAGATTCTCAGTCGCCTGCTGAGCTTCGAATTTCTGCATCACAAATAAAAGATTGTATGTCTGGTGCTTATGGTAAAACAGCTGCTCTTATAGTTGAAGGTTCTATTTCAGGCATTGAGTTTGCTCTTAATAAGGCAATGAATTATGCTTGGGATAGTGTTTTGGCGTGTATACCCGGTGGAACAGCAATTTCATTTGGTGCTAAAACCGGCAGAATGTTAGTTAATTATTTCTTTAAAACAGAAACCCTTATTCAAGGATATTATCAACTTGAAGCTGCTGTAAATATTGAAGATGCACTTATCAGAGCAATGCAGAATAAGAAAAATGCCGATACCGGTTATACTAATATTGATTCTGCTGTTTATATGAAATCTGTTGATATGTATAAGGATATTGTTTTACTTGGTTTTGATTATTCTATTGAGCTTCTTCAAAATGCGGCTGATTCCGATTTTAATACTTCAACGGATTTTTGGCTCGGTAATTCTTCAGAATGTTTGCAATTGATTAGTCAAATTGAGGATTTTAAACAAAAGAAGATTGATAATTTTGTTTGTTATGAAGAAATTGTTTTTAATAAATATAAAACAATTTATTTTCCTAATTATGATGAACTTGAAGAAGAAATTTCAAAAACTGTCCCTGTGACATCTTTGAATGTTACTCAACTTATTGATATAAGTGTCGGTGATTCCGATTATTTTGAAGATTGCTTTGCATATGATTATGACCCTTCTAACTATACCGAAACTACGGATGTTAAAGTTACTTCTTCCAATTCAAATATAATCAGTGTGGTTAAAGCTGACGATTCAAAGGAAAAGTTTGTTGCAAATAATGCAGGAACTTGTACACTTACTTTTACTTTAAATGATAGAATTGCTTGCAAAAGAGATGTTACTGTTAAACCCAACAGCGAAAGCGGTCTAATAACAGGAGAATGTGGCGAAAGCGTTAAATATTCGTTTGATCCTTCGACAGGTGTACTTACAATCTACGGAGAAGGGAAAATGAATAATCCTCATGATCATTTTGCTTCTATTCCTAATATAATATCTGTTGTTATAAAGTATGGCGTAACAAGTATTAGTAGTGGTGCATTTTATGACTGTACAAGTTTAACAAGTGTAACAATACCGAATAGCGTAATAAGTATTGGTGACGATGCATTTATTAATTGTTCAAGTTTAACAAATGTAACAATGCCTGACAGCGTAATAAGTATCGGTGATTATGCATTTTATGAATGTTCAAGCTTAACAAGCGTAACAATACCTGACAGTGTAACAAGTATTGATTATCGCGCATTTTATAATTGTTCAAGTTTAACAAATGTAACAATAGGAAATAGCGTAACAAGTATTGGTGGTGGTGCATTTGAAGGTTGTTCAAGTTTAACAAATGTAACAATACCTGACAGTGTAACAAGTATTGGTTATCGCGCATTTTATAATTGTTCAAGTTTAACAAATGTAACAAT
>CAVLCA010000004.1:0-108608 GCA_963661495.1 bacterium
TGAAGTTAAGCGTAAATAAATGAAAGGGTATGATTTAGTTTCTGACTATATCATACAAGAGAAACAATGAAAAAATTTTTGTGTTATTTTTTATCTATATTAGTATTATTTTCTACTTTAATAATTAACTGCTCAACAAAGGTATATGCAGCAGATAGCGATGATAACTATACAATTTGTAACGCAAGCTATGTAAGAGACAAAGGTTCATATGAAATTACAATTCAATTTAAAGGTATTGATTTCAAAAACCAAAAGTTCAAAGGAACATTTAATGTTAGTGGTTCAAAAACTTTTTCAGAAGAAATCGATGGAATATTTAGTAACGGAACAATTCTAGAAAATTATTATATTAAATTCAATGTAGATTGGGGAAATTCGGAATATATATTAAATATAAATGATGATGACGGGACACTTTATGGAACAACAACCTGCAAATTTGAAAGTTTAACTGGTAAATTAGATTGTAACTTTAAAGGCACAAAAAATGCAATAACAAAATCCGACATAATTAGTACCATCAAAATAAACAATGATTTATACGAAGAATGTAAAAATTTATCATTAGCTGCATATAAAGGTAAATTAATAAATCAAATGCCGTCTAAACTTAAAGATGAACTTGAAAAAAACAGTTATAAAGATTTAAAGTGTTATAATTTTAATGACAACGATGATACAAATGTAAGTTATGTTTTAGGACACAAAAAATTATCAAACGGCGAAGAAAAATGTATTGTAATCATAAGAGGAACCGATGGTGTTGAATGGGAAGGAAACATGAAAATATGTCCTCCGGATAAAAATAACAAAACCGATTCTTATACTTTTACTTCTGTTTGTGATAAAACACACTATAATTTCCTTCAAGCCACAAACAATTTAAAAGAAAATTTATTAAAATATATTAATGGAGAATTAAATTCATATAATATAAATAATTCTAATACAACTATAGTTATCTCTGGGCATAGTCGTGGCGGTGCAGTTGCAAATCTACTAGCCAAAGATATCACAAACAATTCAATGTTTAACACAAAAACAACAGCATATACTTTTGCAACTCCCAACATGGCTCTATATACAGACAATCCTAATATGGAATTTTATACAAATATATTTAACTTCTGTAATTTTTCTGATTTTATACCATATATTCCTATTATAGGTAACGAATGGAATTATTGGAAATTTGGTAAAACATATATAACTTCATATAACAATAGTGATATAAAAGATGGTAAGTTTTATTGTACAGAATTAACTAAAATAATGAAGTCACAAAGCCTAGCTCCAACTGTCGAAGAATATTATAATAGAAAATTTAAAAATGAAAACAATGACTCTGTTTCACTCTACGATTTTATGATAGAATGTCTTGCAAAACCTATGGCAAACAAAGTCACTATGATTGATGGAGGAATTAAAACACTATACAAAATACGAAGTTTTGATAAATATAAAGGGTTATCGAAACTTGTTAAATGTTTCTCCGCTAATATAATTAAAATAGGATTAAATCATTCAACATCTACTTATAACTCTTTAAAACTTAACGATTATTATAGACTTAAGTATAATGATGTTATATTATTTTTAGAAGAAAATAATAATGATACTGAAGCAGTTAACCAAGCACGCATAATGAATGATGAAAACATTTTGGATTTTAACGAATTAGAATTAACACACATAAAAGAATTTTTAAAAACATGCGATACATATAACATTTCCAATGCAGAAAAACTTAATTATATTATTGATGATCCTTTAACTTGGAACGGAATAGAATTTAATGAAAATAATAGAATTGTAAAAATAAATCTAAATTTTCAAAATTTATATGGAAAAATAAACTTAAATGGATTTTCTGAACTAACAGATATTAATCTAAATTCAAATTATATTTCTTCAATAGAATTGAATAATTGTAAAAATTTAAAAAGAATAGATATATCAGATAACAATTTATCATCTATTAATTTAAAAGATTGTACATCTATTCAAACTCTAGATATTAGTTCAAACAACATTTCAAACATAGATTTATTAAATAATAACCAACTATTGGATCTAACCCTTTATAATTGTAATATTAATAATCTTGATATATCTACTCTTAACAATCTTGAATCAATAAATTGTAGTTTTAACAATTTATCTACACTTGATATATCAAATAACAAAAATTTAAAAATCGTTTATTGTTTTATGAATCGTTTAGATTTAAACGATAACAATCTTATAAATAACTTAAATTCTATAAAAGAAAAAGAAAACAGTCAAGTAATCAATTTGCCTCAATTATTACAAAATAATGTTCAATTTAATTCAAATGAATTACAAGCATTAGAAACATTTGCAAAAGTCAACAATAATAACGAAGCATTAAATTGGCTTAATGATAACGGCGACATTGATATTAATAAAGTACAAAACAATGTTTACTTTGAATTTGACGGTGAAAAATACAAAATTAAAGCTATAGATATCAGCAACATTGATGTCCAAGGAGATTTAGATTTAAGTTCATTTACCGAATTAACCTCATTGTATTGTGATAGCACCAAAATAACAGGACTAAATGTTTCCAATTCAATAAAGCTTGAAGATTTAGTTTGTGAAAATTCTGAAATTACTTCATTAATTTTACCTGTAAATTCCACACAAAATTCTTCAAAATTGTCAAATGTTAAATGTCAAAATAATCATATAGACATAAATATTTTCACAGATGAAATTATAAAAAATATCGAATCTAAAGACGATTACATATTGGAATACAAACATCAAATAATTGAAAAAGACATTTCTGCATTTGACGAAAGCGATTATAACTTACTTGTTAACTTTGCAAATCAACGAAACAACAATAAAATTTTAGACTGGAATTTATCAACACCGGGGAAATGGGAAAATGTCAGCTGGAAATTTGACAATACTTCCGGTAAATACAAGCTATTAGAATGTCATTTTGATTTTATGGAAGTAAAAGGAAACATTGATGTTTCAGGATGTGATATGCTTGATGAAGTAAGTTTTTCAGGCAGTATGATAAACACAGTTACAATATCCGGTAAAAATCTAAATGATTCAACATTTTATGATTGTTCGGAATTAGAAGCTGTAATTATAAAAGGCGGTTCAACAATATACGAAGGTACATTCAAAATGTGTCCTACTCTTCAAGCGATATATATTCCAAGCGATATAACAGAAATAGCCGATAACGCTTTTGAAAATTCATCTAATATTACAATCGCCGGAGTTGCTGACAGTTATGCTCAAACTTACGCAAATGAACACAACATTAATTTTAAACCGGGTACATTTATTTGCGGAAATATTGTTGCAAAAGAAAACCTTGATGATTCATATCAATACTACTATCCTGTTGAAGATGTAAGCATAGTATATAAGGACGAAGTGCAAAGCACATCTGACAAATTAGAATACTTCGTACTGTTTTCAACAGAATCAGGAGAAAATCAGTACAAACTTGAATATCCTTATGGCTATAATATTAACCAAACGACAAGTATAACTAACAATGAGCCATTAATTATTGAAAATCCTATCGGATTAATATGTTACGATTGGAACAATGACGGGTGCATAAATGCAAAAGATTATATTATACTTTTAAATCAAATTAAGAAAGGCAGTGGTGAAACAGGAATTGACAATAAATACTTTGACATTAACAAAGACGGAAAAGTAACGGAGGAAGATTGGGAGCTTGCAAACAACTTCTTACTTTATTTAGACCCAAATAAATAACCCATATAAAAAGACTGCAACCAAAAAAGTTGCAGTCTTATACTTTTATGATTATCTGCCTTCGTCAAAGGAGCGGCAAATGAATTTTGCACCGAGGGATTCGGCAAGTTTTCTTGACTTTTCGATATTTTCTTCACCGATAACATCAACAACGCTCATATGAACCTCAAGGCAATATTTTGCACATTCCTTCGTAAACTCAAGGAGTGCGGAAAATGCTTTTTTAGGAAACTTATTTCTTGTTACGGCATCGTAGCTGTCGGAATCCGGGTCATTGAGAGAAACGGAAACGATATCAAAAGCTTCGCCGATTTCCTTAGCTGTACTTCTGCCGTTGATTAAATCGGAAAGACCATTTGTGTTAACACGGATTTTAATTGACGGATTGATTGTTCTGAGATGATTTGCCGTTGCAATCAAAACATCAAGGCGTTCGGTAGGTTCACCGTAACCGCAGAAGCAAACGGAATTGATATTTTCAAAGCCGTAACCGTCAACTGCTTTTTTTATATCATCAAGGCTTGGTTCGTTACCGTAAAACCATAAATTTTCGGCATCACCGACCGCATTACCCTGTGAACGAATGCAAAAAGTACATCTGCAAGGGCACTTATTTGTAATATTGATATATGTTCCGCCGCAAAGAGTATAAATTATATCAGCCATTATATTCACAAAGTGTAACAAACACTATCTCCTTATTGAAATTTCTACTTTTATATTATATAATACCATTGACATTATTCATATAGGCAAATTTATAAAAAAAACAAGGTACAGATATGAAAAAATACATTGAGATATACAATTATTACAAAAATCTTATACTTACAAATCAATTAAAAGCCGGTGACAAGCTCCCGTCGGTACGAACTGCGACTCAGCTTTTACCGGTAAGCAAAACAACAATTCAAAATGCATACTTTGAACTTCAAGCCGACGGATATGTTATTTCTTCCCCGAAAAGCGGTTATTATGTTACCGAACAAAAAAACACGGCTTCCACAGTAAAAAATGAAAAAAAGAAGGAAAGCAAAATTCTTTACGACCTAAAAAGCGGTGACGCAGATGAAGAGAGCTTTGATATTAAGTTATGGCAAAGGTACATAAAAAGTGCATTAAGGCAAGAAGATAGGTTGTTATCATATGGCGATGTGCAGGGCGAAAGTGATTTGAGAGAAGTACTTTCAGATTACATAAGAGCAAAGCGAAATGTTTCAGCTTCACCTGACAGAATAGTTGTAGGTGCAGGGGTTCAATCACTTCTTTATATTTTATGTTCGCTCATCAAGGACAGAGAAACAGTTTCTTTTCCCGATAAGAGTTTTGTACAAGGTATGAATCAATTTGCCGATTACGGATTTAAAGTTAACACACGCAACAAGGATGCCGACATCATATATGTTTCACCGTCGCATATGACATCATACGGTAATGTTATGCCGATTAAGAGGCGTCTTGAACTTGTTGAATACAGCAAAGAACGAGGCAGCCTTGTAATTGAAGACGACTTTGACAGCGACTTTTTATACCAAACAAAACCTATTCCCTCTTTATTCGCACTTTCTAACGCTCAAAACATTGTATATATGGGAAGTTTTTCAAAGGTACTCATTCCGGGTATCAGAATCAGTTTTATGGTTTTAACCGAGGAGCTTGCAAACGAATTTTATAAAAACGAAAAGAAATTTTCACAAACAGCAAGCAAAACCGAACAGATTGCACTTTGTCAGTACATCCGCGACGGACACATAAACTCACAGGCGAAAAAAGTAAGAAGGTTGTACAATGCCAAGGCAAAATATTTTTGTGAAGAGTTGAAAAAAGCTTTACCGAATGCGAAAATCAGTTTGAGTGAAAACGGATTACAGGTAAAAGCAGAAGTAAAATTCAACAGGGATTACAAGCTGTTTGAACAAAACGGAATAAGCGTAAACATTGTTGATTGCAACAACGGAAAGTTAAAAGTTGTGTTTGTTCCGTCTGCGATAAAGAACGATGAAATTCCTAAAGCCATTGAAATTATCAAGTCGATAATTGATTAAACAAAAAGAACTTTTGTATTATAAGTACATTTTTTTGGACTTGTGTCTTTGACCATATTGTATATAAATCTCATATAGTTTACAATGTGAATGTAAACAAAAAACACACATTGTTAAATGAATAGGGAGATTAATTATGAACAAAAAGGATTTACTTAAAGGCATTATCATTTCGATTATTACACTTGTTGCAGGGTACGGTGCCATGGCAATACCGTTCAACTTGTTTTTAACAATTTCAAAAGACGGACAGCGGATTTTCTTTTTAATTGAATTATGCGTGTATTTGACAATCGGAAGTATATTTTTAATTGTTCAAGACAAAAAAGAAAAGCAAATCAAAAAACAAAAGGCACGCCATAAAGAGCGTGCTCAAAAAATAAAAGATGTTCAGCAAAACTGGTATGATATTGCTGCATAGGAACAGACCGCCATACGAAAAATCGCATGGCGGTCTGTTAATTATTTATTTCTTATTTTCCTTGCAGTTTTACGCTTAAAAGTATCAATCCAAAGACGAGGACTGAAGAGAAGCAAAATCGGGAACAGTTCAAGTCTGCCGGCAAGCATATCAAAAACGAGAACAAGCTTTGACAAATCGTTGAGTTGACCGAAATTTTTTGAAGGACCGACACCGGCAAGACCCGGACCGATATTGTTCAATGTTGTTGCTACAGCAGTAAAATCGGTCACCAAATCATAATCTTCAAGGCTGACGATTAACACGCTGGTAACAAAAATCACTAAAAATGTAATAAAATACACATTTGTAGAACGCAAAACTTCGTGTTCAACAGGTTTGCCGTCAAGGCAAACTTTTTTTATATTTTTAGGATGTAGGTAAGACTGAATTTCTTTTTTTATGGTCTTAATTACAACCACAAATCTTGAAACTTTAATGCCGCCGCCGGTACTTCCTGCACAAGCACCGATAAACATTAATAACACCAATATAGCTTTTGAAAAGGACGGCCACATATCAAAATCGACAGTTGAATATCCGGTAGTAGTGATAATCGAAGCGACCTGAAACGCCGAATGAGTAAGCGTCTTAGAAAAGCTGTTATAAATGCCGTATGTATTAATACATATAGCCGCAACAGAACACAAAATCACTCCGATATACGCCCTAACCTCCTCCATCTTAAAGGCTTTTCCGAATTGGCGAAAAACCAAAAAATAATAAAAATTAAAGTTTACGCCAAACAGAACCATAAATATTGTTACAACCCATTGAATATAAGTTGAATAACTTGCCATTGAATCCGCTTTAATACCGAAACCGCCTGTGCCGGCAGTTCCGAATGTGATTGTGACCGCGTCAAAAACAGGCATTTTTCCGCAAACGAGGAAAATAATTTGTAAAACGGTAAGTACAAAATAAAGAATATACAATATTCTTGCTGTATATCTCATTTTAGGAACAAGTTTACCAACCGACGGACCCGGGCTTTCAGCACGCATAAGATTTATATTTGAGCCACCCGACATCTGAACAACGGCAAGAAGAAAAACAAGGACTCCCATACCGCCTATCCAGTGCGTAAAACTTCGCCAAAAAAGAGAAGCATGAGAAAGTGACTCAACATCGGCAAGAATACTTGCACCGGTTGTGGTAAATCCCGACACGGTTTCAAATAAAGCATCAACAAAATGCGGAATTTCACCGGTTAAAACAAACGGAACAGCCCCGAAAACAGAAAGGAAAATCCAACTGAGTGCCGTTGCCGTACATCCCTCTTTAAGATAAAATACATTATTTTTTGTTTTTTTTACGGCTGTTAAAGCACCGATTAAAAAAGTTACAGCTGCACATATAAGGTAAGTTTTATATTCTTTTTCATTATAAATCAAACCTACGATGCAAGGCAAAATCAAAAGTGCACCCTCTAAAATCAGCACATAGCCCAAAATTTTTCTGATAATAGAACCGTTCATATATACTATCCCTATGCAAGAATATTACTGATATCGTTAAATCCGGAATGCGTTGTAACAATCATAACGCTGTCACCCGGCAAAATACAATCCTGACCGGACGGAATAATAACCTTACCTCTTCTGAAAATAAAACAAATGAGGAGATTATCCTTAAGCTTTAATTTCATAATAGGCGTATTTGTTACCTTTGATTCCTTGTCTATTTTAAACTCAACAGCCTCTACTCTATGGTCAAAAAGATGATAAAGAGTTTCTACATTTGAACCTTTTGAAGCGTTTTTGGCTCTTACATAAGCAATGATAGCTTCACTTGTTATGTATCGAGGATAAATAACCGAACCGATGTCGAGATTATTAATAGCATCTTTAAATCTTATTTTATTGATTTTTGTTACAAGCTTGGCATTTGAAAACTGCTTAGCGTGAACGGTAAGCAAAATATTTTCTTCATCAGAACCTGTAAGAGTTACAAACGATTCGGCGCATTGAAGCCCTTCCTCATTAAGTAAATCCTCATCAACTCCGTTGCCGTTAATGACAACAACTTTGGGAAGAAGTGTAGCAAGTTCTTCACATCTATCTTTATCTTTATCAATAAGACAAACATCAATTCCGTTATCGGAAAGGCGTTTTGCAAGATAATATCCGGCATCACCGCCGCCGATAATCATAGTGTTTTTAACCTTGTTCGTTTTAAAACCAATATGTTTAAAGAAATCTGAAACTTTTTTTGCAGGAGAAACAAAAGAAATCATATCACCGGCTTTAAGTTCAAAATCACCGGCAGGAATGAATATTTGTTTATCTCGTTCTACACCGCAAACGAGCACATCATTTGTGCTTTTACCAAGCTGTGCAAGGGTCATACCGTCAAGAATGTTACCGTGAGGTATTCTGATTTTTACAAGGTCTGCTTTACCGTGAGCAAATGAAGTGACTTCAAGTGCGGTAGGCAAACAAAGTATTTTATATATTTCACGCGACGCTTCATATTCCGGGTTGATAATCATTGCAAGACCGAGTTTATCTTTAATATGATTTAACTCATGAGAATAGTCGGGGTTACGCACCTTGGCTATTGTTGCACAATGACCTACACGAGAAGCGACCGTACAGCAAAGAAGATTAAGCTCATCCGAATCCGTTACGGCGATAATAAGGTCGGCATCTATAATGCCGGCGTCTTTTTGAACGCTGAATGACGCACCGTTACCGACAACACCCATAACATCATACATATCCGTTATTTTTTGTACCTTTTGCGAAGAAGTATCAACAACGGTAATATCGTGATTTTCGACTACGAGCTGTTCAACAAGAGCTGTACCGACAACACCGCAACCGACAATAATAATATTAAGACCCGTTGATTCCTTTAACCTGTTACCTAAAAATCCCATCATTTCACCTTAAATAAATATTTCAGTGCTAATATACCACTAAAATCATAAAAAAACAAGAGCTACATTATAACTCCGTCTTTAAAAACAGAAATATCACGGTAATTATTAATTTCATTCTTTGTTTTTTCACCGTTAAGCACACTCAAAAGTACGCTTTGAAGCTTATCGGCAAGAAAATCAATATCTACTCCGTTAACAATTTCACCTGCGTTAAAATCAATCCAGTTACCTTTTTTGTTAAAAAGGGCTGAATTTGAAGAAACTTTAATTGTCGGAACTGCCGCACCGAGAGAAGTCCCCCTGCCCGTTGTAAAAAATATCACCTGACAGCCGGCACAAACGAGGTTTGTAACGGAAACTATATCGTTACCGGGTCCCGTCAAAAGATTAAGGCCGTTTTTATGTGCACTTTCACCGTACTTCAAAACATCTGTCACAATGCTTTTTCCGCCTTTTTGAACACAACCGAGAGATTTTTCTTCAAGAGTTGTGATACCGCCGTCGTGATTGCCGGGAGAAGGATTTTCGTAACATACAACATTATGAGAATAAAAATAATCCTTAAACCCGTTAATCATATCAACTTGCTTATCAAAAACAGCTTTATTTTCACTTCTCTGCATAAGAATTTGTTCAGCACCGAACATTTCAGGAACCTCGGTTAGTACAGTTGTGGCACCGAGCGAAGTTAGGCGATCGTTAAGGACACCGCAAAGAGCATTTGCCGTTATTCCCGAGAAAGCGTCTGAACCTCCGCACTTATATCCTACAACAAGTTTGTCTAAACCGACAGGCTGTCTTTTATCGTTTTTAATTGTATCGTATATCTCATTAATAAGCCTTGTTCCCTCTTCAATTTCATCGGAGACATCCTGGCAAACCATAAATTTAACTCGACTTTCATCTACATCACCGAGATATTTTTTAAAAGTGCTCAAATTTGTATTTTCACACCCGAGAGATATAACAAGAACACCGCCGGCATTCGGATGATGTGCAAGAGCGGCAAGGATTTTTCTTGTGTTTTCTTGGTCGTCACCGAGTTGACTGCAACCGAATTGGTGAGTATAAGCGAACACGCCGTCACAATCGGTGCCGATATTTGAAAATCTTTTTTCAAGCTCGGTTGCCGTTTTGTTTACACAGCCTACGGTCGGAATTATCCAAATTTCATTTCTAATGCCGACTCTGCCGTCTGCTCTGGCATATCCGTTAAATGTAAGATCACTTAATTTTGGTAAACACTCATTATTGTGAGAAAAGGAGTATTCAAGTTTATCCGATAAATTTGTCTTAAGATTATGCGAATGAATATAACTTCCTTTTTTCAAGTCGTAATTAACATGACCGATAGGATTGCCGTATTTTATAACATTATCCCCTACCTTCAAATCTTCAAGAAGAATTTTATGAGCAAAAGGAATATCATCAAGAGCAGTCAAACCGTTTTCACTATAACCCGCTTTGATATCTTCAAGAGCCACGGCGACATTGTCCGCCTTATTGATTTTGATAAATTTAGATTTCATCATAAAATTCCTCTACAATATTTTTCAAATTAGGTATATCGGAAAGCTTAACGCCCCAAAAATCAACATTATCGAGGATCTGAGCTACACTCGGTTTGTTTTGGAAAAACGAAAGCACTTCTTCACTGTCGTATACTTCATACTTGCGTGTGCTTTTGTGATTATAAAAGGCGATAAGATAAGCCAACGACTTAGAAAGGTTAACCGGTGCGATACCTTTAATTTTTGCGTAGTCAAGAATTGACGGCAAAACCCTCGCCCTAAATTTTGACACAGAATTAAGCGAAATATCCAGAAGTTTGTGGTCGATAAACGGATTGTTAAACCTCTCCAAAACACTGTTTGCATATTTCTCAAGAATGGCTTTTTCAAGTGGAACCGTCAAATAGATTTCTTCCAAAACATCTGAAATATAGGCTCTGAAATAATCATCGTTTACCATATCGCGTACAATATCAAAACCTTTAAGGTATGCGCCCAAAACTGTTGAGGTATGGATACCGTTGAGTATTCTCACCTTTCGTGTTCTGTACTTTGAAATATCTCTTGTATATATAACAGTGTCATCATCAAAAGGCAAAGTTGATTTTGCATAGTCATCGGCATCAATGATAAACAATCTGTACGGTTCACAGCTCACGCTGCAAAGGTCGATATCGTTTTGGCTGTGACCTGTCACAATTCTGTCAACAAGAGTATTGCAAAAATGGCATTTTGTATTTAAATAGTTTTCAAAGTCATCATCAAAATCCCACAGTTTTGCATATTTGAGAATACATTTTTTCAGTTCAACTCCGTTGTTTTCAATAAGTTCAACCGGCAAAAACACTAAATCATTATTGTTTTGCTTATATCTGCAATTAAGCATATAAGCAACTTTACCGGGAAACGATACATTGGGAAAGTCGGACTGTTTATCTGTTTCAACAAAAACAATTCCTGCTTCCGTTGTGTTAGAAACAACAATCTGAAGTTCGTCACTGCAAAAACTGTCAAGAAGTTTATCCGTTTCAACTACAGTGTCTATACAATCGGACACGCATGTAATTCGACGCCTGTCGTCAACAACATTACCGTTAATTCTGCCTTTGTGAATAATGTCATATTCACAATTTTGAGCATTTAAAGCGTTAATTGTTTTATTGTTTGTTCTCGGCTGACAAATTACGACTGAACCGTCATAACCGTTGTCGCACGCATCTTGTATATATTCCTCGACAAAAGCACGCAAAAAATTGCCTTCACCGAATTGAAAAACAGTTGCCATAGTACGCCTCTTTTACTTTGTGGTTGAACCGAATCCGCCGTCACGAACACCGTCAGCATTATCTGATACGGTAATTCCAAACTGAGTGAACATTCCCTGTGAAAAGCCGTCACCTGCCGGTACTGTAACGCTATGACCGTCATCGTGTGCTGTGCAGGAAAGCTTAATCATAATGTGCCCCTCATTTGACGAATTGTAGTAATCCGCATCAATAATTCCTACGGTGTTGTCAAGACCGATTCTGTGTTTAAATCCAAGACCGGAACGAGGGAAAATACTGAGAACCCAACCGTCGTTAATTTTTGCACGAATGCCTGTTGGAATAAGCGTTGATTCGCCGGTTTTGATTGTAATATCAGCCGGTGCAAAAAAATCGTATCCGGCAGAACCGACAGTCGCACGCGTAGGCATTTTTATATTATCGTAAATCAGTTGTACATCTTTTGTGTCCGGATAAACTTTAAGCCAATCCTTTTTGAACTGCTCAAAGCTAACCTTTTCAAATTCTGCAATTCTTTGCATAGCATTTGCTCCTTAAATTCATAACAGGCAAGCCTGTCTAATAATATTTCTTATTTACCACTGTTGATTGTTAAAATCAGGACAATTTTTATTCTTTAATGCTGCACGAATTTCAACATAGCAGCCACATTTTAAACACATACCGGAAATTAGATTGTCACATTTTTTGCAAAGTGACAAACGACGATTATATTCGCTGTCAATCACTTTTTCGGCTTTGTCGATTGTTAAGAGATAGTCGTGTATTTGATTGAATGTTACATTTTGACCTGCCTCAAAAAGAAGACAGCGTTTACAGCTGTTATCCATTACTTATTGATAACAAATTTAACGACGCTGCAAGCCGGAATAGTTGCTGTAAAACCGTCTTTAAGTTTCCTAAAATCGTTAAATTCAACTGTCTTTACATTATCCGCATTGTCAAAATCGTTCATTTGATGACATTCACCCGTTAAAATTTCGGCATAAATACTTTCTACCTTTGTATCGGCAATTTGGCATTTGATTTTAGCAGATTTTGTTGATGAGTTGTTAGTAACAGTAGAATAAATCACACCGTCTTCATCAACAGAAGCCGATTCACAAAGTTGTGGAAAATCTTTATTATCATTCGACGAATTTATTGACGGCGTTGTAATATATGAACCGACAAGGGTATTTTCCTGATGTTCCTTGTACATCTTGAAAACATAATAAGTAGGTGTTTTAATCATTTTATTGCCATCGGTAAGAATGGCGGCTTGAAGCACATTTACTGTTTGAGCAATATTCGCCATCATAATTCTGTCGGCGTGCTTGTTAAAAATATTAAGAGTAAGTCCGGCAACAATAGCATCACGCATAGTATTTTGCTGATACAAAAATCCCGGATTCGTACCTTCTTCAACATCGTACCAGGTACCCCATTCGTCAATGATAAGTTTAACCCAACGCTCAGGATTAACACTGTCCATCATTGCGAGGTGGTTTGTGATAAGTTCTTCCATTTTGTACGCTTTACAAATGGTAGAATCATATTCTTTTTTATCAAAAACGGTAGCGGAGCCTTTATGATTCCACTGTCCTGTCGGAAGTGTATAATAATGAAGTGAAATACCGTTTGCATGATATTTTACCTTGTCCATAACCGTTTTTGTCCAACGGTAATCATCTGCATTAGGTCCGCATGCAATACGGGAAATATGCTTATTTGAATCATAATCACGGCAAAATGTGTTGTACCGTTTATAAAGGCAGCCGTAATATTCAGCGTCCATATTGCCTCCACAACCCCAAGATTCGTTACCGACGCCGAAATATTTGAGATTAAACGGCTTTTCACTTCCGTTTTTCTTACGAAGTTCTGCCATAGGCGAAACTCCGTCAAATGTCATATATTCAACCCATTCGCTCATTTCCTGAATTGAACCGGAGCCGACATTGCCGTTAACATAAGTATCACAACCAAGTTGACGGCAAAGTTCGAAATATTCATGTGTACCAAACGAATTATCCTCAACAACGCCGCCCCAGTGAGTATTAATCATTTTCTTTCTTTGAGATTTATCGCCTATTCCGTCTTTCCAATGATATTCATCGGCAAAACAGCCACCCGGCCAACGAAGAACGGGAATCCCCATTTCTTTAAGGGCGTTTACAACATCACATCTCATACCGTTAACATTTGGAATTTTAGAGTTTTCACCGACATAAATTCCCTCGTAAATACATCTGCCGAGATGTTCTGAAAAATGGCCGTATATATCCTTATTGATTTTAGCAATTTTTTGATTTGGGTTAATAAGATATTTTTCCATACAAATCTCCTAAATAATAATTACAATTAGGTTATCATATAAAAAATACAAAGTCAATAAATTGACATAAAATCTTTAAAGATTTATAATACTGATAACATATAATTTTGAGGTGATAAAATGCGAAATATAGAAAAATGTATTAACATACTCAACAGCAAAGGCGGAGACGCACTTATTTTGCTTAACGAAGCAAATATGCACTACCTGTGCGGTTTTTCTCCGAGCGAAGGCATGGTTATTATTCTGAAAAACGGCGATGCCTTTCATCTTGTTGATTCAAGGTACACTCAAACGGCTGAATTTCACGCAAAAGAAACTGGCTTAAATGTTATTGAAATCAACAGGAGTTTTTATACTCATCTTACCGAAATTTTAAGCGAACACAACGCAAACAGTATTGTGTACGAAAGTGAAACAATTTCTCTCAAAAATTATGAAAGTATTAAGAAATGCTATCCGGACGCCGAAATGATTCCGCTTGGTGACGCACTTATGAGAGAGCGAAACAGGAAAGAGGCAAGCGAAATCGTTTTGATGAAAAAAGCAAACCAAATTGCGGAAAAGGCATTTACAGAGCTTCTTAACCACATTAAGCCGGGTAAAACCGAAAAGGAACTTGCAGCATACTTTGACTACCTTATGGCTAAAGAGGGTTCTGACGGAATAAGCTTTGACACAATTTTACTTGCCGGTGAGCGAACATCAATGCCACACGGTGTACCAAGTGAAAATACGGTGAAAGACGGTGAATTTGTACTCTTTGACTTTGGTGCGACCTATCAAGGTTATCACAGCGATATGACGAGAACCGTTGCGGTCGGTAATGCGACCGAAGAGATGAAAGAAATGTACGGCTTAGTTCTTAAGGCACAACTTGCCGGAGTTAAAGCACTAAACGCAGGAGTTAAGTGTTCCGATGTGTACAAAGTGGCGTATGATGTGCTAAACGAAAAAGATATGGCTAAATATTTCAGGCACGGACTGGGACACGGTGTTGGTCTTGAAATCCACGAAGGTTTTAACGCTTCTCCAAGAAGCAATGACACATATGAAGTCGGAAATGTCACTTCAATTGAACCGGGTATTTATATTCCGGGTAAATTTGGAATTAGAATTGAAGATGTATGCTATCTTGCACCGAGAGGCAGAGAAAACTTATCTAATATTACAAAATCGTTAATTATTCTGTAAACAATCTATAAACTATGTTGACATTTATGTACCTTTGTGGTAAATAAATATTATCCGAAAGGATTGTACCTTGAAAATTTAATGCGTGATAATTTTGCACTTAATTATTGAACATATAAAACTGTGCCTATGCCACAGTTAGCGCCGGGACCATATCGGTTGACGAGGAAAAGAGTTATCGAAATATTCGGCGGATGCTCTTTCGTACGCTTTGGTGCGTCAGAAAAAGGCAAAAAACTTTGGTAACAAAGCAACAAATTCTTTTTCGCAAAGCAATATTAAGTATAAAATTTTGAATTAATCATAAAGATATATTAAGAAATGAGGAATGATTATGTGTGGAATTATCGGATACACAGGAAACACAGACGCAAGAGGAAAATTGATTAAAGGACTTAAAACTTTAGAATACAGAGGCTATGACAGTGCGGGTATTGCTGTATTTAACGACACCTTGAATGAAGTTATCGTTGCCAAATGCGAAGGCAGAGTTGAAAGACTTGATAAAAAATCAAATGACATCAAGGGCAACACGGGCATTGGACACACGAGGTGGGCAACGCACGGCGGTGTGAGCGACTCGAATTCGCACCCGCATAAATTCGGCAATGTTACGCTTGTTCATAACGGAATAGTTGAAAATTACTTTTCAATAAAAAACCAACTCGGTATTGCGGGCAAGCTGAAAAGCCAGACGGACAGCGAGGTTGTGGCGGCTTTGATTGACAACTACTATCATATCGGTAGCGACCCGAGCGAAGCTATTATCAAAGCGGTAAAAGAAATCAAGGGCACATTTGCACTTGGGATTATGTTTGACGACATTCCGGGCAAAATTTATGCTGTAAGAAATGTAAGCCCTATTGTTTGCTGTACAAATGATGACGGAGCTTTTATTGCGTCGGACATTACGGCTATAGGTGAATACAGCGAAGAATATTTTATATTGCCCGAAATGACCGTTGGCGAAATAAGCAAAGGCGGTATTAAAGTCAGAGATTTTCAGGATAATGAAGTAGACGTAAAAATGCTCAAGCTTGATTGGGACATTAATAATTCGGGCAAAAAGCAATATCCGTTTTATATGGAAAAAGAAATTTGCGAACAGCCGGAGGTTATTGAAAAGACTGTCAAAACAAGAATCAAAGACGGATTGCCCGACTTTTCAGCCGACGGTGTAGATGACGGCATTTTTACCGAATGCACGAACATTACGGTTATCGCTTGCGGCACAGCTATGCATGCAGGTCTTATCGGAAAGCATTTGATTGAAAAGCTATGCAAAATTCCCGTAAGCGTTTATATGGCAAGCGAATATATGTACTGCGACCCTATTGTAAACAGCAAAACGCTTGTAATCTGCGTTTCACAAAGCGGTGAAACAATAGATACGCTTGAAGCACTGAAATATGCGAAATCAAATGGTGCAAAAACGCTTTCAATCGTGAATGTCAAAGGTTCGTCTATTGCAATGAAAAGCGACAATGTTATTTACACGAATGCGGGTCCTGAAATTGCCGTTGCCTCAACAAAGGCATACACTACTCAGGTTGCAGTATTTTATCTTATCACAGCAAGAATAGCATATCTGCGTAATAACCTAAGCAAAGAAAAAGTTGAAAACTTTATAGCGGAACTTCAAAAAATTCCGCAGACTGTTGATGATATTCTCAATCAAAAAGACAAAATACATCACCTGTCGCAAAGCCTACTGACTGCTGAGCACACCTTTATGATAGGCAGAGGACTTGATTACCCTGCCCTGCTTGAAGCGTCATTGAAGCTAAAAGAAATCAGTTACATTCACTCCGAAGCGTTTGCCTCGGGAGAATTGAAACACGGCACAATAGCTTTGATAACGAAAAAAACACCGGTTATAACTCTGCTTACGCAAGAAAAATTGATGTCAAAGCAAATTTCAAACATACGAGAAGTTGAGTCACGAGGTGCATCGGTGATTACATTTGTTAAAGACGGGTTGCAAACAAAAAACATTAAGCCGGATTTTGTTTTGCCAAATCTCAATGACGATTTCATGGCAATACCGGCAGTTGTTGCTATGCAACTGCTTGCATATTATGTTTCGGCTGACAAAGGACTTGATGTTGACAAGCCGAGAAACCTTGCAAAGGTTGTAACAGTAGAATAAAATTATCTGCAAAATCACGCATTAAACAAGGCACAAAAAAGCGACACGGTTCTTTTGAACAATGTCGCTTTTTTATTTTTATCCCCTCAGTCTGCATATAGCAAAGGTTAATTCCTTTTATCTCCTCAGTCGCACATAAAGTACGACAGCTACTCTTGATAACATAACAAGAGGAGCCATAGTAGGTTTGTTTGATTTATATTTGCAGACAGCTCCCCTTACAAGTAAGAGGAGCCTTAATAGGTTTATTTTGTTTTTACATATTTAATCTTTGACCATTTGCCGTAAACTTTTTTACCGTTTACGATTTTGTATGAACGAACTCGAACATAGTATTTTTTCTTTACTTTAAGCTTTTTAACGGTTTTCTTGCTTGCGTTTTGCTTTGCAACGGTAACGGTCTTTTTGTTTTTCTTGAACTTCTTATCGGTAGCTACTTGAATTTGGTAACCCGAAACATTGCTCATCTTATTCCAGAAAACAGCAAGAGCTTTTTTCTTGGCTTTAAGCTTTTTGATAATCAACTTCTCTGTTGTTGAAGTTGAAGTATTTGCAGTCTGATTTGAGTTTGTTCCGGATTGTTTGTCATCATCCTTTTTAGATACATCAGTAGTCGGTGCAGGTGCAGGAGTGCCTCCTCCGCCACCGCCTGTAGAACCACCGGTATTTTTAGCTGTGAATTTTGCTCCTATATTCACATTTGATTTTACGGCAAATCTATACGAAGCATCGGAGGACACCTTTTTACCGTCGATATACCAACCGTCAAATGTGTAGCCGTCTTTTGCCTCTGCTGTCAGTAAGCAAAAATCACCAGCTGTAAATACTCCGCCACCGGAAATTTGTCCTTGATTTTCGTCATACGATACATTTACGGTATATGTTACATTTTCGATATCGTTACCTGTTGCATTAACATCCGGAGTAAGTTCTTTATTATTCAACTCAAGTTCATAATCAACGGAGCTACCGTTTACGGTGCCTTCTTCATCGCTTATTTCTTCATTTGTGTATGAATTAACATTCGAAATTAATGTTTCGTTCTTCTTCATATCAACATCTTGATATGTAACAACTTTTGAAAGATCTGAACTGAATCCTGTATATTCATTTACAGTATATGTTGTTTGGCAGTCTTCTCTTGCTTTAACTTCTACTCTGTATTCACCGTCTACAGGCAAATATACAACCTTTTGTTCGTTTTCATCAATAGAAGAAATAATTGTACTTCCTTCAATTTGTTGAGGTACTTCATTAATAATAGAAGCGACAAGATTATTGCTTTCATCATAAACATTAACATCAACAGGACAATTTACTTTTACAACTCTGTAATCACCGTTTGTAAAATATTCATGATTTGACGAGTCGTAATTTTTGTCCATACACATCATCCATGCAAGATAATTTGCGTCTTCAGAATGAACTACAGTCAATAAATCGAAATTTTTTATTGCTGTTGCTGTTAAATGCGGATGCAGTGCACTTTCACCTAACAACAAAGTGATTAATCTAGCACGCTCTGCTTCACTTAAAACACCATTAACAATGCCAACAGCATTTTTTGAAGCAAAGTTTCTAAGTTCATTTTGATACGACAACACATATGCTGGTCTTCCGCCAATTTGAGTTGCAACAGATTTTATAAATTTTCTGTTAAAAACACCTAAAGTATCATAATTATTTTTTTGAACAACCGGAACATTTCCAATATTAATATAACTTTTGAAATCATTAACTTTATATTCGTATCCCATGCCATTAAGATATTTAATCATTTTTGGCTCATAAATAGCTGACACAGAAGTTGACTCACTAAACGGCAATACCTTTGTAATTCCGTATCTGTCAAAGCTCCAGCCGGTTTGAGACGGTGCAACGAGCGGAACAAGATCATGAAAGTTAATAATGTTAAATATGTTGTTATATTTTTTACTGTGAGGATTATTGCTCTTTATAGCACCTGCAGGAGTTGCAAATGTGTAAGCATAAATGTCGTCTTTTGTATAATTAATTGTCGGATGAGAATCAATAGCGTTATCAAGTTTGGCGGCGAGGAGATTGGCAGCTGCTCCTCCACGGCTAAAACCTGTTATCCAAAATTTTACTTTACCGGTAATGTTTTTACTGTTTACATAGTCGGCAAGATATTTATACACTTTGCTTGAAGCATCATCAAATCCGGAATGGTCACCGGAAAGACCGAGAGTTAAATTACTTGCCCATTCCGCACCGTATCCGCCGCTTCTTACTGCAACGGCAACAAGCGTGCTGTCGCCGATTTTTTTGTTTGCAAATGAGCATGCGATTGTATCTGTGCCTGTTTTTATATCATAATTTTTCTGTTGGAAAGTACTGTCTGCACCGTCTACAACAAATCCGCATTTACCAAATACATCATATACATTGTCATAATATATATCTTTATCTTCATTTTGATATGTACTTAATGCAAGGCACAACGACATTGTCGCAAGACTTTGATTATATTCTGTGGAAGACTTTTTAAAATAATCATCTGTATAATAAAAGCCATATTTATCTTTATATGTTTTTTTAACAACTTTAAAGCTTTGTGATTTAAATTCAGGTTGCTCAGGAAGTGAAGAATTATAATGAATTGTTGCATTTAATAAATCATCATTAAGATCACCAATTGAAATCTTTTTCCACTGCTCTTCTGAACCTGAATAATAAACATCCTTTAAACTACTGGAATCATAAAATGCAGAATATCTAATTGATGTTATACTGTTTGGAATTGCCACACTTGTTAAACTACTGCAATCACAAAATGCATCTCTACCAATTGTTGTTACACTGTTTGGTATAGTATATTCTGTTCTTTGATTACCTATCGGATATTGAATCAATTTTGACTTGTTTTTGTCAAAAAGCACTCCATCTTTTGATGAATAATTCAAATTGACGGAAACCACTTTAATATTTGTTAAACTACTGCAATCAAAAAATGCATGCACCCCAATTGTTGTTACACTGTTTGGTATTGTCACATTTGTTAAGCTACTGCAAGATTCAAATGCAGACTCTCCAATTGATGTTACACTGTTGCCAATTGTTACACTTGTTAAACTACTGCAACTTTTAAATGCACACCTCCCAATTGTTGTTACACTGTTTGGTATTGTCACATTTGTTAAGCTATTGCAAGATTCAAATGCAGACTCTCCAATTGTTGTTACACTATTTTGTATTGTTATTTTTTGTACACTGCAATTTTTAAATGCCTTTTCGCCAATGCGAGTAACTCCTGACTCAATAACAACATTGATAATATCAAGTGATGACCATGGAGCACTTTCTTCTATGTACGAAGCCTGCGAAACTGAATATTCAGATAGACTGATTTCATCTGGATCTATGGGAGTTAGGATATTTTGTTCAAAATCATCCATCGCACCCAAACCGGAAATTGTAAGAGTTTTGGTGGCTACATCATATTTCCAATTAACATTTTTACCGCATTCACCGAAAATCGGGTTTAAGGCATAAGCAGTTAAATTAAGTCCAGCTGTAACGCTCAACAACATTACAAATGCCATAAATAAACTAATAATTTTCTTCATATAATTTCCCCTTAAAATAAAACATTTGAATTTGTTAACAATTCATTCTTATTCTACTTACCCCCCCCCGAAAAATTCAATACTTTCCGTGTAATTAACCTGTTTTTCGTGGTGAATAACGAAAAAATCCATACGGCACAGAAATCTCTGACCGTATGGATTTGAATATAAAACTAAATTATTTATTTTGATTTGCTATATCTTTGATATCCTCGTGGTTTTTCTTTTTGAAATAAGCACGGGTTTCTTTGCCGACAACTCCCGAAAGAGCAAAGAGAGCAACAAGGTTTGGAAAAGCCATAAGACCGTTGAAAATATCGGCAATATTCCAAACAGCGGCAACCGTAAGATACGGACCGATAAAAACGGCAACAATGTAAAGAATACGATAAGGAAGTATAAGTTTTCTGCTACCTGTGAGATATTCAAGGCAACGCTCGCTGTAATAATTCCAACCGAGAATAGTTGTAAATGCAAAGAAAGCAAGACAAATCATAAGAATAAACGATGAAAATCTTTCATTCCAAGGAAGACCCGTTTTCCAAGCCTCAGTTGTGATGTTAACACCCTCGAATTGACCGGCAACATACTTATCCTGTGCACCGGTAACGAGAATCGAAAGGCCGGTTAAGGTACAAATAAGAATAGTATCGATAAAAGTGCCTGTCATTGTTACAAGACCCTGACGAACCGTATCGTCTGTTTTTGCGGCAGCTGTTGCGATAGGGGCAGAACCGAGACCCGCCTCATTTGAAAAGATGCCTCTGCCGATACCCTTTTGCATGGCAATTTTGATTGTAATACCGGTAAGTGCACCGATAACAGGTTCGGGAGCAAATGCAGATTTGCAAACCAAAACAACGGTTGACGGAATATTCTTAATATGCGAAATAACGATAATAAGAGCAAAAAGAACATATACAATTGCCATAAACGGAACAATAATTTGTGAAACTTTAGCAATTCTTTTGATACCGCCAAGAACAACAAGAGCGGTGCAAACGGTTACGATAATGCCACCGATAACGACTGCCCAGGAATAGCTGTGTTCACCGATTGAAAAGGCAATATGTTCACTTTGAGGGTCAAAGAAACTTTTTACGGCAGATGTAATACCGTTAATTTGAGTAAATGTACCGATACCCATAAGGCCTACGAAAATACCGAAAAATGCAAAAAGCTTTGCAAGCCATTTCCAATTTTTCCCCATACCTTTTTCTATGTAATAGAAAGGTCCGCCGATATAGTGCCCGTCTTCCTTTTTCTCTCTGTACTTAATGGCAAGGAAGCCTTCGGAATATTTTGTTGCCATACCGAAAAACGCGGCTATAAGCATCCACAAAAGTGCACCCGGACCGCCGAGGCATATAGCTGTGGCAACGCCTACAATATTACCGGTACCGATTGTGGCGGAAAGTGCTGTACAAAGAGCCGCAAAAGATGTAACTTCACCTTCGCCGTTATCCTCATTTTGCACCATATATTTAAGTGCTTTACCGAGATGTTTAACCTGAACAAATCCTGTTCTTACTGTGAGCCAAACACCGGCACACAAAATAATAATGATTAGCGGCCAGCCCCACACCCAGCCGTCGACCTTTTCGACAAGGTCATTGAAGGACAATGCCATATTTACAGTTTGCATACTGTTCTCCCTCCGAAAATGTAATATAATGAATTAATATACCATAAATTAAAAGTAATTGCAAACTGTTTTTGAATAAATAATATATAAATTTTAAATACTAAGAAAGCTTATCTCGAAGTTTTGTGAGAAGCTGTTTTTCTCTGCGTGAAACCTGAACCTGTGATATACCGAGAAATTTTGCCGTTTCGCACTGAGTTTTGCCCTCATAATAGCGATATTTAATTAAAAGGAGTTCATCATTTGACAAATCCTTAATTGCCTGCTGAACCGACAGGCGGTTAAAAAGTTTTTCTGTATCATCAACCGGAATATCTATTGTATCATCTCCGTCATCAGTTGAACAGCTGAGGGAGATAACCGGATTTATTATATTGAGTACTTCCGATAGTTCCTCTGTTCCGATTTCACACAAATCAGACAGTTCACTGATTGTAGGTTCACGAAGTTCCCTTTTGATGAATTTTTCTCTTATTGCCTGAACCTTAATTGATTTTTCTTTGAGCGAGCGTGAAACCTTAACTGCACCGCCGTCACGAAATAGGCGACGAATTTCACCCATAATAACAGGAACGGCATAGGTTGAAAACAGAAAACCTTTTGTTTCATCAAAGTTATCAACAGCCTTAATAAGTCCGACACAGCCGGCTTGGTACAAATCGTCATATTCCTCACCTCGACCCTTAAATCTTTGGGCTATTGAGTGAACAAGACCGATGTTCTCCTCAATCATTTTATTTCTGTTTGAAGTTACCATTTTGTACGACCGTTAATTTTCTTTGTAAGAATAACAGTTGTGCCCACGCCGAGAGAAGATGTGACCTTTACTCTATCGCAAAACGATTGCATAACGGTAAATCCGAGTCCGGCTCTATCACTTCCGCCAGTTGTATAAAGCGGCATCATTGCTTCGTTTATATCGGCAATTCCCCTGCCCTTATCCTTAATTTTGATTTTTATTGTGTCATTTTCCAAAAGTTGACCTGTTATGTAAATCGAACCGCAAGTATCGGCATAGCCGTGAACTATTGAATTTGTCACAGCTTCGCTTACTGCGGTTTTCAAGTCTGTTATTTCCTCGATAGTCGGGTCAAGATTTGAAGCAAACGCAGTAATAACCACCCTGCAAAAGCCCTCATTAACGCTTTTACTGTCAACGGTAAGTTTAAATTCATTTAATATTTTCATTTTTGTATCTCCTTAATAATCGCTATTGAACCAAGTCCGGCAAGCTCCATAATCTTTTTTGTTTGTGTTGTGACATTTCTAATTTCAAGTGTAGCGTGAAAGTTCATAAGCAATCTGTACCTGCCCATAACCAAACCGATACCACTTGAATCCATAAATGTTACATTTTTAAAATCTAAAATGAGATGCTTAGGTTTAATAAAACTCAAAGCATTATCGATTTTGTCCCGAATATGAACCGCTGTATGGTGGTCGATTTCACCGTAAAGATAAGCAATAACAAGATTGCCGCTTGATTCGATTGTTACATTCATATTTATCCCCCAAATCTAAAATAAAAAATACCAATCTGCTAACATAGTAACAGATCGGTATAGCATAATTTGTAAAATTATAGAGAAACCTAAATTAAATTTATCACTTCTCTTGCGAGATAAAAAGAGCCGCACACAAGTTTAAAGTTCTTGTCCTGTTTTGCGAGTTCAATTGCCGATTTAGGTTCTGAAACAGCAACAACATCATTGCAATATTTAAGTGCAAGTTCCTTTAAATGCTCAGCGGGCATAGAGCGTGGATTGTCGGGAGCCGTGGTAATAATTCTGTTAATGTGTGGAGCGATAACAGACAGATAGCCCTCAACATCCTTGTCATTCATCATACCGATAACGGCAGTGATTTTGCCATTTGGAAGAAACGGTTCAAGAGCGACGGCACCGTTTTTATTATGTGCTCCGTCAAGCATAACAGTTCCGATATATTCCTGCCTTGCCGGTAATTTGGCACACTCGGTAACATTAGGTAAATTCAAAACATCGAGTACAGCATTCACGGTTGCAAGATTATTTTTCTTAAAATCACCTTGTTCTGATATTTTGATTAAGTTTTTACACTTATTTTCAAATATATGCTCAATGCTATAATTCGGATAAAGAACGCAAGTACAGTCACGGCGGAGTATTCCGCTTTTTTCCTCTGCAATTTGCTCAACGGTATCACCTAAAAACGCAGTGTGGTCAAGCGAGATTGAAGTAATAACTGACAAATTACTTTTTTCAACATTGGTGCTGTCGCCCTTGCCGCCCATTCCGCATTCTACAACTGCATAATCGACCTTGTTATCGGCAAAATATTTGTACATAACAGCTGTTAAAAATTCAAACTCGGTACAATCGTTGTCTTTATAATTTCCTATATAATCGGCGAATTCATTTTCGGAAATATATTCATTATTGATTTGAATTTGTTCACGGTAATTGTCTATCCATGGAGATGTAAAAAGTCCCGTCTTATAACCGTTGGAAATTAAAGCATCATTGATTGTTTTAGCAACCGTACCTTTACCGTTTGTACCCGCAATATGGATTATTTTTATACTGTCTTGCGGATTATTCATTTTAATGAGCAACGACTTAATACGAGCAAGCCCCGGCATAATGCCGAGGCTTTGTTTTGTTAATATAAACTTCAGTGCTTCACTGTAATTCATAATTATTGTACGATTTCTTCAATGGATTTTTTAATCTGTGCAATCTTTTCTTCAAGCTTTGCCGCATCATCTCTGTTTTGTTGAACAACCTTTTCAGGTGCTTTATTAACAAAGCCAGGATTATTAAGTTTTTTATTGATGAACTCAAGCTTATCCTCGGCTGTGGCAAGTTCTTTTTCAAGACGCTTTTTTTCTGCCTCAAAATCTACCAAATCGCCAAGAGGAATATATACCTTTGCATCATCTGTAATGATGGTAACAACATTGCCGAGGTCACCAAAAGAACTATTTACTTCAACATCATTTGCATAAGCAAGGCGTTTAACAAAATCAATACCGTTTGAAAATGTTGTGATGTTTGAAGTTTCAATATAAACCTTTGACTTCTTTGACGGTGGAATATTCATCTCTGCTCTGCGGTTACGAATAGCACGAATGGACTCCATAATTTTTTCCATTTCTGCCTCGTCCGATTCATAAGCAAGAGCGTCGTCATATTTACACCACTCAGATACCATAATTGATTCTGTATCGTGTGGAATTGCCTGATAAATTTCCTCTGTAATAAACGGCATAAACGGATGAAGAAGTTTTAAGATATAAGTAAGAACAAATACCAATACAGCCTTTGCATCGTCTTTTGCACTTTCGTTATCGCCTTGAAGTCTGATTTTTGCAATTTCGATATACCAATCGCAGAAAACATCCCAAATAAAGTCATAAAGCTTTTGAACGGCAATTCCAAGTTCGTACTTATCAAGATTTTCGGTTACTTCTTTTGCAAGAGAATTTGCCTTCGAAACAATCCACTTATCTTCGATAAGGAGATTTTTAGGAAGTCCGTTATATTTATAATCATCACCAAGATACATAAGAACGAATCTGGCAGCGTTCCAAAGTTTGTTGGCAAAATTGCGTGAAGCCATAACCTTATCATCGGAAAAGCGCATATCATTTCCCGGTGAATTTCCGGTTGCAAGAGTAAATCTAAGTGCATCGGCACCGTATTTATCAATTACTTCAAGCGGGTCAATACCGTTGCCGAGCGACTTACTCATCTTTCTGCCCTGAGCGTCACGGACAAGACCGTGAATGAGAACGGTATCAAACGGTGCTTTGTTTGTATAAGCAAGGCCGGAGAAAATCATTCTTGAAACCCAGAAACCGATGATGTCGTAACCTGTCACAAGTGTATTTGTCGGATAATAATGCTTCAAATCATCTGTTTGGTCAGGCCAACCGAGTGTTGAGAAAGGCCACAAAGCTGATGAGAACCAAGTATCGAGAGTATCGGGATCTTGCTTAATGTTTTTGCTTTCGCACTTTGAACACTCGCAAAGGTCTGTTTTTGAAACCGTAGTCGCACCGCAATCGTCGCAGTACCAAGCCGGGATTCTGTGACCCCACCAAAGTTGACGGGAAATACACCAATCTCTTGTGCCACGCATCCAACTCATATAGTTCTTTTTGAATCTTTCAGGAACGAACTTAATATCACCGTTTTCTACAGCATCAATAGCCGGACCTGCAAGAGGTTCCATCTTAACGAACCATTGCTTTGAAACCATCGGTTCAATAGTTGAGTGACAACGGTAGCAAGTACCGACATCGTGCTTGAGAGGTTCGATTTCTTTGATATATCCGCCTTCTTCAAGGTCGGCGAGAATTGCTTTTCTCGCTTCAAGCGTTGTCATTCCGGCATACTTACCGCAATCGAGAACTTCAGGTTCATTTTGAGTAGCTCTGCCCGAAGCGAAGATTTCGTCGGCAATTGCCTTGTCTTTAGCACCGGTCATATGTCCGTCATATGTAAATGTGCGTACAATAGGAAGATTGTGACGAAGTCCGACTTCAAAGTCGTTAGGGTCGTGAGCAGGAGTGATTTTTACAACGCCCGTACCCTTTGTCATATCGGCGTGTTCATCACAAACAATTGGAATTTCTTTGTTAAGAAGCGGAAGAATAACATGACAGCCGTGAAGATGTGCATATCTTGGGTCATCTCCGTTAATAGCTACCGCCGTATCGCCGAGCATAGTTTCAGGTCTTGTGGTTGCAAGTTCAAGCTTTTCACCCGTTTCCTTAACCGTATAAAGAAGGTGCCAAAAATTGCCCTCTTTTTCTTCGTATTCAACCTCGGCATCGGAAATTGAAGTGTTGCAATGAGGACACCAATTGACCATTCTGTTGCCACGGTAAATTAAATTCTTGTCATAAAGACCTACAAATACTTCACGAACAGCCTTTGAACAGCCCTCATCAAGAGTAAAGCGTTCTCTGTCCCAGTCGCATGAAGAACCCATCTTTTTGAGTTGCTCAATAATTCTGCCGCCGTACTGTTTTTTCCAATCCCATGCACGCTCAAGGAACTTTTCTCTGCCTAAATCCTCTTTTGTAATGCCTTCTTCACGCATTTTTTCAACAATCTTTGCTTCTGTTGCAATAGAAGCATGGTCTGTGCCCGGAAGCCACAAAGTGTCATAACCTGCCATTCTGTGATAACGAATAAGAATATCCTGAAGTGTGTTATCAAGTGCATGACCCATATGAAGCTGACCGGTAATGTTCGGAGGCGGAATTACAATAGTATAAGTTTCCTTACCCTCTTCTCTTTTTGCGTGGAAGTATTTGTTTTTGCACCAAAAATCATATGTGCGATCCTCAACTTCCGAAGGGTTGTATTGCTTTGCAAGTTCTTTTGCCATTTTTTCATCTCCTGTAATAAAAAAATCGCCTCAAAAATGAGGCGAATAAAATCCGTGGTACCACTCAAATTGCACAGTTGTTTACCGTGCCGCTTAACATCTTTAACGCAGAAATACGGACAAAGTTACTGTAAGTTCACTCCATCGGCTCATAAGCTACCTTCACACCGTTTACCTGTCGACTTACACCAACCGTCGACTCTCTGAAAGGATTGCGGTGTTACTCCTCTTAATCTCAGCCTTTCAATATTGATAGTATCTTACCAAATAAGCGTCTTTTTGTCAAGAGTTATGTAAATCTTGCAACGAGAGAATTATGACATTTTTGTTCAAGTTCATCATCAATTTTACGCAGTTCGTTAACTCGAAGTGCTCTTTTAATTATTTCGTCGGCAAACAAAGGATTTTTAGGCAAAACAGGACCGTGAGCATATGTACCGAATGTATTTTTAAAAAATACTCCCTCTGTTTTATCTTCACCGTTATTGCCGTATCCCGTCAAGACTTGCCCTAAAGACTGAAGGTCGTCTCCAAGATAGGTTTTACCGCTATGATTTTCAAATCCGACTATCTTACCGAACGGTGAATCAAAGACAATATTTCCAATCATTCTTTGTTTTGTGCATTCGGTAAAGAACGGCAAAGCACCTGTAAGTTGAACTATTTGAGATGATGTAGTTTTATAATACTCTCCGAGAATTTGATAGCCGCCGCAAATTGTAAGAATAGTTTTGCCGGAATTTATATAATATGACAGTTCATTTGATTTGCGACGAACATCATTAGCGATAATCTTCATTTCTTTATCCTGTCCGCCGCCTATAAACATAATGTCAAAATCCGTGATTCGTTCTCCGACGCCTACGCCGAGAACATCAACTTTATAATTGCGAGCTTCAAGCCGTTTTTTAAGACAAATAATATTACCGCCGTCGCCGTAAAGATTCATTTCGTCGGGATATAAATGCAAAATTTTTACTGCCAAAATTCATCACCGCCGAAGTTGTCAATTAACATATGCCTCATATTCATCATAGCGGTATAAGAAGCAAATATCACAAAATCTCTGCTGCTGTTTTTTATAAGATTAATGACAGTTTGATACTTCTCACCGTTTATAACTGTTGGTATTACGCCGTCATATTTTAATCTGAGAGCCATATCGTACGCACGCTTGCCGGTTGTATAATTTTTCTTTGATGAAACGCAGGCAAAATCAACATCCCAAATCCAGCTTACATCTTTGCCGTCCGCATCGTTATCGTTAAGTGCAAACACGCTATCAAATTCACCGTATCGATTGAAAGCGAGTTGTAAGCAATTTGAAAAGCCTACGGGATTTTTTACAAGCATAACAGTGATTTTTCTTTTATCGTAATAAAAGTTCTCTGCTCTGCCGAATGAACCGCCAAACGACTGAAGCGATAAAAAGCTAAATCCTAATATTTTCAGAACAGTTGCCGCAGAAAGGAAATTGTAAATATTATATATTCCGCCAAGTGCAAGATTCATATTTTGATTATCTAAAACGAAGGACGAAGCGTGCAGATTTTCGGCACAAATATCCGGCTTTACTCTTTTATATTTACAATCTACACAGTAGAAATCGCCAAGCTGTGCATACACAAAATTTTTATATTGAAGTCTTGAACCACAACAGGGACAAAAAACCGAGTCAGAAACAGCCTTACTTTTTCTGTTTGTATTAATTCCAAAAGTTTTAATCTTATTTTTAGAATAAAAACTCAGCGAATAAGTAAGCGGACAATCGGCATTAAGAACAATAACGGCATTCGGCGAATTTTCTATTCCCTGTTTAATTTTATCAAAAGTTGTATTAACCTCGGCATATCTGTCAAGTTGGTCACGAAAAATATTTGTCACAACAATAACCTTGGCATTTATTGAGTTTGTAATAATCGGCAAGCTGTTTTCATCGCATTCAAGCACTGCATACCGACATTTGGGCTTTCCGAAAAGAGTTGAGTTCTTTATAAAAGCTGTTGTCACTCCGCTAATCATATTTGCACCGCTTTTATTAGTAAAATACGAAACTTCGTTATACTTTAAACCGTATTCTATTAATGCACAAGTAGTTGTTTTACCGTTTGTTCCGGTTACACAAATGCAATAAACTCCTTTTGACAAACAAAACAGAATACCCGGCTTTAATTTAAGAGCGATTTTACCCGGCAGAGAGGTTGCTCCTTTACCTATTATATTAAGCAATTTTATCAGTATCTTAGATATTAAAAGTGTAATCAACATACTAAATTATATTGAAATAAAAAATAAATATGCTATAATCAATTTATAAAAATTACGGAGATGAAATTATGTTAAACGAAATAATAGAAATCGTTAAAAAAGCGGGTGAAATATACAAAAGTGCCGGAGATGACCTTGGGATTTCACAAAAAAGCTCAAATGTTGATTTAGTCACGAAATACGATAAGCAGATACAAGATTTTCTTTACACGGAATTATTAAAACTTGTACCGGGTGCTCATCTTTTCGGCGAAGAGGGTGACGGAAACAAAGAGCTTACAGACGGTTACTGTTTTATCATTGACCCTATTGACGGCACGACAAATTTTGTAAAAGGTTTTCAACACAGTGCTATCAGCGTAGGTCTTGCAAAAAACAAAGAACTCATTATCGGTGTTGTGCTTGACCCTGACCTTAATAATCTTTACTATGCAGAAAAAGGCAAGGGTGCATTTTTAAACGGTAAATCTATACATGTAAGCGATTGCGAATTGCAAAACAGTCTTGTGCTTTTCGGCACTTGCCCTTACGAGCACGAGCTTGCACACAAGACATTTCAACTTACCGAAGATGTATTTCACAAGGCTATTGAAGTAAGACGAGGCGGTTCGGCAGCTTTAGATATTTGCTACATTGCTTCAGGCAAAGCCGACCTTTACTACGAGCTAATCATCAGACCTTGGGACTGGGCAGGTGCTACGCTTATCCTCAAAGAAGCCGGCGGCATTTGCACACAGGTTACGGGTGACGAATTGAATCTCAACAAAATCACATCTTACGTTTGCGGTAACGAAAAGAATTTGAAAGAATTTTATGAAATATACAACTCTGAACAGTTTTCTTAAAGAAAAATTCGGTACAAAAGTATATAAAATCGCACTCAACGGCGGTTTTACCTGCCCCAACCGTGACGGAAAAATCGACACAAGAGGATGTATATTCTGCTCAAAGGGCGGAAGCGGTGATTTTGCGGAGAGTCCCGAGCTTTCTATCACAAAGCAAATCGAAAACGGTAAAAAAAGACTTGAAAAGAAAATCAAAAACGGCAAATACATTGCATATTTTCAGGCATTTACCAACACATACGCTCCTGTTGAAAAGTTAAAAGCTATTTTTACCGAAGCTATTAACCATCCTGACATTGTGGCACTTTCAATCGCCACAAGACCTGATTGCTTGGGCGATGATATTCTTGCCCTGCTTGGCGAACTGAACAAAATCAAACCGATTTTTGTTGAACTCGGACTGCAAACTGTCAACAAAAGCACAGCAAAATATATCCGCCGAGGTTATACTCTTGATGTGTACGACAAAGCGGTTGAGGATTTACACAAAATTGGGATAAATATTGTAACTCACATCATTTTAGGCTTACCCAGTGAGAGCATAGAGGATATGCTCAAAAGCGTTAAATACGCTTGCAGGGTCACAGACGGAATAAAACTACAGCTTTTGCATGTGCTCAAAGGTACGGACTTGGCAACCGATTACGAGCAAGGCAAATTTGAGGTTTTGAGCTTTGAAGAATACACCGATATTATTGTTGAATGTGTTAAAATCATTCCACAAGATGTTGTTATCCACCGCCTGACCGGTGACGGAGCGAAAAAGGATTTGATAGCACCGCTCTGGTCGGCAGATAAAAAAACAGTGCTCAATACAATAAATCGAGCACTGAATATTGATTAAAAAAGAGCTTGCCCTACCATAAGGACAAGCTCTGATATTTTTATTTGGTTTTTACTGTCTTAATCTTAGACCATTTACTGTAAACTTTTTTACCGTTTACGACCTTATATGTTCTTACACGAACATAGTACTTTTTCTTTGATTTAAGCTTTTTGACAGTTTTCTTGCTTGCGTTTTGCTTGTTGACTTTTACAGTCTTTTTATTCTTTTTGAACTTTTTGTCGGTAGCAAGCTGAATTTCATAGCCTGTTACATTTTTAACTTTTTTCCAAGTTACAACAATACCTTTTTTCTTTGCCGTTGTTTTGCTTACCTTAACAGTTGCAGGTGTTTGGGTGCTTGTTGTAGTTGTGGTAGTGGTTGATGTTGTAGGTTTTTGTTCTTCCGTCTTTTGGCTGTCATCGGTTGTAGGTGCAGGGGCTCCGCCACCGCCTCCGGTTGAACCGCCTGATGTTGTTTTAGACGAAATTTTTACCGGTACACTTACGGACTTATTATATTTTGTTAAAGTAATTATTCCCGTAGTAGTTTCTCCGGGATTAGCCTGTTCAACATCTGAAAATTCAGCGTCAAGAATTTCGCCTTTTGAATTCTTAAAGTTACCATTAGCGTATACAAATTTATCAGTAATTCCTGAAATATATTTTAAATTAATAATATCATTTTCGTTAAAACTAGGGAAAGTACATCCCCAACCCTTACCAGAATCATCAATCGAATCACCGGAAATCTCATAATTCTTTACAGGAACTATATTAAATGTGTCTACCGGGTTTTCGATAATTACTATCGGAACATAAACAATACCGTATTTTGTTGTAACTACAAATGTAGTTTTACCTATTCCGTCAAAGCCAAAGCTATACTTATTACAATTTAAAGTTTCGTTTTCATCATTTACAAAGTCCCAATAAAAATTCTCATCATTATCACTTGCTTCAAATTCTTTATAAAAGAAAATTTTTGATTTTCCATTTGTATAACTTACGGTAATTTTATCGCCATCATTAAAGTCCGGAGCGTTGTAATACTGTAAGTCGTCATATTCATCATTATAACCATTTGTATTTTCTATAATTTCGTATGATTCTACAGTATTAATTGAAAGAGATTTAACAGGATTAGTAACAACTGTCAAAGTTGTATAAAATGGAAAATCATATTCATTATTTATTCTAAGTTCGACTTCATTTATTCCCAATTTAACATCTTCATAAATGTTGCCACTTACAAATAACGATTCATCCTTTTTATTAAAATGTGTTCCGTCAAAAGTATACATATCACTTGTGCCGTTTGAAAATGTAACATAAAGAACATCACCATCTTTAAACAAATCTGCCGGTGCATAATAACCGATTCCGTGATCATAGAAATTATAAGCACCTTCATATACCGTCAAATCAGATTTTAACGATGCAGATATAATTGTTTTGCCGTCATCTGCAAATACCGACAAATTCATTCCCATTGTAATACTCAAAAGCATTACAAAAGACATTATTAAACTAATAAGTTTTTTCATAAAAATTCTCCTTTAGAATAAAATATTTGAACTTGTTAACAATTCATTTTTATTCTACTTACCCCCCCCCGAAAAAGTCAACACTCTCCGTGTAAGTAACTTGTTTGGCGTGGTGAATAACTCATTGCCAACACCTTTGCTTACATACAATAATTTTTTAGAGATAAAAATGCAACAAATATAAGTGTAAGTAATGAATTTGATAGATATAAAAAATAAAGCCCACTCGGATGAGTGGGTTTTATTGGTGCACCTGACAGGAATCGAACCTGCACATCTCTCGATACTAGATCCTAAATCTAGCGCGTCTGCCAGTTCCGCCACAGGTGCAACTGCCCGAATATAATAACACGCAGATTTTGAAAAGTCAAGCAAAGATTTTGGCTCAACCGATTTTTTGTGCCTTGTCAAATTCATTGCGGAGATTTGATATTATCCGCTTTTCAAGACGGGATATGTACGACTGCGAAATAGACAATTCATCGGCAAGCTGTTTTTGCGTTAAAGGTTTGCAACCGTTAAGGCCAAAGCGTCGATTCATAATATTTTTTTCTTTATCAGGCAGGTTTGCAACGATTTTTCGAAGCAATTTTTTCTCGTCCTCATATTCGATATTTTGGCTTATTTCGTCCGGTTCAGTACCGAGAACATCACGGAGAGTCATCTCGTTTCCGTCCCAATCCGTGCTCAACGGTTCATCAAACGACAGTTCGATTTTTGAATTACCCGTTTTGCGCAAATACATCAAAATTTCATTTTCAATACAGCGTGAAGCGTAGGTTGCGAGTTTGATATTTTTTGTGTAATCAAAAGTGTTGACCGCTTTCATAAGACCGATTGTGCCGATGGAGACCAAATCCTCGGTTGTGGCGGTCGGACATTCGTACTTGCGTGCGATATAGACAACAAGGCGGAGATTGTGAACAATAAGCAAATCCTTATGTTCATCGTTGCCCTCAGAAAGTTCAAGCATAATTTTTTGCTCTTCTTCCCTTTTAAGCGGCGGCGGAAGAACATCCGGACCGTTTATATAATGGCAAAACTGCTTTGGAACAAGTTTGAAAATTAATCTTAACAATACATTTTTCATAAAAACACCTCAAACAGACAGAATATCATAATTAAGTATTGCGGAATAATTCTCATCTTTTACATCATCGCTTAGTGCTATGTAAGCATTTTCTATCACTTCTTCACCTTTGGTAGATTTTAAAATAATCTTATCGGGCTTAAAGGCGGTTAAAAATCCTGCTCCGTTGACGGTTGACACGGGAACGAGTCGGGTATTTTTACCGTCTGCGGATATTTTTGAAGAATCGACAATGATAACGGGGGCGTTTGAAAACGGTTCACGCAGTTTGTTACCGGTATCGAGAAAAGCAAGCAAATCGACAGAAGTCCCGTTATTTTCTATCGTCAAAAAATAGACTTCTTTTTTTGACAGAGTTCGATTATAAAGCCGAATCACAGCTGACGACACAACATATGCGACAATTGAACAAACTATAATTGTACTTGACGAAATATCAAAATACAGAATGTTGTTATTAACTGCAATAAATTTCAATTTGAACAAATAGCAAGCCGCCATCATAACCCCAAGCAAAAGGAAATCAGCAAAATAAAAGACTGCGAGTTGCTTAGCAAAGGTATAAAATCGGTTAAATTCGAATGCAACATAAACCATAACAGCCGAAACAGTAACTTGACCGAGCGCAAGTGAAAAAGTCGGAACTTCATCGCAAAATATAACAAGCGAATATGACGAACCGATAACGGAAGCAAAAATTATTTTTATAAGCTTCGGTTTTCGTTTACAAAAAAGGCAGGTAATTTGAAGCAGAAAAAATGATACAAAGAAATTGAGTGCTAATAATATATCAACATATATAACAATAAAAATACCCCCTTTGCAATATATTATAGATTGCAAAGAGAGCAGATTTTGTCAAAAAATATTCTGATTTAAAAATTTCTGAAACTTTATCTCGACGAAATGAGAAAACTTCTGAATTTAATCAACGATTTCTATTGTGTCGATAGTAACATCAAATACAGGCTTGTCATTCATACCGGTTTTTGTTGCGGCAATATCCTCAAGGACATCTTCGCCGTCGGTAATCATACCAAATACGGTATGGTGAAAATCAAGCCACGGTGTGCCGCCCTTTTCTTTATAAGTATCGATAACCTCACGAGGGAAGCCGTTATCCTGCAAATCTTCCATTTGCTCAAGAAGATGCGACGGAACTTCCTTTGCCTGAACAACAAAGAACTGTGAGCCGTTTGTATTTGGTCCTGCGTTTGCCATTGAGAGAGCACCGTAATAATTGCGTGCTTCAAGAGAAAACTCATCTTTGAAATTTTCGCCCCAAATTGACTCACCACCCATACCTGTACCGGTCGGATCACCGCCTTGAATCATAAAGTCTTTGATTACTCTGTGAAAAATGAGACCGTCATAGTAGCCGTTTTTTGCGTGAGTAGTAAAGTTTTCAACCGCCTTAGGAGCAACCTCCGGCATAAGGTTAAAGGACATATCACCCTTGTTTGTTTTAATAATAGCTTTCATTATAATTTAACCCTTTCGTTAATTGATTTTAATACATCGGTATCGATTTTTTGAATTTTTCTGTCATAGGTATAAAGACCGTTAAGTTCATCCTCTACATCGGTAACCTGTGTGTAAACCGTTGCGGACAGTCCGTCTTTAATTTGTGGGATAATTGTTTTTTCAAACAAATGCTTATAGGCTTTTGTAAGACCTTCTTTTGACTTAAAGATTTTATAACCAAACATCTTATTGTTAAATGTATGATATTTTACCCGTATACTTAGCCCGCCGAATTCAGTTAAGCACCACGGTTTATCGCCGGAATGAACCTTGATCGGGGTGAAGTAAATATGCTTTGAAATAATATCGGTATCTCCCCTGTCATGCCAGCCGGAAGCAGAATCAACAATTCGAGTAGAGTCCATGGATTTAAGGAGCAAATAAGCATAATTACTGTCGAATTGTCCCCAACCCTCGTTAAACGGAACCCACATTGCGATACACGGACAATTATAAAGAGCAGTGACCATCTCCTCAAGCTCCTTATAATATAATTTGCGTGCTTCAAGGCTCGTACGATTGAATGTTTTATAATTTGAATCATCAAGATTTATGCCGACAAACGGAATTGCACTGACCTCAAGACCGTAATTACCGCCGCCGTTAATCATATCCTGCCAGACAATAATACCGTTTACATCACAATAATGATACCAAAGCATAGGTTCGATTTTAATATGCTTACGAAGCATATTAAAACCTAAATTTTTAACGGATTTAACATCAAATTCCATCGCTTCGTTTGACGGCGGAGTAAGAAATCCGTCGGGATAGTAGCCTTGGTCAAGAAGGCCGTTCATAAAATACGGCTTATTATTGAGCATAAGGCGAGGCATACCGTTGCCGTCCTTGCCAACTGAAAATTTACGCATACCGAAATATGAGCGAACTTTATCATTCTTATATTTAAATATGATATTATAAAGAAATGGGCTTTCGGGCGACCATTCTTTTATATTATCAATATTAACAACATCATCAGTTGTGTCGGCAATAAGAGTTTCGCCGTCATAAATGAGCTTTTGAACGGTGATGTCATTTTCTGTTTCAAACTTGACTGTTTTACTGTCTAAATCCGGAGTTATGCGAACATTTGGAATATAATCAACAGGAGTACTTTCAAGCCAAACAGTTTGCCAAATACCGCTTTGTGCAGAATACCAAATACCTCCGCGTTTAGTCTTTTGTTTACCGCGTGAATACTCATTTTTCTCCGTCAAATCGCGAACAACAACATTAATAACATTGTGTTCTTTAATTTGTTCGGTGATTTCAAATGTAAACGGAGTATAGCCTCCGTGATGAGAACCTATAAATTCGCCGTTAATATACACCTTGGCGATTTGGTCAACCGCACCAAAGTGAATAAACACTCTGCCTTTGTTGAATTTTTCCGGCAAATCGAATTCTTTATGGTAAATAAGGTATTCGGTTGATTTTAGCATTCTGTTAACACCGGAAAGCGGAGTTTCGGGAGAAAACGGAACAACAATATCATAAGAATAATTTTGCGGTAATTCTTCCGATTCGCAAAATTCACACCGCCAGATGCCGTTTAAATTAAGGTAGCTGTCACGCCTAAACTGCGGTCGCGGATACTCCGAAAGAGGGCAATTCCTATTTAAATCCTCGCCCCATTTTGTCATCAACATTATTTTTCCTCCACAACAATTTTGCCGTCGACAATTTGAATATGCTTATTGCAAATTTCAAGAGCGGCTGTTTTATGCGAAACTATAATACAGGTTTTATCCTGCAATTCTTTTAAATTTTTCAAAAAGCGAAGTTCGGTTGCTTCATCAAGTGCCGATGTTGCTTCGTCAAGGAGCATAATCGGTGATTTTGATAATACAGAACGAGCAATAGCAAGACGCTGAAGTTGCCCCTCGGAAAGACCGATACCTCTTTCACCTATAACAGTGTCAAGCCCATCCGGCAAGTCATAAACAAACTGGTCGGCACAGGAAATTCTGACTGCTTCCTTTATTTCATCTTCGGTTACATTGGAATTTATAAAAGTAAGATTATCTCTTATTGAACCGGAAAGCAAGAAATTACCCTGCGGAACATACGAAAAAAGCTTTCTTGTGTGACAGTCAACAGGAATTTTCGAACCGTTTACATCAAGTGTAATTGAACCGGAATTAACGGTAAAGACACCGAGAAGAAGTTTTAAAAGTGTTGACTTACCGATACCGGAAATGCCCATAATAGCGACGAAATCACCCTTTTTGACCTTTAGCGAAGTATCATTGAGAATCAAATCTCTGTCATAGGCAAATGTGATATTTTCAAAATCAATACAATCAAGGCTGTCATATATCAATTCAACATTAATATCATTTTGGTTTTGCTGAACTTCATCTTTAATATTATCAAACTCGATAATTCTCTCTGCCGAAGCAAGGAGTGCAAAGTATTTCGGAAGCATACCCGAAAGTGAAGCAAACGGCTGCTGAATTTGGTTTACAAGCTGAAGCATCGCTACAAGATTACCGTAATCCAGACCGTGAAGCAAGCGATATGCACCGTATGCAAGAGCAAAAACATAACCGAGATTGAATGTTGCGGAAATGCCTGCATTTGCTACAATTCCGAACAGACGGCGTTTCATTTTTGTCTTATAGTTAAGCTCCATAAGTTCATCGGCTTCATCGGACACTTTTTTTTCTACATTAAAAGATTTGACAACTAAAAGCGATGTAAGGATTTCCTGAATAAACGAACGAACCTTGCCCTCGGACTCCTGTACTTTTTTATGTAATCTTTTAAGCACCTTTCTGAAAAGCATACTGCATATAAATACAAGCAATCCGCCAATCAAAAACACGAGTGAAAAGATTTTATCAATTACCACAAGATAAATAAACGCACATAAAAGTCTTACAACAAAATGCACCAAATTAGGCACTATAGTGGTAAAGCCGTCGGATATTGTGGTAACATCGCTTGTCATACGGTTTTGAATTTCGCCGGTATGGTATTTTGTTACGCTTTGATAATCCTTTTTCATAACAACATCAAGAATATGTTTACGCAATGTAACTTCAATTCTTGCTTTGCACCGTTCTGTAAAACTTCGTGAAACAAGCGTCAAAAAAAGTTGAAACATTATGAGCAACAAGAAAAGTACTGCGTAGTAAACAACTCTGTCAAAAGAGTGTTCTTCTGTTGCGGCATTTACAATGTTTTTTGAAAAGTCGGCATAAACAACTGTAAGAATAGCATTAAGCGTGTTTGTAAAAATCAAAACAAAAACATGCCAACGCTCTTTATGAAAAGTTTGCCACATCCATTTTATTGTAGTTAAATCGGATTTTGATATTTTTCGTCTTTGTTCCACTATCAATACCTCTTTAAAATTCGTCTGTCAATAAAATCAAAACAACGGTTGATAAACATGGTAATCGGTCTTATCGGCATAAGAGCAACCCAAACACGGGAATAAATCTTGTACCATAGTGTTTTATTGCAGTCGACATATTTTTTACCCTTACGGAAATATCCGACAAGGACACCGCAAATCATATCATCGGTTACATATTCTCTGTTTTTAAGATTATCACCGACAATTATGTAATGGTCGTCATGCACTTCAATAATTCTGTGCATTACATACCTACCCGATTTAATTTGATACACAGGAACATCATATTTTTTCAATCTACCGGTAGGCTTAACAACAATTATATTATCCCTGTTTTGATGGATAATCGGCATCATAGAAGTACCGGATGTAAGCCCTGTATATTTACCTGTTTTATCTAATATTTCTTTAATAGAAGTAAATTCATCCATATAAAAACACACCTTAGATTTTATTTTTTATTCAAAAGAACAACTGCGTGAGCAGATATACCCTCTTTTCTGCCTGTAAAGCCGAGTCCTTCTTCGGTTGTTGCTTTAACGCTGACCTGTGAAACATCAATATTACAAGCCTTTGCAATATTTTCTCTCATCAAAGGAATATGCGGTTTCATCTTCGGTTGCTGAGCAATAAGTGTTGAATCTATATTTTCAATAACATAACCGTCAGCCGACACTCTGTTAACAACAGCTTCAAGAAGTTTAAGAGAATCCGCACCTTTCCACTTTTCGTCTGTGTCGGGAAACATACCGCCAATATCGTCCAAGGCGACAGCACCCAAAATTGCGTCTGATATTGCGTGAAGTAAAACATCGGCGTCGCTGTGACCGAGAAGTCCAAGCTCATACGGAATTTCAACTCCGCCGATTATCAGTTTTCTGTTCTCGGTTAATCTGTGTACATCATATCCGTGTCCGATACGCATAATTACACCCCTTTCTTTTCAAGCAAACTCTCTGCAATCGGAATATCGTCGGGAGTAGTAATTTTGATATTTGAATAATTTCCCTCAACCATTTTAACCTTGACGCCGCTGTATTCGGCAAGTTGACAGTCATCGGTAAAATCCTTGCCGTCCGATATGGCTTTTTCGATTATTTTGCTGTAAAGAGAGAAATCAAAAATTTGAGGAGTCTGAACTGCAAACAGCGACGAACGCTCCGGGGTTTCAACAACAAAAGAGTCATTGTCAATAATCTTGATTGTATCTTTTACCGGAACGCCGACAGCGGCAGCCTTATGCTCTTTTGCCTGACGGAGAGTGTTTTCAATATCTGTATCTTTCACAAGCGGTCTTGCCCCGTCGTGGATGGCAATAAGTTCAGCATCGTCAATAGTTTGAACAGCGTTGTAAACACTCTGCTGTCTGGTATCTCCGCCGATTACAAACGAAATTCTTTCATCAGGAAAAAGAGAAACAAAAGAATCTATATCCTGTTGTCTTGCAACAATGATAACTTCATCGATATCCGAAACATTCAAGAACGCTTCAACACTGCGTTCAATAACCGTTTTACCTTTTATTTTAAGCAGAAGCTTACTTTGCTCGCATTTCATCCTCGTTCCGTTACCGGCAGCGAGAATAACAGCAACATTACTCAATTTCTTTTACCTCCGCGAGTTCCTCTTCATTTGGAGTAACATACTCCGTTTTATAGTCATCATAAATAACCATACCCGGTTTTGCACCATTCGGTTTATGAACATTTTTAACTATGGTATAATCAACAGCGACATTTGATGACGAAGCCGCTTTTGAGTTAACGCATGCAAGCATTGCCGCCTCACGAATAAGTTTGTCTGTGAACGGTTTTTCCTTAATTGCTTCAACAATTACATGAGTACCCGGTGTATCCTTAACATGAAACCACAAATCATAATTTTTTGCAGTTTTAAGCGTAAGTTTATCATTTTGTACATTATTTCTGCCGACAAATATTGTATATCCCTCGGAGGAAAGATATTTTTTAGGCGGCAATTTCTTTTGTTTTTGATTTTTGACTCCTGCCCTTGACAGTAAACCTACAGAGCGGAGTTCATCTCTGACAGCAGTAATTTCGCTGTCGGTTTCGGCTCTTGAAAGTTCGTCAATAACGGTATCGAGATAGCTTGCTTCTTCTTCGGCTTCCTTAATAAAATCGAGAAGTTTGTTTTCGGCAACCTGCTTTTTACGGTAATTTTTATAATACTTTTGTGCATTCTGTGCCGGCGATAATGTAGGATCAACAGGAATTCTGATTGGCTTCATATCGTCATAATAATTTTCCAAATCATAGAACATTGCACCTTTTTCAAGCCTGTGAAGATTGGCATTAATCAAATCTCCGCATATTTTAAACCGTTCTTTGTCCGCACATTCATCAAGTTCTCTTTTACGGTTAACCGATTTTCTCACAGCCCGTTCTTTGAGTGTATTGAGGCGGTGAAACAAATCGTTTGAACGCTGTCGGATTCTTTCAATTCTTACCTGCTCGTAATAAAAATAATCAACAAGTTCGGATAATGTATCAAAAGTTTTATATGTGCAAAGGTCGCCGTACTGGTGCGGCATAAAATAAGTAAAGTCTTTCGGCTTATCAAGTATAACAACAGTCGGTTCAGGGTGATTGATGTGTTCCCTAAGTCCGGATAAACTCAAATCAAACTCTATCTCGTTAGCAACAATCGGTGAAATACCTTGAATAACTTTGCCTGCCGCCTTACCTCTTGTAGTATCAAGTGACTTCATTTTTGCTTCGATTTCAGGAATACTGTCGGTCAGAATATTCATCTTATCCTGTGAAGGAGGAAGTTTGTAAGTAAGGCCGGGCAAAATCTCTCTCACCGATGATTTTGTTTCGTCAATTCTTTTAACACATTCAATGATTTTGTACTTTTTATCCACAAGAATAATGTTACTGTACTTGCCCATTATTTCAATAATAAGACGATACTCAACAGGGTCACCCAAGTCGTTTTTTGCATCAAAAACAAGAGTGAGTATTCTTTCGAATCCCTCCTGCCTTATTTCACGAAGAACGGCTCCGCAAAGAAGCTTTCGAAGGAGCATAGTGAGCATAGGCGGCTTTTTTGGATTTTCTATATATTGATTTGTAAGCTGTATTCTTGAACAGTCAGCTTTTGCAGATAAAAGAAGTTTTTCGCTTCCGTCATAGGTTCTAAATGTAAAAAGAATTTCTTCCTTTGACGGTTGATAAATTTTGTCAACCCTGAAGCCTACAACCTTTGAGGCTATTTCGTTTTTAATTAAATGAAGGAATATTCCGTCAAACGCCATAACATATCTCTATTCTAATCTAAATTGATTTAATCGGATTTTCACGAGGTGCAACAATAAATTCGACATCGGTGAAAACCTGTTCTAAATAATCTTTAAACATCAAGAAAGCCGCATTTTCCGTTTCAAAATGTCCGGCTGAAATAACTGCACGACCCTTTTCGGAAGCGTCAAGCATTTCGTGATACTTAAGGTCACCCGTTACAAAACAATCTGCCTTTTCAAGTATATCCCACATAAATTCACTACAGGCACCTCCGCCAACTGCAACTGTTTTGATAAGCTTGTCAGTGTCGGTATACCTAAGTCCAGCCGTGCCGAGTCTCTGTTCAACATATTCGGCAAAATCGTCCATACTCATAGGTGTGTCAAGCGAACCGACAGCAACAAAACCGTCACACATTGTATAAGAATCGTTCAAGCCTAAAATTTTTGCAAGGTTAGCATTTATTCCACATTCCGCCTTATCAAAATTTGTATGAGCACACAAAAAAGCTATATCGGAATTTACAAGACCGTAAACGGCAGTGTCACTCAAAACATTCTTGATACCGCCGAAAATAAGCGGATGATGTGTGAGCACCAAATCTGCATTTACATCATTTGCAAAAATCACAACACTCTTTGTGCAATCGAGTGCCATAACAACCTTTTTTACTTCTTTTCTGAAATCGCCGACAAGGTGTCCAGAATTGTCCCATTCCTCCTGCGAATCATAAGGAGCAACAGAGTTGATAAAATCATAAATATTCTTAACTGTAGTCATAGTTTTTCCTCAATGGTTTTAATCAAGTCGTTATAATCGATTCCCGATTTTTGTTTATTTTTCAAATAAACGAGCAAATGTTCAAAATATTCCTTATCGCTGAAATCGGAAATTGAACCAAGATAATAATCCGCCTGTGTTTTCTCACCGACATTGCCGGTGTACTTTGCAGAAATAACGCTGTAATGATGTCTGCCGTCGGCAACAATAACATCATTTAAAATTTTAAATCCGTTATCAAACAGCCATTTGCGGGCAATCTCGGGATGAGTCATAGGATTAAGTATAATTTCTTTTGAAGTAATATTGTTTGCATTAGTCAAAATGTCGGCAATAAGTTCACCGCCCATTCCTGCAATGATTACGGTATCAAAGTTTTCGTCAATGCCTTGAAGTCCGTTTGACAAAACGCATTTGATTTTGTCGTTAAGTCCGGTTTGAGAAACAAGCATACGGCACGAATTAAGCGGTTTTTCATTTATATCACAGGCAACGGCTGATTTGCATATTTCATTTTCAACGAGATACACAGGAATGTAGCCGTGGTCGGTGCCTACATCAACAGGAATACTTCCCTGTCTTACCATATCCGCTATTGCCTGCAAGCGTTTAGTTAACTTAATCATCATAATACTCCATTATAATATTCTATATTATAATATATATCATACACATTTGCAAGTAATGTTTGCAAGAACAGAAAATATATGCTAATATATATAGCAGAAATTTAAAAGAGGTAAAAAAATGAGTGAAAATACAGAAAAAATTGTTGAGCCTAAAATGAGGTTTGATGCATTTATGGCAAATGTCAAAGACGGCGGTTTGCGAAGCGTAAGTTCCATATATATGCTTGTATGCTACATTGTGGCAAATATGAACAAAAGAGTAAGTGCCGCAACCATTATCGAAGCTGTCGATGGTGCTATGATTGCGAATTACTTTGAAATATCCGACGCAGTTGCTAAACTCATAAAAGCAGGAACGATTATTGAAAATGACGATGAAATGCTTTATATGAACGAGCAAGATATAGAAGAAATCGCACTTATTGAAAAGGAACTTCCGTTAACCATCAGACAAAGAAGCATAAAGGCTTGCCAAAAAGTTATTGCGAGAGAAACTTATAAGCGTGACAACAAGGTAATCACCGAAAAAGTTGACGGCGGATACAAGGTTCACCTGAAGGTCAGCGACAACACGACAGATTTTATGAGCCTTGAACTTTTTGCCGTTAATGAATCACAGGCGGAAATGATAAAAGACAAATTTATTTCCAATCCGTCCGAAGTGTACGAAACACTTATCGACGCAATATTTAATAACTAGCATCAACAAAAAATCCCCGAATGTCTCAGGGATTTTTGTTATTTTAAAAGCATTTTTAAGTTTTCGGTTGACAGGCATTTTGCGGTTTTTAAAAGATTTTTATACCTATCCATATTATACTGTGAGTGCTCCGTTTCCTTGCTCCAAAGGTGGATTGTCCAGCTATCCTCACCGAAATATGTATGAACGAGGACACCGACGACCGCCATTTTTGCTTTGCTTAAAACATCGTTATCGTAAACTGCTTGCAAAAAATATTTATAAAGAAAATACATAGCAATATTTTCATTTGCCTGAGAATTTGAAACGGGCTTTACAGAACCGGATTTGACCTTTTCCTCCCACTCGGGATTGATTAGTTCGGGATTGTCGAACACTTCAAAAAAGTCGATTCCGTCATCGTCACTGTCGGGATAGTCATCAATATCCGATTGCAAATCTCGGGCAAAATCAAGCAGATTTTGAAGTCGGACATTAAGCAGTTTTGACTTATCTTTTACAATCTCATAAGCCTGTTTTCTTGCCTTAATAAGTGTATAATAAAGCATTCCGTCAATATCGTTGAGTGACGGTAATTCGTCCGTTATTTCATCTTCAAACTCAAAAGAAGGAAGTTCATACATCATATCGGACGCTACAGGACAGGAAAAAGACACGCCTATTTCCCTTGTGCCACCAAAATCATAGATAAAACGAGGAAAAGTTCGGCAAGTGTACGGAGTGTGCTCGCCGCCTATTGCAATGTGCATATCACAAAGATTTTCATCATTCAAAAACGGACAACACTTCTTAGGTGCAAGAGTAAAAATTGTATTGTCAAATTCATCCTTTGACAGCACACGGTCTATCCTCTGTTTAATTTCAAGCGACGGGTCAAGAGTTTTGTAATAATCAAGAGAACAACTGTCAGCGTCTACCTCCCATCCCTGACAACAGGAATCGGGACAGGCACCGGCAATACATTTAAAATCTTTATAAAATGTAGGTTTTACAATTTTCATAATTCAAGTCCTGCCAAATAGCTGTTTTTATAGTGAAAATCGTCCGAAACATCTTCCAAAACCCTTATTTCGGGCGGTAATGTAAACTTATGATTTTCACTTTTAAGTTCAAGTTCAAGAAAAGCCTTATCGTTCCAAAACGGGAACACATCAAGTTCAAAATACTGACCGTCATACAAAAAACAATAACGGTCTTTAATAATGGTATGTTTATTTGGATCGGCATTTTTCATTAATTCATCATACCGAGCTTTTGAAATTACGCTTTCGCTTTCCTCGGAGCACGAACCGGTAACACGGATTTTCAGCGTTTCAAAATATGTAAAAACGCCTTTTGAACCTCTTTTTCTGATACGGTGTGAACCTACGGCACAAAGGAGGTAGGTTTGAGATATTTCAGTCTTAAACGGCTTATATTTTTGCAGAGCGTTCAAATCGGGATATTCAATCAAAAACTTTTTTTCGATTTCGTATCCGCTCAAAATCGAGTCAACTTCCGCCTTGACAGCTCTGTATTTTTCTTCAAATTCATTTTGATTTTTAACATAACGCAAATGTGAATGGCCGACGGTTACATCAAGCAAATTTTGTTCAGAATTAACAGCCTGCTCATAGTTTTCAATTCTGCAAGCAGTCGAAACATATTTATCTTTAGGGGCTGTTTGAAGTGCAATTAAAGCGTCGTATCTCGCCCACGAATCAATAATATTCATACTTATATTTTCGGAAAGCTTGTTTTTATCATCAACATAGCTAAAGCAATCTGTAACGGCACGGTCATAAAAAACAACAACTTCTTCTTTTTCACTTCTTTCAGCTTTTTCAAGGATTTCGGATTCGTTTTGAAGTTGTTTTTTTGCGACAAGAGTTTCAAAAGAAAGGTAGTCATCCCTACTTGCACCGTCTGCAATAACCTCATATGCAGATTCCGGACAAATGAACACATCTCTGTTATCGCTATAAAACTCAGCCGCAAGTCTTTCAACAACAGAAGTTTTACCTGAGCACGGACCGCCCGTTAATACAATTTTTATAATTTTAGCCATACAATCACCGAAAACATTATAACATATAATAATTATTTTACAATCCTTGATTTAACATATCGTTTTTAAAATTAAGCAATCACAAATAACAACGCTCCCTTTAATTGCTAAATAAAGGGAGCGTTAAGATATTGTTTTTAGAACAAGCCTGTTTGTTCAATTTTCTTTTCAAAGAATTTGATAGGCTTTTTAACAATTGCTTTAAGCGGCAAACCGATAACAAGAGCCGCAACTGCATAAGCGAGAAGTTTAAGAAGGTCAATCCAATAATTATTGCCGTATGTTCCGCAAATACATTCACGCATTGCCTCAATCACAAAGGTGAACGGAATATACGGATTGATTGAAATGAAGAAATCAGGTGTTACATCTATCGGGAATGTACCGCCGGAACCGCCGATTTGAACAACAAGCATAATTACGCCGACTGCTTTGCCTATATCCCCGAGAGTATAAACAAGTGAATATATAAACAGCGAATAAACAACAGACGCGAGAACTCCGGCAAACAGGAATTTTAAAGGATGATAGCACTGTATCTTCAAGAAATAAAGGTCACCAAGGCAAATAATCAAACTTTGAATAATCGCAAAGCCGACAAAGAGCAATGCTCTGCCGAAATATTCCTCGTGCGGTTTTATAAGAGGCGAAATTTCTTTTTTCTTCTTAACATTGGTTTTTACAAGAGCGACAAGGAACATTGCACCTACCCAAATTGCAAGAGTTGAGTAGAAAGGCGCCATAGCGGAGCCGTAATTTTCGATTCCGTATACCTTATCTGTTTTTACTTCAACAGGACAAGCGAGAAACTCACCGAGGTCTCCGCCGTTTTTAGTAGTCAGGTTAACAGCGGCATTTACTATTTCACTGTCCTGAATATTGTCAATAACATTCAGGAGGTTTTTAAGTTTCTTATCGGTGTTTTTAAGCACCTTATTCATTGAAACGACGAGATTATCGCCTGTTTCGGCACATTCTTTTAAGGTCGAAGCGAAAGTACCGATTTCAGGAGATTTTTCCTGAAAATTGTCAAGCATATCGGACAAATCACCAAGAGTAATTACAAGACTGTCAACGGCAGAAGTAAGAGCAGGTTCTACATTTTCGCTGTAATTATTTGCAGAAGTTTTAAGCGAAGAAGAAATCTTGCGAAGCTTAGTTGCAGAGTTGTATGCGGTCTTATCATAATCAACCGACGATACTTTCACAAGTGCGGTTGAAACACTCTTGAGCGATTTACTTATATTATTAAGTCTTGTAACCAATGAAGTTACTTCGGATATAGGTTTTGACAAAGAGGAATTAATTTTAGACAATAAAGAGCTTATTTCATCAATTTCAGCTCTAATAGTATCAAGTTGAGAAGCAACCTGTTTCATAGTAGCGGTAGCACTTGAAAGATCTTTGTCGGCAACTTTGTCAGTTGTACTTGCCAAAGATTCGAGTGTATCACAAGTATCGGTAAGAATACTTCCTATCGAATCGGTTACGGAACCCATAGTTTCCTGAGTTACCTTAACTGCATCGGTGGTATCGCTGATCATCGAATCCGTATCTTCAAGAAGTGCGTCAAGATTTGAAGTATCTACATTCAAATTTTTGGTAAGTTTAAGCAACTTTTCAAGACTTGTAAGAGTGTCGGACAATGTACCGACAGTTTCTCTTGCATTGTTCACCTGGGTTTTGAGATAATCGAATGTGTTTTCACCCGTTACTGAATCAGATTCCATTGCAGAACCGATTACCGCACTCATAACATCAACAACAGTTGTTACAAACGATTCGTTTACGGTAGTTTGAACGGTTTGAACTACCTTGTCGGTGATTTTCGTAGCAATTGCATTTTTCTTTTCATTTGCGTAGTAAATAATTTGCGGTCGTTCGTAATCATCGGTAACAATCGAAGCAAGGTTTTTACTAAAGCCGCTCGGAATTTCAATAGCAGCGTAATATCTGCCGGCCGCAACGCCGTTTTGAGCGTCTTTTTTAGACACGAACTGCCAATCAATAGAATCGTTGCCTTTAAGGTTATCGCAAATTTGACTGCCGATATCAATGTCGAGATTCTTATAGGCAGCACCCTCATCCTCATTACATACGGCAACCATCATGGCACCTGTTTTACCGTAAGGGTCCCAGTTTGCATAAATGTTAAACCACGCATAAAGGCTCGGCAAAAGTGCAACGCCGACAGCAAGAACAATAGCCATAGAGTTTGTAAATATATTTTTTAAGTCTCTTTTAAATATTTTGAATATATTTTTCATTCTTCACCGTCCTCCTCTTCTTCGTCTTCATCATCGTCATCTTTAAATATATCATATTCGCCAAATTCAAGTTGGTCATCATCAAGCAGATACGGTATTACCTTATCTTTAACAAGGTATTTGCAATAATCCGTAATAGTAAATATTGCAATAGCCACAAAAATAATAACAATCCACCAAATGAGCCATTCGGTTTTATCATTTGATTCCTTAACAGTTGCGGCAACACCGAATGTAAAAATTACAAATATGATTGAAAAAACGATTTTAACTATATTAAGAATTTTACATCCCTTACGATAAGACTCTATAATCTTTTCACGCAGGAACTTATATTTATAAGCAAGCTTTTCGCTGTGCTTCATCTTTCTACTCATAAAGTCGCCCTCTTGATAACATTTTGTATAATGTATTATAACAATTTGTAATATAAGTGTCAATGTACAAAATACATAATTATACGATTGTATAGTAACAAATAAACTGTCAAAATTCAACAGATATTTAAATTTATAGCGTTGACTTTATATATAATTAAATGTATAATATACAGAGTTTTAAAAAAAGATTATATCTTTAAAAAATATTTTATAGGCGTCGCAATAGTCGGTTGATTCATTATTGCGTTTGCAACCTCCGCCTCTGCAAAGGCGAAAATATATACACGATTTGCATTTTTCATCTACAACAAATGATGATTTTATAAAGGATTGATACAAATTACTTTCGTGCATTTGAGAAAACGGTATTTCGTTTATATTGCCGAGATAATACTCATTTGTGCAGTAAAAATCGCAAGGATACACGGATCCGTCTCCCTCAACAACGAATTGTTCGGAGCAAATGCCGTTCATTCCGCACTGCTCGGCAGGTCTGCCCTGCATAAGAAGGCGATAATTATCAAACTGACGAATTGACATTTGCAAACCTCGGCTCACATCGTTATAATAAAGTTTATAAGCATTTTTTAAATAATATGAATAATCTTCAACAGACATTGCATATTCGCTTTCTTCCTCGCCGAAGTTTTTTAAACAAGGGATATATTGCAAAAAATTAAGATTGTTGCTTTTGAAAAAACGGTAAGATTTCCTGAAATTCTGTGCAAGACGGGATGTCAAAACACTGAGAACGTTAAACTGCACATTATGTTTTTTAAGAAGACCTATTGCAGACATAACATCATCAAACGATTCACTACCGTCTTTATACAAACGATAAGAATTAAGTTCACGGTCGCCGTCAAGCGATACGCCGACAAGAATGTTATTATCCTTAAAGAAACCGCACCATTCTTCATTAATAAGAGTTGCATTTGTTTGAATGCAATTTGTGATTTTTGAATGTTTAATATTAAGTTCCTTTTCTTTTTGAATAAACATCTTGAAGAAATCAATGCCGGACAGTAACGGTTCTCCGCCTTGAAAAGTAAAGAACACATCGGTTGATTCGGCATATTCAAGTGCACTTTTAATTATATTTTGAGCCGTTTTCCCGTCCATATAACCTTTAAACGCCTCATCTCGTTTTTCAGCAAGAGAGGTATAAAAGCAATATTCACATTTTAAATTGCAAGCCGAAGATGACGGCTTTACCATAACCGAAATAGGCATAAAATCACCCGCCTTCAGATTAATTATATCAAACAGCATCGATTTATGTCAACGACTAAGATAAATTAAAGAGGAGTAAAAATGGTTTTCTGTTTAATATATGGTGTAGTAATATTTGCTGCAACCTTTTTCGGAGCGTTTGTAGGGCTCGGAGGCGGCGTAATCATAAAACCGCTTCTCGATTTAATAGGTCACGACACCATTGCCGTTGTTAATTTTATATCAACCTGTGCTGTGTTCAGTATGAGCATAAGTTCAACGATAAAGCATATAAGGGCAAAAACAGAAATTAAGTTTGGCATTATTATCTATCTTTCTGTAGGTGCCGTTGTCGGCGGAGTTTGCGGTTCAAAACTATTTGACTACTTTCTTACAATATTCAACAATTCACTTTTAAAAAGTATACAAGGACTTATTTTGGGATTGCTCCTTGTTGCCTCAGTAATATATATAAACACAAAAAACGCAAAAAGTTTTAATTTAACAAAGCCGGTACCTATAATCATAGTAGGTTTAACGCTTGGATTTATCGCTTCTTTTTTGGGAGTAGGCGGAGGTCCTATCAATGTTGCGTTTTTGGTTCTTTTCTTTTCAATGACTGTAAAAGAAGCGGCTGTGTACAGCGTCGGCACTATATTTTTCAGTCAACTTTCAAAACTCATTACCCTTGGGGTCACGCATACAATACCTAAATTTGATATAATTACGCTTATTGTTGCCGTTATTTGTGCGGCTGTCGGCGGTATTGTCGGTGCAAAGATGAACAAAAAGGTTAATGAAAAAACCATACAAAAAATATTTACCGTAATCGTAACCTGCGTCGCACTTGTTAACTTTTACAATGCGGTTTCGGGATTTTTAGCACGGTAACTATATTAAAACACAAAGGGGAAAATTATGAAGAAAAAAAACATTATATTCTATTTTTCCGACCAACAGCGTTGGGACACGGTTAACGGCCGAGTAACACCGAACTTGATGCAACTTGCAAACGAAGGCGTTTTGTTTGAAAACAATTTCACTTGTCAACCTGTGTGCGGACCGGCGAGAGCCTGCTTGCAATCGGGACTTTATGCAACCCAAATCGGCTGTTATTGGAACGGCATTCCGCTTCCTGACGGTACACCGAGTCTTGCTCACTATTTTAACAAAGCGGGCTATCAAACGGCGTACATCGGAAAATGGCATTTGGCGTCGGACAGATTGCCCGGTATCGGTATGCATTGTGAAGCAACTGCGATTCCTAAAGATAGGCTTGGCGAATATCAGTATTTCCGCGGTGCCGATGTTTTGGAATTCACATCGCACGGCTATGACGGATTTGTATTTGATGAAAACGGTAACAAGCTTGATTTCACAGGATACAGAGCCGACTGCATAAACGATTATGCAACCGAATATATAGATAAGCGGGACAAAGACAAGCCGTTTTTTATGTTCATAAGTCAGCTTGAACCACACCATCAAAATGACCATCATTGCTATGAGGGATTTAAGGAAACGGTAGACAATTATAAAAACTATCCTCTTCCGGACGATTTGACCTTTATGAAGGGCGACTATAAAGAAATGTATCCGGACTATATGTCGGCTATCAACAGACTTGACTACAATGTGGGACGACTTGTACAAAAGCTCAAGGACGAGGGTATTTATGATGACACAATCATAATTTACACTTCCGACCATGGCAGTCACTTCAAAACGAGAAATCTTGAATACAAACGAACTTGCCACGAAAGTGCTACGCACACGCCGCTTATCATTAGAGGTGGCGAATTCACAGGTGGCAAAAGAGAATCAAGACTTTCATCACTCATCGACTTACCGCCGACACTTATGGCTATGGCCGGAATTGACATTCCAAAACAATATATGGGCGTTGACCTTGCAAAGCAAGTAAGCGGCGAAGAAGAACCGAGGAAGAATGTTTTCATTCAGGTCAGCGAGGCTTCAAATTCAAGAGCCATAAGAACCGACAGATACAAATATTCAATCAGGGACGCTACTCCTTGCGGATATATTCACGCAAAGGCATCGGTGTATTTTGAAGATTATCTTTACGATTTGGAAAAAGACCCGATTGAAAAACACAATCTTATCAAAAACAAGGCATATGCAAAGGTTCGTGAAGAGTTAAAACAACAACTCATTGACGAAATGCTGAATGTCGGTGAAAACAAACCGGTTATTATGCCGGCAGTAAAAGCGAGGAAGATTTAATGGAGCAGAAGAAATACTTAACTATGAAAGAGCGTATTTGCTTTACAGTGGGTGCGTTCGGCAGATCAGGAATATACACACTTATGTCAATGTTCACCCTTGTATTTTTCCAAAACGGGGCGGGACTTACGCTTAAGCAAGGTACAACAATCATTCTTATCGGAAGAGTTTTTGATGCACTTAACGACCCGGTTATGGGTATGATAGTTGACAGAACAAAGTCTAAATGGGGCAAGATGCGACCTTATCTTTTGTTTGCACCGGTGCCAATTGCAATAAGTACAATTGCGTTGTTCTCAGCACCGTTTAAAGAGGGTTCAACAGCCGCATTTGTTTGGGCACTTGTTACATATATTATTTGGGGCGTTGCATTTACAGTGCAGGATGTACCTTTCTGGGGTCTTTCATCGGTTATTACTCCGCTTGAAAGCGAAAGAACATCATTTATTTCAACTGCAAGACTCGGTTCGACATTCGGCGGTATTTTACCTGCACTTCTTGTACCGATTCTTTACCAAAGCAATATGGGCTACACAAAGGGTTTCTTTGTAAGCGGTGTTATCTTTGCCGTACTTGGTTGTGCGCTTTCAATTCTCATTTTCTTTGTTTCAAAAGAAAGAGTGCCAAAGATGGATCACACTCCGTCATTTAAAGAAACATTTGTTGTTCTCGGCAAAAACAAACTTCTTATTATTGTAATATTTGCCGCAGTGCTCGGTTCAACAATGGTTACTGCAAACCAATGTGCTGACTATATCGGCAACTATGTTATCATTCAAAACTACACAGACTTTACACAAATATTTAAGGACTTTTTACCGGGAGCTCAAACAACTCTTGTTGACAATGTTGACGCTGCAGCGGCTTATGATTTTTGGATTCCTCGCGGAACTATCGTAACAACGCTCACGGTTGCAATCGGCGTCGGTATGGTTCCTGCAATGGCTATCTTCCCTGTTCTCAGAAAGAAGTTTTCACTCAAGCAAATTTACATTGGTTCTGCCCTTTTCGGTATGGTTGTACACGCACTTTGTTATGTGGTAATGGCTCACGATGTCACAAAGGCTAATATCTATGTTTTATGGATATTCCTCTTCTTAATGGGTCTTCCGCTCGGTATATACAATGTTATCACATATGCACTTATTGCCGACGCAGTTGATTATCTTGAATGGAAAACAGGCGAACGCCAAGAAGGTGTATGCTTTGCATTCCAGACATTCCTTTCAAAAGTTAATGCCGCAGTTGCTACTTTTGTTTTCGGTCAAATTCTTGACGGAACAGACTTCAAGGCTGTTGACAAATCACTTGTGGATGTTGCCGGCAGACAGATATTCTTCCAGCAATCGGAAAGCACACAAAAAATGCTTGTTGCACTTGTAACGATTATCCCTGCAATTGGATTTTTGCTTACAATTATTCCAATGTTCTTCAATGACTATACCGGCAAGGTAAAGGAAGAAGCACAAAAAGAACTTGAAGCAAAGCGTGAAGCTAAGATGCAATAAAAGCAAACATACAGACATAACAAAAACGGAGAGCTTTAAACTCTCCGTTTTAATTTATCTTATTCGGATTTATTTATCCGAATCGTCTTTCTTTTTGTTAGTTACTTTATTAAGCAAGTAAGTTACAAGAACTATAACGCCGATAACAATGAATATACCTACCATACCGTAAAGAACAACAGGAAGTGATTGTTTCCAACTGTTGGCGTGAATTGCCATTGTATAAACCGTTAAAAGAGAAATAAATAAATTTTGCATTATGTTCCCTCCTTATCAAGACACGAGGGTCAGGATTAAACCACCGGCAATAACGGAAGCTATTTGACCCGAAACATTTACGCTGATTGACTGCATAAGCAAGAAATTTTGGTTATCCTCTTTAAGACCCATTTGGTTAACAACTCTACCGCTCATAGGGAAAGCAGAAATACCTGCAGCACCAATCATAGGGTTGATCTTCTTATCTTTTGGCAAGAAGAGATTGAGGAACTTAGCAAACATAACACCGCCGACTGTATCGAATACAAAAGCAACCAAGCCGAGAGCAAGGATAAGTATTGTATCCCACTGAACGAATGACTTGTAATTCATTCTGCCTGCAACGGTGATACCCAAAAGAATTGTAATGATGTTTGCAAAAGAATTTTGTGCGGTTTCAGAAAGATTATTAAGAACTCCGCATTCTCTAATGAGGTTACCAAACATCAAGAAGCCAACAAGAGCAACCGATTTTGGTGCAACAAGACCTGCAATAACTGTAACTACAATCGGGAACAAAATTTTTGTTGTTTTTGAAACATCACCAGCCGTATACTTCATACGGATTTGGCGTTCTTTTTTTGTTGTAACAGCTTTGATAACAGGTGGCTGAACAATCGGAACAAGCGCCATATACGAATATGCAGCAACCATAATTGCACCGAGATATTTTGAATTAAGCTCGTTTGCTACGAAAATTGAAGTAGGTCCGTCTGCCGCACCGATAATAGCGATTGAAGCGGCGTCGTTGACATCAAAGAAAAAGCTTGCAACAAAATATGTAAAGAAAATACCAAACTGAGCCGCCGCACCGAAAAGCATAAGCCACGGATTTTTAAGAAGCGGGCCAAAGTCGATCATTGCTCCGATACCGATGAACAAAAGCAACGGGAAGAGCTCATTGGCAATACCTGCGTTAAACAAAGTGTCAATCGGCCCTTCTTCGGCTCCGGGTTGAGTAATAGCACCCGACCACGGCAAGTTTACAAGAATTGTGCCGAAGCCCATCGGCAACAAAAGTGTTGGTTCCATCTCTTTTGCAATTGCAAGGTACACAAGAAGTCCTCCGACTGCCCACATAAGCACCATTTGCCATTTAATTTCTCCGATATTGGAAAACAAATTTGCAAATTCCTGCAAAACAGATGCTCTTAAAAGTATTGTTTCCATAAAATTCTCCTTTGCGTATTATATAAAAACAGACTTTCACCGCAATAACAGCAAAAGTCTTGTTAATACCGTACGGAACTGCACAGACCGGGGGTTGTCCCGTATTGACGACCTGCGCAACATTTGCAATGCAAATGCTAACTACTCCCTTTTCCGAATGATATTATAATACTAAGAATTACTTATGTCAAGAAAAAAGGAACGAAAATTTACCTCTTTAACTCAATTTTAAAATGCATAATATTTGATGATTTTATCTGTCGCCGAAAAACAAAAGACGACTGTTACTATCAATATTTATAATATATCAACTGTAAAACGGACAAGGGTTGCCCCCTGCCCGTTATCAGCATTAATAGTTATCTGCGTGAATTTCAAAGAAAGATTGAGGGTGAGCACATACAGGGCAAACCTCAGGTGCGGATGTACCGACTACGATATGACCGCAGTTGCGGCATTCCCAAACTTTAACTTCGCTCTTTTTGAATACTTCCTGTGCTTCAACATTGTGAAGAAGTGCACGATAGCGTTCCTCGTGTTGCTTTTCGATAGCGGCAACCATACGAAATTTTGCGGCAAGTTCAGGGAAACCTTCTTCCTCGGCGGTTTTTGCAAAGCCGTCGTACATATCTGTCCATTCGTAATTTTCACCGTCAGCCGCAGCGGCAAGATTTTCTGCCGTATCACCTAAACCTTCAAGTTCCTTAAACCACATCTTTGCGTGTTCTTTTTCATTATCGGCTGTTTTAAGGAACAAAGCTGAAATCTGTTCAAAGCCCTCTTTTTTAGCTTTGGAAGCGAAATATGTGTACTTATTTCTTGCCTGAGACTCTCCCGAGAAAGCCTCTTGTAAATTCTTTTCTGTTTGTGTACCTGCGTACTTGTTAGCCATTTTAAAATCTCCTTTTCCAAAATTAAATCAGCAGTAAGCCGAAACGGAATATATAGGCATCGTTTGAGCTCATTCACCTTAAATTTATGAATAAATTGCCTTTATTGAAATATCGGACGATATTGTAATTGTATCGCCGAGAGTTTCGCCGTCTGTTTCAAAGCCGGTTACCTTGCGGAACACAAGTTTTTTTGCATTGAAAGCATATGTATTTGTGCCGTTTGAAACAGTAACGGTTGAACCGTTTACGGTAACGCTGTATTCCCCGTTTTCAACTTCTTCAATTTGCGTAACTCTGTTATCGTTATCGAGAAGAGTGACAGTTGATTTATTTGAAGAAGAACTTTCGGTTGTTTTAATATACACAATATATTCAACATTGTCAACAACATTGAAAGTGAGCGAGGTTTCATTTTCGGCACATCTTGTAATGACTCCGGTATCAACAACGCACAATGTCCATTTTTCAACAGAGCCGTTTTGCAAAGCAGTTGACGGAGTTTCAAGTGTAACGGAGGTATCGTATGTTTTTTCCTGCGACGAAACGATTTCAACAGTTTCATCATCAATTACATAAGAAAACTTAACTGTGTAATATCTCAATGTTACGACTACGGACATAATCGATGTTGTCAAATTGGAAGTGATAGCATCAACTTTTGCTTGAGTATCGGCAGTTTTGAAATCTTCCTTTGCTTTTTCAACAACCTGTTTATGAGCTTCCAAAGCTTCAACAGAATACTTCTTTGAATCCGAGTCAAGCAATTTTTCGGACATTGCAAGATACTGCTCATAATTTGAAGTGTTGAGAGCATACGAACAAATCACACATTTATGCGTTTCCAAATTGACGACACAGGTATCCGTTTCGATATGCGAATCGTCATTTAAACAACGGTGTGAATGAGTGCCGTCGCCGTTTGAAGTCCATTCGCCCCAATCGTGAATCGTGCCCTTACCGTTGGTTTCCGTATATGAATATCCGCAAATACATCTGTGTTCAACTGCTACATCTTCGTTACACTTGCCGGTATGTTCAATATCCGGCGAAATATAAGTATTGAAAGTGTGTGCCTTGGTTGCACTGCTTTCGACATAAGTTACGTTTTGTGTTACAATTGAAATTGTGCCCCATCTGTAAATTGTATGAGTGGTTTCGGTCATAACCGAAGCAGTATTTGACGGAACGGCGATATTTGCCGCAACAGTTCCCTCTTTGTATGTAAGTTTACGGGTAATTTTGTTATTAAAAACAAATGTGAGCGTGTAATAATTAACTCCGATTTTTGCAGAGAAGTCAGAAACGGCACTGTTGATTTGCTCTGCCGCTTCGTCAATATTTGACTGCAATTGATTTCTTGTGGCATCGGTTTCAATAGTACGAATTAAAGCTACTGCCGACTCAAACTCAGCGGTGTATTCGGAATTGTACGATGAATAATCCGGGTCTGCCAAAATTCCGCTTACAACACCGACTGCATCATAATACGAACTCCAATTGACAATATCATATTTACGCATTGAAACGATTTCTTCATTACATACAGGACAATAAAACGGAATATAACCGTTTTCTCCGTTGGAAGCGGCAACATATTCTCCAGCGATAGCATTTTCGGTATCGTGACCTAAAGCAGTTAAAACAGTATTTGTTTTAACATCACCGTCAACTCGGCAAACCTCTTTATCATAACCGTCTTCGGTACATGTAGGAGCCTTGTGAATTGTAATATAGTTATGTCCTGTTGCAGGAGTAACACTTGTCCAAGAATAACCGCACGCACAATAATTTGTACTGAGCCCCGATTCGGTACAAGTTGCCGCCTTTTGAACAACCGTCTTGCTGACAAGATGCTTATTGACAGTAAAGAAAGCAGTATAGATATTATCGTCTACGGACAGTGGAGAAAGCGGCGTCCAAGAGGTAAAGGTGTAATGTCCGTTTTCATCCGGTTCACACTTAGGAGCATCACCTGTATATTTTGGAGTAACGCCGGCATAATCCGAACCTTCCTGCAAAACTGTACCGTCATAATTAACAAATTTATACGGTATTTTATTTGTAGAGACAATCACCTTACGCGGTGAACTACGCAATACTCCGCTTGACAAATTGCATACGGCATATATATTGATCGAAGTATTAGGTGCAATATTGTTTGCATTTTTATCAATCAAAAGCTTATTATCTGAAAATGATATGCCCGAATATTCTGCATCCATAGTCAATGAGGCAGAATTACTTTGCCACTTAACACCGTACTGATCATATATATTATACTTCAGCGTATACTGATTTACGCCGCTTGAATCGATATTCGGAGCCTGAACATTCAAATCCGAAGATTCCGAAAAAGCAACAGATTTAATCTCGGGATAAGTATTTGTGTCGGCAGAAAACGAATCGGTAGTGTTTACCGAACCGGTAAATCTACTTGTATTTTTGCCTATTAATGTAAGACTGTCGGTCGGACTGCTGCCGACATACAATCGCTCATCAATACCTATACCGTCACTTTTTGTCCAATAATAACTCAATTCAACTCTTGTCGGAAAGCCGTCAACATATCCCGTAAAATCATTGTTTGTTACTGTAGAAACGAAGGCATAGCCTTTATATGCCGATGTCTGGTCAAAAATAAGCACAGACTTTTCCTGACCCGTTCCGTTATTGGTTTTGTAGTAGAGTCGGCACGAAACGCTCTGCCAAGTTGAGGGAACATCATCCCACGTGTTCAAATTCAGTCGATAATAATATTGTCCTTTTTCGCTGTCGGGCTGTGCTTTAGCTACAAGGTCGTTTGCTTTATATATTTTGGCAGTTAAATCTTCGTCGGCATAGTCAAGACAAATAATACCGTAGCACTTATTATTCATCATTTCATATGTTCTGAAGTAGCCTTTCATAGTTGAAGCATTTGGCTCAACTCCGGAAATACCGCCGCCTGTTGTAGAAAGGAAATTTACATACCAAACACCGTCCGGCTTTTTTTCGTCAAGCATCGGCTTTACGGCATTTGACCATTTTGACGACGGACTCATTTTGTATCTGTCCTGAACTTTCATCCAACCAGAGTCAACAGCACCGCCGTCGGAGCCTTGGTCTCCCCAGCTGAGACTGATACCTCTGCCGACTTCACTGATACGGGTTGCAAGAACACACTTACCCCTTACGGAGCCGAGTGTCGGAGTGTAAGAACCCGTAAACCAATATTTACTTCTTAAATCAATAAGCGTGTTTACATCATTTGCAAGGGCGTTGATATCGTCACCGTAATCCTGCTTTACGCTTACAATAACAGTTTCGCTCTGATTTTCATCAAGGAATGCATAAATGCTTTCCAAAACCTCATACAGTGTGAGATGTCCGCCGGAAGCATTCCAGCAATTTGACGAACCGTGAACGATTTGTGCGTTGTAATAAACATCCGAAACATGTTCAAGTCGCAAATCAAAATATCTGATACCGATATTCAGCTGTTCCGCAACAGAAAGCGTTTGCGTTTTTGACCAAATCGGCAAGTCAACATTTTGAGTACCTGAATCGTGAGTGCCCGGAATAGTAATATCGGAAAGTGAGGTGTTATCTTTAATCCCCTGCATCCAATTTTTAGGACCTACATCTGTTGTTAAAAGTGAATTTGTAGAAAACGATTGTGCGGATATAGGCACCACCGAAGTGAAAACAAGCACCACAGCCAAAGCAATCGCCAAAATTCTTGAACTGATTTTTTTCATATTTGTCTCCGATAAACATAAATTGTGGTTAATATACTTATGAAAACAATAAAAATACCTATCATCGCATATATTATACACTAAAACGAAACAGCAAGTCTATTGACGAAACTTCCATTTTTTATGTTAATAATATGTTAAAAATGTCAATTGAATAAGAATTAATTATTATGTATAATATAGTAGAATAAAAATATCTATCATACATATTGTACGCATACAAATCATTAATAACGGAGAACTGCAATGAAAAGTAAAAAAATATTAAAATCACTGACTTCTCTATTTTTATCAACGGTTATACTGTTTAGCACTGTATCAAGCGGTTTAACTACCGCATTTGGAGAGAGCGATAACGGAATTTCAGTCAGCAAAACAGGTATTGTAGGCGGTAACATCACATCATCAAGATTTGACGGAAACACTTTTAACATTATAAACGACGGAGACGCAAACAATACAACCGTTGGTCTTTGGAACTATGACATAAGCGACAGGGAAAACATTACTTCAGCACACACAACGGCAACCGTAACAAAGTTTTACAAGCAAAATATTGACGGTCTTTCAGTTGATTTTTACTATGTAAATCCGAGCACGGTTGAAACCTATCTAAAAGAAGCAACTTCAACAGACAAAGTAACCAACATCACTGAGTTTGCATCAAATGCAGGCGACAGCAGCATTTCCTACATAAAAACAACATTCGGTCTAAGCGAAAAAAACCTGATTGGTTCACTGTCACACAGCTATTCATCAGATTCCAATACTGAATTCACATTAGATTTAACGACAGCTTATCACGACATGACAAACGGAAGTTGGAGCGGATTGTGCATAATTGCAATGTGCAACAAAAATAACGGTGCAACAGCTTCAAATCCGATTTGGTCGGATTCGTGGATAAAGCTTGGAAACATCACATATTCAAAGGCATCAAACACACTTGATTTGACGCAGTCGGCAATACTGACAGGCGGAAGCGGAAATGCAAGATATAACGGCAATGTATTTAATATCGTAAACGACGGTTCAAGCACATGCACAACAGTAGGACTTTGGAATTACACATTTGACAGCTTTAAATACATTGATTCAGCTTCTGTTCACGCTTTTGTAAACAATTTTTACAAGGCAACAATTGACGACCTGGACATAGACTTTTATTACATAAACCCAAGTCTTGCTACGGCATATTTTAAAGAACTTTCGCAAACAGACAAAACGGCAACCGATTCGGATTTCACATCAAATATGGGTGATTCATCAGTGTCGTGGATAAAAAACAAGTTTTCGTTAAGCGATTCAAACAAAGTAGGCAGTTTAAGTCATAATTATGTTTCGTCATTAAGCAGATACACAACACTTAATCTTGCCACTGCCTTGAATACGGCTAAGCAAAACAGTTGGAACGGCATTTGTATTGTTGCAATGTGCAGCAAAAATAACAACGGAGTTACCAGCAATCAGTGGTCGGATTCTTGGATAGAGCTTGACAGCGTTTCGTACAGTGAATCTCAATCATACATTCCGATTGATAAAACCGGCATTCTTTGCGGTGTTGACTCAACAACAAGATACAACGGAAATTTGTTTAACATAGTAAACGATTCGCTTGCAAACAACACAACTGTCGGTCTTTGGAGCTACGACATCACCGACATCGGTTTTGATGACAACTCAAGCGTTTCGGTAACAACAAGCAGTTGGTCACAGGAAAAAATAGAAAACTTCGGCATTGAGTTTTACTGCATAGACACAACCAAAGTCGAAGCTTACCTAAAATCTTCATCCGAAACAAAAAAAAGCACACTGCATTCGGGAATTGCAAGTAACGCAGGAAGTTCAAGTGTAGCATATATAAAAGAGACTTTCGGTTTAAGCGATGATAATACAATCGGATACATCGCTCACGATTACACGGAAGAAAGCAACAAATATGTAACACTTGACATCACATCAGCCGTAAAAAAAGCAAAAGAAAACGGCATTGAAAACATAACCGTTCTTGCTATGTGCAGTAAAAACAATGACGGAAACACATCGGCAAAATGGTCTGATGCGTGGATTGAACTCAGCGGAATAAACTACGGTGCAGACTTAACGCTTGCTGAAATTCAGCCGTTAAAAAACGCTATGGCTGAATTTGAAACTAAAATGGCAAGCGGAAAAATATACAAAAATATGGGCACGGCGTATACCGCATATGTTAATGCACAAAAAGCAATTGACGCTTATGCATACGGAGGTGTAAGTTCAATAAGCATTTTGCAGTACACAACTGCACTTAAAAATGCAACTGCATCAATGACAGAATGGAGTGCTCCGTCCCCTAACATTTCACCAAAATTCTCATCAACCGACAGCGGAACAATCTCATTAAAAACCGGATGCTTATGGTATGAGTACAGCAGTGACCCGCTTGTGAAAACTTTTGTTGCCGAGGGAAACAACACGACAACAAATCTTTACTACCAAAACTCGGTTTATCTTTATACAGATACAACGCCGAATATTCCGTACCTTGTGGGATTTTACAAGACGAGCAGTTCTTCTACGGCAAACCCACAAAATCCAAGAGTATTTTATGTTTCGCTCAGTGAGAAAAACGGCGGACTGTATATTAAAAACGCTCAATATCAAGGTGATATTGCATCAAGAGAATTCACCACGGTTATGTCAAAATCATATCAAATCAACTCGAGTGAAACCGGTGACTCAAACAATATCATTCTTTCAACCGGTGATATGAGATATATGGCGAACTTCTTTAACATAGACTATCAAACCGCTTTTCAAAGCAGTTACTATGTTGAAGCGAAGCCGACGAAATTCAAAATCGGTATTGGCTACAAGGACGCAGGCAACAGCGTTCAGTGGGTAAAAGAAATTACCGGAGTTGACTCAAAGACTTTTTATGTTATCAATTACAAGCCGTTGCTTGAAAAAATCACTTCAAGTGCAAACAAAGCAATGCTGAAGAATATACAATATTATAAGCAAGGCGGTCTTTCGGCTTTAATGCAAGCATATGACACTGCAACGGCGGTTGACCCGACATCATATGATTATTCGCTCAGCACGGCAACAAAAGTTACTAACTGTGCAACTGAAATTCAAAATGCTGTAAATAAATTCAATTCGGCAACTTCTTTTACAAGAGATACGAATTTATACGATGAATTAAGAAATACATTAGCCTCTGCAAAGAAAATCGGAAATAAAAACAAGGTCATTTCCTCAGAGTCGGCCAAATCGACAAGATATACATCCGACAGTTGGAATACATATTACACGGCATTAATTCAGGCACAAAATGCCATGGCAGATGTTATTTCCGCAAACGGATACACGGGCACATACAATTCAAAATCCACTACAGCTATCGCTCAAGAATTGGCAACAGCAATGAACGGATTAAAATACAACTACATTGTAGAATTTATAAGTGCTGCAAATCAAGATATGGGTTCCGTTGTAATTGAAGACGGAGAAACGGTTGACACTTCGTCAATAGTAAATACTTCCGTAGTTAAAGGCGTACAAGAACGGCAAGCTCACATTGTTTATTATTGGACACCGATAACCGTCAACAAATCCGAATACGGTGATACGGAAGTAATTACCATAAATGAGCAAAACAAAGAGCAGGCGTGCGAGGTTACCCTCGGCGATATCACAAAAGAAGCAACCTGTGATTCTCCGGGAATAAGAGAGGGTATTTGTGATATCTGCGGCGGAGTTTATCAATATGAAACCGATAAGACGGAGCACAACTACACAAGCGAAGTTATTCCGTCAACCTGTGCGGAAAAGGGTTACACTCTTTATACCTGTACTCACTGCGGCGATTCATACAAAGATAATTACACAGAACTTGCCGAGCATACATATGAAACGGTAACTGTTGCACCTACCTGCACCGAAAAGGGATACACAGCACAAAGGTGCACAGTTTGCGGAAACGAGATTATAGATGAAAGCAGTTATGCAGACGCACTCAAACACGAATACAAATATTCGGTTATAAGAGAAGCCGACTGTACATTTAAGGGTGTAGGAGAATACGCTTGTATTCGTGGCGACGAAAGTTATACAGAATTACTTCCGGAAAATCCGGACAATCATCCTAATTTGATTTATTCGAGAACTGTTTCACCAACAGCAACCGAAAGCGGATATGACATTTACTACTGTGATAATCTTTGCGGATATTGGGAAAAGAAAAACATAACCGCTCCGACAGGAACAACTTCGGAATTCAATGATTGTCTTGAAGCGTACAATGCTTCTCTATTGACAATTACGGAGAATTTTGAGGCATACACGGACGAATCAAAAGCTAATTACACCGAAGCTATTGAAAGTGCCAAAAATGCCGCCGTGCTTGCAATCGAAGCAAAGGATTGTACCGCACTTGACAGTGCAACAAAAAGCATTATTGAAGCGTCTGCTGTTTTAAGAGTAAAAACCATCAGCATTAAACTTTTGGTTTATTCCGCAAACGGTGAAATTATTGAGCCGACGGATTCAACCACTCAGGCACAGTACGGTGACATTGTTACGCTTGACATCAGCAATGAAATTGACAATCTTAATGTTGAAAAATGGACAGTAAAAAAAGACGGTGTAACAAAAAAGATAAGTCAAAACGAAGCTGTATGTCAAATTACTGCAAATTCCGATGCAGTCGTAACCGCTTATCTTACAGATGAAGAAGTTGAAACAAGCAACAAAACGAAGCTTACATTGCTCAATAATGACGGCAGAGTACTTGAAACAACATATGTAAGTTCAACAAACGCTCTTGATTTGACAAAGGCGACTGTTGCAGGAGTGACGGCGCCGAGTATACCGTTTTATGTATTTAAAGAATGGACGATTGTTAAATCCGAAAACAACGAACTCATCATTCAAGCCGCATATGAAGTTATATGAGGAGGGCAAAAATGAACAAGAAAAAATTGATTGCCCTTATTGTGGGCACTACGATAATCGTTTCGGCAATAACGGCAGGAACAGCTACGGCGCTTGCAAGTTCCTCCGGTTGGGAATATGACAACGGTACAAAAACGCTGACGGTAAAATCAAACATTGATGATTTGACGGCAGACACTTATGAAACCGTTGCATGGAACAATTACAAAGACAAGACCGAAAACATTGTTATTGAAGAAGGCGTTGAAAAAATCGGTGACTTTGCCTTTTGTTACGAAAAAGAGTTAAAAAGTGTTACTCTTCCAAATACTCTTACAACAATAGGCACGGCTGCATTTGCAGGAAGCGACACGCTAAAGGAAATTACAATTCCAAGCAGTGTAACGACCATCGGAGACAACGCATTCGGGTATGACAGTCAAATGAAGCTTACCGAAAACTTTGTTGCAAAATGTGAAACAAACAGTTACGCACAAAGTTACTGCTTGAAAAATTACATTATGTTTGACTCCCCTATCGCTATGGGAGAAAGTACTGCCGTGATTACAAGCGGAAACGGACAAAGCATATGCTCATTTGCACCGAAAACCAATTGCAAAATTACATTTTATTCAACATCAAGCGATGACACATTCGGGCTCATTTATGACGCACAAACATATACATATTCGGATAAGTTTGACACAATTAAAAAAAGTGCTATTGTCAGCAACGATGACGGTGACGGCAATGATGACAGCAACCTTAATTTCAGCGTTGAATACAATTTGGAAGCAGGAAAAAGATATTATTTATCGGCGAAATACAAAAATCCGGCCGATACCGGAAGTTTTAAAATTAACTTTGCATTTGAATGTACCGAGCATATTTACAGTGAAGAAATAGTTGAAAAGCCAACCTGTGAAAATGACGGATACAGCACATTTACTTGTATAGGCTGCGGAAAATCGTATACAAATAAGCTCTACGCGCTCGGACACAGCTACGAAACAAAAAGCTTTGACGGCGAAAATGTCACAATAGGTTGTAAGAATTGTGACAACGAATACAGCTTGAGTTTTATGGATTATTACAGTAAATCTAACGCTTATTTAGATGTTGTAGAAGACGGTATTGTAAATGCAAAGGATTATGCAAAACTTTTAAAAGAATACAAAGGCTAACTAAAAAGGTTACGGAACAATCTGTGTTTCGTAACCTTTTCCTTATATGATAGGCTTATTTAAATTTCTTTATCTTTGACCACTGAGAATAATAATTTTTACCGTCAACTGTTTTATATGCCCTGATACGAACATAATATTTTTTATTACTTGAAGCCTTAATTGATTTATTTAGGCTTTTATTTGATTTAACGATAACGGTCTTTGTTTTATTCTTTTTAAAATTTTTCTTTGCAGATAGTTGAATTTGATAGCCGGTAACAGAAGAAACCTTTTTCCAATAAATCTTAACAGATTTATTTTTACGCTTAATTTTCTTTATAACCGGTCGATTGATTTTCAAATCATTAGTTGCAACAAGCGGTGTTGTCGATTCGTCTGAGCCTGAAGATGAAATAGAGAGGTGATAAAACGAAGGACAACCGTCGGCAACATTTGAATAAATTTGCCAAGACTTTGCCGAAAATGAATCGGCATTACAAGCCAAGACCAAATCAGCCCATGTTGAATTTGAAAGAATATCTCTGTGTTCCTTAATTACATTATCAACCTTGAAAGTGTTCAAATTAAGCAAATTGCAAAGTTCGTTTTTTGAAGTTAACTTTGTTGCCATATCATCATCAAGATTACCAAACGGAGCTGAATCTTCATAATATAGACTGTCAAGAACATAATTACCGATAATACTATTGTTAACATCGAACTTTGTTAGAGATGCATCGCCGACAAGCGAACCGATATTTTTGTAACCTTTACCTGAAACAGCACAAGCCGAATAACAGTTTACAATATCATCATCGGATTTCCCTACCAATCCGCCTATTGAAAGTTCAAACACATAATTTTGTTCAGCATAAACTTTACCGATTGAGAAGCTGTTCAAAAGACAATACGATTCTTGAGATTCACTCGAAAGCCAGCCGATTAAACCGCCTATATACATTGTGCCGGTTGCAGATACGAACGAAAAATCGTCTGGGACAATGTTTGAAGCTGTAATGTTGGAATTTGAGGAACAATTAATAATAGCACAATGGTCTGCTTTGCCAATTAATCCGCCAACATATCCTGTATTGTAATTGTCATTAGAACCTTTACAACTTATAATTGACTGAGAAGAGCAATTATAAATTGCCGAATCAGCCGCCAAACCGCAAAGAGCACCAACATTTGCAACATTAGATTGCTCGACATTACACTCAACATTGAGATTTTTAACGCAAGCATTTCTGATAAAAGGCAAAAATCCGGCTGTATCAGCAAAAAATGTTCCGGTCGGGAGCATTTTTAAGCCCTCAATTGAATATCCGTTACCGTCAAAAACACCTGAAAAACACTTGCCTTCATCGGAACGAACAGACCAAGTCAACCAATAATAATTTGACAAATCTATATCGCTTAAAAGAGAAATTTTTTTATCCTTAAAACTTTTGCCGTCTATATAGCACGCCTTTTTAAACGCCGCCAAATCAAATTCATCACTGATATAATAGTGTGAAATTGAATCATAATCGCCGAGCCACGAGGCATCGTAATTGTTATTTTCGCCCCACACGGCAACATCTGCTGTGTCTTGTGAATATACGACACACGGAACAAAAATATTGATTATCAGAATTATTGATAAAACAGTAACAGTAAACTTTTTCATACAATCACCTCTAACGAACTGCCAACACCTTAATAAAGCTGAGAAACGCGTGGAGTGTTTTGGCACTGTCTAAAACGGGTTCAATGACAAGAACAACAGCAAGTACGGTTATCTTGTCATTACCGTCGGCAACGGTAATCTCAAAAGCATCTCCCCAACTAACCCAAACCTTGTGGATTGAAACAATTTCAGCTCCGTTAGATGTTATAACATAATCGTGAGCAAACAAATCGTCCTCAACATCCAATTCAGACCGGCGACATAATATTTCGTTGCAAAAAATGTTATTTCCTTAACAATTTCCGCTATTTTATCCCCGTTTATCTCAACAATAAATTTCGGTCTGAAAGAAACGATTCTTTGCTTTACAAGTGCAACTTCGTTACACTTATCATCAAAAATATGAAGTTTTTTACGCAGGGAAATAATTTGCCCCTCAACAAAATATTTATCATTACCGTTTCGTCCTTGACCAAAACTTATCTGCAAAAGAAAACACCTTTAATCCTTAGTTTTGGTAAATAAATGTATCCTCGCTGACATTGTAGAAATTCATAAATATTTCGTTATAAAGCGTTGAGAGCTGTGAATCCGAAACAGTATTTATCATTACATAGTCCTTGGCATTTACATAACCGTCCTTGTTTAAGTCGAGTGCGACCAAAGGAATGTTAAGTTCTCCGTCATCAGTCATTGCAATCGTTTGGATTCTGTTAAATGTTCCGTTATCAAAAACAACATTATGTTCGCCTTCAACAAGCCAATACTCTGCTTCACCGTTTGTGTCAGTTGTAGCTACAAGTTCATCGTCAATGTAGACTTTAACATTTCCGAGAGCCGTTGTACCCTCTGTTAAATCAGGACTTTCAAGAACAGTTGTTTTGAAAACAGTCTTATAATAGCTTTTAGTAAGTAGTACATTATATTCAGGGCTTTGATAACTTTCAAGTCCGTTGCTGACAGCTTTAAATGTCAACTTATAATTACCTGCCTTAGATACAACAAATGTATCTCCGTCAATCTGTTTCCAATCACTGCCGTCATTATAATAATAAACCGCATCAGCACTGTTAGGAGAAGAAAGGTTGAAGTAAACCATTTTGTCCGTTTCACTGCCGATTGTTCCCGACGGAGTGACATAAAGAACAGGTTTTTCAATTTGTGTAATGTTACTTATTTTTATAACTTCGGTTGAAGTAAGTCCGTTATTAGCGGTCATTACAACAACATATTTACCGTTTTCACTGACTTCAAATGAGTCGGCACCGGTAATGTCTTCGCCGTTTACGCTAACCGCTTTAATTCCTGAACGGCCGGTATTAACCTTAAACGATACATTGTATGGCGAATCTGTTTTATCTTCAGTTTCAAGTGTGTATTCAAGAGTAGGAGAAACGGTATCAATCATAACGCGATAGCTGTCTGAGTAGTTACTTTCAACACCGGCACCGTTTACAGCCTTGAATATATATGAAGCGTCTACATCTTCGTCAATTGTAATTACAGAGCCTTCTTCGGCTTGAATCCAAGAACTGCCGCCATCGGTACTGTAATAGTAGCGAACTCCGGAAATTGCCTGATTTAGAATTGTCATACTGAATTTAACAGCGTCTGCTGTCCATCTGCCGAATGTGCCCTCGAAATCAACACGAACAACCGGTTCGGTTTTATCAATCTTAACAACAAAATTTTCGGCTGTAACAGTTTCATTATTTGAATATGATACTGCCTTGAATTTATAATTCCATACACCTTGCGATTTAACAGTGAGGCTGTCGCCGTCAAGCTCCGTCCATTCTCCGTCATTAAGGCTGTAATAATATCTGTAAATTCCCGAATAAGCCGTCGAAGAAAGGCTGATTGTAACATCCTTTGATGTCCAAGTGTCACTTTCATAATTATCGTCATCTGCTTTTGAAGTGATAACTATATCTGACGGTGCTTCTGTATCAATAACATATCCGCCGGTAAGCTTGCTATCGGAAACATTGCCTGCCTTATCAATGGCTCTCGCCTCGGCATAGCCCTTGAAGTCGGCGTCTTGAGTAGGTTTGTTATTCTCATCATAGACAGTCCAATCGCCAAGAGGTGTTCCCTCTTCGTCAACAAAACGGTATTCAATTCTGTCAACGCCTGCAACGCCCTCATCCTCAGCTTTTACTGTAAGCTCGGTTGTTTTATTAAAGAAAAGTCCAAATGTAACTGTATTTACAAATCTTGCAAAATCAGATGTATCCTTATGTGAAACAGAAACTTCTGTTACAGTAGGCTTTTGAGTATCAATATTGTCGACAGTTATAGTTTGTTCACTCTCAAGCAAGCTGTTTGAAACAATTTTAACTGTATAATCACCGTTTTCGGTTACGGTAAACTGTGTTTGATCGTCAAGTTCTTCACCGTTAAGATATACAGCTTTGATTCCCGAAATACCAACCATACAGTCGGTGATTTTCACTGCGTAAGACTGATTGGTAAGTTCCGTAACATCTTGAGTAAGTGTAAACTCAGGAACGGTTTTATCGATTTTTACAGCATAAGACTGTGTAGGGTCACTTTCGATACCCGCACTGTTAATTACTTTAAATATGTATTCGGCGTTTGTATCTTCACTAACAGTATAAGTATTTCCGTCGATTTCCGTCCACTCTGTACCGCCGTCAATGCTGTAATAATAAGTAACTCCGTCAAGCTTGTGCGTGCTGTCTAAAGTAAATGTAACATCATTACCAGTCCACGAGCCGTCATAATTTGATGTATCAACAGAAACGACAGGTTTTCCATAAATGATTATCGGAAATTCAGCTTCTGCCGAACGGCCGTAATGCTTATAGGTTACCTTAACGGTTTGTTCCTCATTAAGTTTTGTAAAATCGATACCGGATTCATCAACTTCGTAATCAGTTACTTCTTCACGAGGAGCATTGCTGTAGTTAGCATAAACTTTAAGCCCGCTCAAATCAAGTTCTTTTACGCCCTCAATATAAGCATATCTCGGAGCGGTAATATCAATTGATTCAACTGCCTTGGAGTTAACCTTAACAGGAAATACGGCACGGAATTGTTCGCCTGCTCTGACAAGAGTTACAATAACATACTGCTCTCTGTCAATTAATGTCGGGTCAAATCCGCTTATTTCATAATCGTCAACATCAACACTGATGAGGGAATCACCGTAATTTTCGGCATCGGGATAATATGCTTCCAAATCGGAACGGTTATAAATAGCAGAAACTTTTAATCCTGTTAAATCAAGTTCTGTATCACCCTCAACATAATCGTATTTATCGGGAGCGGTAACAGCTATATTATTAGGTTGAATTTCAACAATTTCAATTTCCTTTGAAGCCTCGGCAAATGTGCCGCTTACAGAGGTAAGACCCTCTCTGCCAAACAACCACAAGGTTGTTTTACCGGCAGATTTACCAGAAACAGTACCGGTAGAAGCGTCAACAGAAGCATAAGTATTTTCGGTGTTGCCGGAAGTACTGCTCCAGCTTGAATTCCACGGACGACTTCCGTCATCGGTTGAAAGACCCCAGTGAACATTTTTAACGCTTATTCTTGACGGTGAGAAAATAGATGTATAACTTCTCGGAAAGTCCTTTACAACATAGTCATTACCTGTAATAGAAGCGTTTACAAGATTATTGACCGACGCACCTCTTACATTAAATGTAACAGAAGCGGACACGCCGCCGATAATTGCGGTAATAGTAACCGATTTTGCATTGTAAATGGTAAGTCCGCCTGAGTCGAGACCGAAAACCTTACCGTTTGAATCTACGGAAGCGACTGACGGGTCGGAACTGTGCCACACTACATTATTAAGCAAATCCGGGTCATAATCGGAAGGTAAAATTTCGGTAATGTTAATTTGTGCGGTTTTTCCCTCTTCAAGGAATGAATCACGACTGCCCGTTAAAATATTTGTGGTAAATCCATTTCCCTTTGAAAGAGTAAAGCTTGTAATAGGAATGCCTGACGAAACGGTTTTTTCGGCTTCAATAGAAGTTCCGTTATATGTAACTTTAACATAAATTTTGATGATTCCGACTCCGGTTGCAACAAGATTACCACTTGTATCAATCGTAGCAAATCCGTTGCTTGCAGGAGTGTCTGATGTTGCAAGAGAAAGCTCCTCTGTTTCGGAATCGTACAATCCCCATTCACGCACTACACCGTTATTTGAATTAAGTCGTGACGGAGTTACATCAGCAGTATATTTATTTGTTTCATTAAGAGCCACATTTTCATAGCCGTTAATTTCAACGCTGTTAATAGTATCTCCGATTATATTTCTGTTAATTTTAAGTGAGGCGGTTTTTGACACGCCGTCAATAGTCGCCGTGATAGTTACGGTTTTTGAAAGTGACAATCCCGAACCCGCATCAAGAGCGGTAACTGTACCGTCCTGAGTTACAACGGCGGCAGATGTGTCTGAACATTCCCACTTAACATCACCTGTGTATGCACCGGACGGAGTTGCATTTTCAATAGAAAGTTGCGTAGTTTCGCCCTCTTTAAGTTCAAGAGTTCCGCCGATAGAGAAATCCGTAACCGGTAATTCTTCACGGGATACAACCGTAAATTCTACCGTGTCGCTGACAGCGGCATAAAGATTACTTTCGGGATTAACACGAATCGTAACCGTACCTGCCGAAGTAAATGTAACAAGACCGTCAGATGTGATTGTCGCGTGTTTTTTGGATTCAGAATCAATAACTTTACCGACAGACCACTTAACGCCCTGATTAAGTCTTACAGGAGTTACAGCACCGTAAAGTTGAATCTGTTTACCGACAGCAACAGTTTTAGGGACAGTTTTTTTATTTGTAATATGCACACCTGTAGGCCAAACATTACCGGCAACACTTTGGTCAACAACAACCTCGGCGGTGTCGGAAGCAAGAGTGTTACCGCTTTCGTCAACAAGTTTGGCAGTAATGGTAATAGTCATATTATTAAGCATTTCCTCAAGTGCTTCACCCATAGTTTGGTTAATTCCCTTTACAATAGCAACAACCAAATCAGTATTTAAATTGCTATCATTAAGGTCAATGCCTGCATTGGCGAATGCCTTTTCAATAGCATCGGCTGTTGCATTACCGATAATAGGTGTAGGGCGAACCTCGTTATCAAGCCAATATCTGATTACGGCGGCTTTTGAATAGTCGTATGCAGTCACTTTACCGTTTTCGTCAACATCGGCAAGAAGCGGCATATTACTTTCCCACTCAACGCTTGAGCCTGTTGGAAATTCCGACTCGGAATGAGCCGTAAACTGAGCAGAATCGTATTCGGTGATATGCAAAGTTTCCGTAAGTTCAGCATCGTTATAATAGATTGTAATACTCTCTGCGGCATTAACAAGTGTACCCGGTAACCCCACAGATATAATCAACGAAAGTGATAATAAAAGGCTTATAATTTTTTTCATAAAAACACCCCTATTTAATATTTTTAATCCGCATAATTAAAAAATTTAAAAGTATATGTACATTATATCATACAGGCGTATAATTTACAATAAAAAGCAAGCAGAATTTACAAATTCGGCTTGCTTTAATAATTTTTTGCTATTCAAAAAGCGTTGCGAGTGTTTTTTGAATATATTTATACGACTTTTTCAGTCTGGTGTGATATGTACTATCGGAAGTTTTAACATCAATTTTTTTCAAATTAACCTCATTGCTTTGGTTTGCAAACGAAATACCGAGTGAAATGCTTTTAAGTTCGACGGCAGAAGCTTCATTTTCTTTATTGAAATTATTCAAAGCAACGCCCTGCGAGATATTGAGAACGCCAAGCATATACCAAGGAATGCGGAATTCAACGACATTATCGATTGCATAAAGATCGCTCAGAGAATCAAACTCTTCACTGTCGGGATCGCTTATGCCAAAATTAAGTTTTCCGACCTCATTGCTTTTTCTCTCAATTGTTTTATTGGTTTCGGGAAGTTGTAATTCACCGTTAACAAACTGAGTAACGACATTATAATTACCTGAATTTGCACTTTTCTTTATATCGGGATAAAATCTAAACAGATTATAATCGTAGTATTCATCGTTCATTACGGCAGAATTATTTTCGCCGTCAATAACTATAAGCGAATCGACTTTTTTGTCGAAATTCAAACCGAAATCGTTTGCTTTGTTGCTACCGACACCGACAGTTGAAACAGGGATTACAATTTTGTCACTGCCAAATTTGCTGTTTTTAAGATTGACATAACCGTATAGATATGCTTCGTCGTATTTAACACTCAGAGAGTAACTATCATCGTCAATAAGTACATCACTCGCCTGCCATTCATCGGTTTTACCGTCAAGAATACAAACGGTCTTTTCACCCGCTTCAACAGCTAAAATACCGTAGTTTTGCTCGGATACCATACGATTCGGAGTTCGTTTTTCAGGAGAGCAATCGGTATATTTGAAAGTGTTCCAAATTTGTTTAAACCACTCATCCTGCCATGAAAAAATCAATCCGCCGGCACATCCGGAACTTGCAATATCAACTATCATTTTGCTATCGTAAATTCCCTGTTCTTCTTCCGTGTTGCCGCCTTGATTATATCCCAAAACGCTTTCAGCGGCACAACCGCGAGAGGTTGAAACTCCAAATTCAGCTATCAAAAGAGGTACGCTGTATTGGGTTTTTAAATCTTCAAGATAAGCTTTATAATTATTTTGCTTACCTGTCAAATCATCTTTGTAAATATTGTATTTTGTATCATAGTCTATACTTTTAGGATAATAAGGATAAACATCAACAGCTGCAAAAAGGCCTGCGTAAAAGTCATCAGTTACCAAAATATTCTCCGTGTTTACTTCTATGCTGTCCTCGTATTCGTCGGATTCGTTAGGATGATTCAGCGTATCGGTTGTTGTCCAATTAAGGAAAGCTACAGGCGTTTGATTATTATAGCTATCTGTTTCGTGTTCTATAAGATTATCTCCTATTTGTGCAAGAAACGACTCAAACGGCTTTGCATTTTCGCTCGATTTAAGATATTTACCGGAAAAGACAGTTTTATCACTATGGGAGTTGCTCTGAGTTACGAAATCGTTATTCCATTCCAAGCCCAAAATAAAGCCCAATGTATACTTTGAAACGTCGTAAATATATTTATCGCTGTCACTTTCCGAGTAGCTGATATATTCACCGTTACCATGGATAACATCGACAGCTTTCGTTACATTTCTCTTAAACTCCTCTATAACAGCACCTTTATAGCAATCTCCGGGTTCGGTCATATATTCTTCGTTAAACCACACGCCTTGCATAAGATATAATTTATCTGTTGCTTTGGAATTGTAATCATAAACAGCTTTATAAAACTGCGGTGGCATAATCGAAAAAACACGAACTGTGTTGGCGTTCATCTGTGCAATTTGATTAAACCAAGTCATATATGTTTCGTACGAAGTATCTACCGCCGCAAGATTTGTTGTTGCGGTTGAAAAGCCCATATTAACTCCGGCAATATACACGCTTTCCATATTATTTTTACCAAGTTTAAAAAGCAGTTTACTATCTTTATCGGCGACAAAATTAAGGCTTACACTCCCGTGAGTAATTATACTTTTTGTAACGCTGTCAATATGATATTCCGGAACATCATAATTCTTTAGTTCCGTGTTTTCAGCAGATAAATCGGGATTTACATTTTGATTTTCATTGCTGCAACCAACGAACGAAAGCATCAATATAATCGCAAAAATCAGCGATAAAGTCTTAATATGTTTCTTCATTCAATCTCCTGTGTCGGCAAAGGACAAAATCCGTTTTAATATTAAAATTTTCATACACTCTTAAAAAAATGATAACACATCTATCTGCTTTTTTCAAGAAAAAAGAGCACCTCAAATGAGATGCTCTGAATTGTTCTCGGCTATTTAGAATTGTTATTTATATATATTACTGCTTTTCCAAATATACAATTATCATAAATTTGTTATATTGATGTCCCAAAAGCCGTACATCTTACAGAAATGATATTGCATATATTATTTCTGTATGGTAAGATTAGATTAAAGAAAAATACTTATGTTCTTTTAGGAGGTGTTATCATGAGCATATTTGATATCGATTGGAACAATGACGGAACTGTTGATTATAAAGATACTGTAATTGACTCATTGATTCTTGATGAATTGGAAGAGGACGATGAAAAAGATAGTTTCGATTGGAGCGACGATTCCGACGATGATGACTTCTGATTCTGTAAAAAAAACAATCGTACATCCAACTAAAATGTCCTGTCCCATTTTATGAGACAGGACATTTTCTATTCAGGAATAACGAAATTAAAATTATCGTTTTTATCTATTGTAAGGGTTAGCCCTTTGACATATTTATTATAGAGAGTCGTCTGTTCGGTTTCGGACACTGTGGCCCTGCTCATCCAAATCACATCATTAAACAAATCTTTTGCGTTACCGAGTTTAATTGTTTCTTTTATTAGCTGTTCCAATTCCTTTTTAAATACAGTCTTAAAGAATAGATTATCCTCTGATGTCATAAACTTATCAAGGTAGCAATAGAAAACATCATGTTCACGGAGCACCTCTTTAAAATCGTGACCGCACTTGTTAGTTTCGACCATAACCAAATATTTTGCATCAACATCTTCAATTACAGACCAAAAATCCGAATCGCTTGACGCAATAATAATTGAATCTACCTCATCATGATAAACAGCTTTTGAGACACCGGCAACAAGTTTATGATCGACAAGCGACTTATCTTCTTTAATTCTGTCTACACCAATAGGTTCCACTTCAATCCCATAAGTAAAATGATGAAGCATATTCCAAGCTCTGTTTGAAAACTTGTTGTCATAATAAACAATAATCTTGTCAATTTTTTCAATTTCATAATCCTTTAATCCATCTATTGCAGAAGCGAATTTAAAAGGGTCAACATTTTCGCCGTCAATGAAAATCTGAATTTTTCTACCGTTATTAATAAAATCATTGATGTTATTTTTCACATCATCGCTTGCGTCCATAACCTTGCTGAAATCTTCAAAATATTTGCCGTCATTTTGATAAATTAAGTCGAGAATTTTCGCATCGGTTGCAAGTGCATTGCCCGTTTCTTCAGGAGTTTTCCAATTAAAATATCTCTTATACGGATAGCAATTTTGATTAGTTTGAAATTTTTCCGATTCAGCTTTTACATCGTTTGTCGGCATTGAAAACATATTTTTTATATGCTTAAATTCAACCCAATCCGGAAACAACGGCTTCGTCCTGTCAATATGTTTTGAAATTTCCGTATTTATTTTTACTAAATATTCATTTATATCTGAGCGACCTGTTGAAATTTCAATGTTCAATTTTCTCAATGCCTTAAAATCATCTTTAAACTCATCCATATTATACAACGGGGTGTAGTTAAGAGAGCCGATTCTGATGGTTCTGCTTACTTTTTTAAACAACAACATTAAATTACTGCGAACATTATTAAGTATCCTTATTGCTTTAGCACTATCATTCTTTTCGATAGTTTCTTTTAAATTGTAATATTCATCAGGATTTTCAACTATTTGCTCAAGAAAGTCTTCTCTGACGCCAAGCAAATAACCGATAGTCAGGGCTATGTCTTTTGAATAATTTCTGTATCCTGATTTATCAGGTACTATTTCTCCATCTTCAATTGTTAAGTTTTGTAAATCTTCTAATCTCATATATATGCTCCTTTCTTTGAATGAGATTTTATTTGATAATATTATACCATTGCTACTCTATATTGACAACTTTTTACTTTTACCAGTCCGAATTTTCGTACATATATCAACGTATAAAATATTAGTCAAAAATAAAAAATCGCCTGAAAGCGCTAAAGCAGGGAGTTTCAAGCGATGATTTTTTATTTAATTTGCAATTACATTAGCCGTTGATTTGCTTTGCAATTTCTTCTGCAAAGTTTTCTTCTCTCTTTTCAAGACCGTCGCCCTTCATCATACGGATGAAGTTTGTTGCCTTGATTTCTGTGCCAAGAGTCTTTGCAACGCTTTCAATGTAGCCTGCAACAGAACCCTGGAAGAGGTCAGAACGAACGAAATCTTGCTCAAGGAGACAAACTTCCTTGATTTGCTTCTGAAGTCTACCCTTTACAAGACCTGTGAAAATCTTGTTGTCAACAATTTCATCTTTGTGTGAAACTGCGATGCCTGCAAGAATTTCGAGAGCTTCCTTAGAAATGAAGTTTGTGAAGTTCTTTCTTTGCTTATTGTCAAGACCCTGATAAATTGCGATATCATCATCAGTCCATTTCTTATCGTTGATAGCTTCGTCGATAAGTTTGCTGAGAATCGGAATAGGGAGTGAGTCAGGCTTGTTGAGTGCACTGTCAACAGTGATTGAGTGCATCTTTTCTGACTCTTCTGCTGAAATATCGTCGCTTCCCAAATATTCAGGATTCATAGCAGCGATTTGCATAGCAACATTCTTGCCCATAGCTACAAATTCAGGATCAGTAGCTTTTGTTTCATCAGCAACATCAAAGCCAACCATAACACCAACACTACCGCCGGCATGAATGTATGTTGAAACGATACCGTCCATTCTTTCAAAACGGCGGACTTTCATATTTTCGCCGATAGCAAGAACGAGGTCGTTAAGTGTTTCTGTAACAGTTCTGTCTGTGCCGTCGAACTTCTCTTCTTTAAGAACTTCAACATCGGCAGGATTTGTTGCAAGAATTGTCTTTGCAACACCTTCTACGAAAGACATAAACTTTTCATTCTTAGCAACGAAGTCTGTTTCTGAGTTAACCTCAAGAACAACACCCTTCTTTGCAGCTGAATCATAGTAAGGGAGAACTACACCTTCAGCGGCAATTCTTGATGCCTTTTTCTGTGCAGCTGCAAGACCTCTTTCACGAAGAAAGTCAATAGCCTTATCCATATCGCCGTCAGCTTCAACGAGAGCCTTTTTGCACTCCATCATACCAACGCCGGTCTTCTCACGAAGAGCCTTTACATCTTGTGCTGTAAATGCCATAATAGTATCCTCCAATATATAGTAAAATTTTAATTATAATTATTCGGCAGCTTCTTCTGTTGCAGGAGCTTCTTCAGGAGCAACTGCATCTGCGCCGTCTCTACCCTCGATAACAGCATCAGCCATAGCACCGGCAATAAGTTTTACGGCACGGATAGCGTCATCGTTACCAGGAATTACATAATCGATTTCATCAGGGTCGCAGTTTGTATCAACGATAGCTACGATTGGAAGACCGAGCTTTGTTGCTTCTGATACAGCAATTCTTTCCTTGCGTGGGTCAACAATGAACATTGCATCAGGAACTTTCTTCATTTCAGTGATACCGCCGAGGTACTTTTCAAGCTTTTCGATTTCAAGTTCAAGACCGGCAACTTCCTTCTTTGGAAGAAGATCGAATGTACCATCCTCTTGCATCTTCTTGAGCTGTGCAAGACGGGCAACACGACCGCGAATTGTCTTGAAGTTTGTAAGCATACCGCCAAGCCATCTTGCGTTTACATAAGGCATTGAGCAACGAATTGCTTCTTCCTTAACGCTCTCTTGAGCTTGCTTCTTTGTACCAACGAAAATAATGCTTCCGCCGTCTGCTGCGAGGTCACGAACATACATATATGCCTCGTCCAACTTCTTAACTGTCTTTTGAAGGTCAATGATATAAATACCATTTCTCTCTGTGAAGATGTATTCAGCCATTTTAGGGTTCCATCTTCTTGTTTGGTGACCAAAGTGTACACCTGCTTCTAAAAGTTGTTTCATAGAAACTACATTTGCCATTTTCATTTCCTCCTTTAAGGTTAATCCTCCACAATAAAGTATGGCAAGAGCCGATTTTATAACCTTTGGCTCAACCTTATTGTGTGCGAATTCGCTTTCTATTTACGAATGCTATAGCATTATAACAAAAAGGGCTGAAAAAATCAACCCTTTTTTGAAGTAATTTATTAAACTAAAACTGTCTGATTTTAAATTTATGACCACAGTTTTGACAAATGCCGAATGTTTGATTCTTAATTTTTGTTTTTCCCGTACCTTTATGCTTACCTACAAGCGACCATAAACCTAAAGTGCAAATTATTAAAATGCTTCTGCCGATTTTCCACAAACAGCCATTTCCTTTTGCACTTGTTTTTGAACTTACTTGTTCACTTACAACATTAACATTTTCACTTCCGCATTTTGGACAAGTCATACCGTTTCTCCTTTCGCACATATTTTAAAATGATTATACTGCAATTTGCGGTATTTGTCAATACAACAATATGCGGTAAAGTATAATATCAACGGTGATAATAATGTACAAAAGGATTCGTGATTTACGGGAAGACAATGATTTAACGCAAAAGCAAATGGCAGAAATGCTTAACTGCTCTCAACAGGTATATTCAAATTATGAATTAGGTCAGCGTGACATTCCGACTGTAATATTGATAAAAATTGCCGACATATACAAAGTTTCAACCGATTATATTTTAGGCAGAACAGAAAACCCGAATATGAATAAATAAAGCACTGCATGGAAGTTTGAACCGCCCCAGATTGAAATGCAGTGCTTTTTTGTTACTTGGTTTTTACCGATTTGATTTTTGACCAAGAGGAGTAAAGTTTTTTGCCGTTTACTGTTTTGTATGTGCGTATACGAACATAATACTTTTTCTTAGCTTTAAGTTTTTTGATTGTAGTTTTAGTCGTTTTCTGTTTTTTAACAGTTGCGGTTTTCTTATTCTTCTTAACTTTTTTATCGGTTGCTACTTGGATTTGGTAACCGTCAACATTGTTAGCCTTGCTCCAATGAACACCGATTGCTTTTTTCTTGCCGTTTAGTTTTGTGATTTTAGCAGAAGTGATCTTGACCGCCGAATTGCCTGTGTTTTTGATATCGGATTGCTCTGATTGAGGTTCAACCGTCGGCAAATTCGCACAATAATTATTAAAGCAAATATTAACACCGAAGAAGTGCCAAATTTTCAAATCCAAATCGTCATTCCACTGCTTTGCACTTCCACCAAAAAATACCTTTTTTATATTTGACTCAAAAAAGATAGCTTTATTTGCATTTGTAACAGTTGCAGGTATCGATACGCTTTGTAAATATTCGGTTAATACAAAGGCATATGCGTTAATTTTATTAACAGATGCAGGGACAGAATAATGTGTTTGAGCTCTTCCGTCGGGATAATACAAAAGCTCTGTTTTATCTTTACTGAAAAGAACACCGTCAACACTTGTAAAATACGGATTTTCAGAATCCACATATACATTTTTTATAGTATCCGAGTAAATAAAACCCTTGTTATACTTTTCAACATTTTTTGAAACAGTAACAGCAGATAAGCCCTTACAGCCTGAGAAAGCACCTATTTCAACAACTTTTATATAGTTAGGAATAACATAGTTTGAAACATCGCAACCGAATGTTGCACATATAATGCTGTCTTTCGTTTTATTCAAAATAAGCCCTTTTTCAAAAGTGTAATTTGGATTTTCGTCATCAATATTAAATTCAATTGTATTATTACAACGGAAAAAGGCAAAAGAATCGATAGTTGTAACAGAAGCCGGAACAGACACGCTTTTCAAATTATCACAGTATGCAAAAATAAAACTCGGAAGTGATGAAACTGAGCTTGGCACAGTGAATTCGGTGTTTAAACTTTTGCAAGGATAAGAATATAAAACTGTTTTAGCTTTGTCACAAAGTGCCCCGTCAAATATACAATAATTTGGATTTTCACTGTCGACATTAATCGATTCAAGCGATTTACATTCTCTAAAAGGATTTTCACCGATATAACTAACCGTTTTCGGAACGGTTACGGTTTTAAGATTATTACATTTTTCAAAAGCATAATCATCAATCCTTTCGATTTTGTTCAAATCAATACTTGTCAAAGATGAACAATTGCCAAAGGCATCCATACCGATTTCTTTAACGCTTGACGGAATTTCTACACTTTCAAGATAGTGATTCTCATAAAACGCTTTGCTGTATATATTCTTGACGGTATCGGGAACGGTATATATTTTATCAGTTTTATTTTGAGGATATTTTATAAGTTCTGTTTTATCTTTATTAAACAATACTCCGTCAACAGAAGTGTATTGTTCATTATCCGAATCAACACTGATTTCTTTATAATTATACAAATACTGTAAGCCGGAATAACCAAACGAAGTGTTTAAATTTGCAGGAATATTAATTGTTTCCAAATTAAAGCAATTACCAAATGCTGAAAATCCTAATTCATTTAACGAATCGGGCAGAGAAACACTTAAAAGCCCGGTACATCCGTAAAATGCGCATTTGCCAACGGAAGTAATACCTTCTTTTATAATAAGATTTTTAATATCAAGTTTTTCTCCGGTGGTAATATCTATCCAAAACTGACTTCCTACATCATAATCATCAACTGCGCCGTCACCAAACAGAGTTACGGTTGAAAATTTTGAATCATATTGCCAGAATACATTTGTGCCACATTTACCGGAAACAGGCAAATCGGAAGCCGAAACCGTTATACCGATACCGACAGTACTTATAACAAGAATCACAAAACTCAACACAAGCGAAATTACCTTTTTCATAAACACGACCTCCTTATGATTTACGCAACTCTTTTCACAAAAATATTATATCATATGCCAAAAAATTAATCAATAAAACTTAATAAAAAATCACAGTTTTAAACAAACAAAACCGTGATTTTAAGATTAATTAAATTATTGTTTACAGATTATTTAACATCAAATTCAATACTGAATTCAGCGTCGGGAACATTGAGCGAAATAAGCTCCGCCGATTTATCAACCGTCAAGGTATAATTGCCTACCGAAGTTTTACCGCCGAAAATGAAATTATTATTTGATTTTTTACCGAATTCAGCTGAAGTAAGTACATCATAAATAAGCACAGCAGGATTATACGGTGACACCTTGGACTTGACGGCTTCATTCAGCATATCGCGTCTTGAAAAAGCAACGGTTTTGCCGTTGCAGGAAATCGTCATACCGCTTGCATTTGTTGAAGTGGGAGTTATGTAAACACATTTGCCGTCATACTTTATATTTGCAGTATATGTAAATGTTCCTGTTTTAACTGTTGCGGTTTGAGAATAATAAGATTTAAGCTGTACGGTATTTGTAACAGTTGAACAACCGCAAAGAAACAAAAAAGCCAAACACAAGAACAACGACATTAATTTTTTCATAAAACCAACTCTTGCATTAATATTCGGACATTAAAGCACCAAGCCGTTCTGTCATATCAAAAACAGTTATTCCTCTTTGGCTTACGGCTTTTGTGGCTTCGTCACCGGCTTGACCGTGAATAAACACACCTGCCTTTGCCGCATCAAAAACATTAATGCCTTGTGCAACAAATGATGAAATTATACCGCTGAGCATATCGCCTGTACCGCCCATTGCCATTGCAGGATTACCGTTAGTATTAACAAATACCGTTTCTCCGTCCGTAACTACGGTATTTGCACCTTTCAATACAACCGTTACCCCATATTCTTTTGCAAAATTCTTTGCAATACCTATGCGATTTGATTGTACTTCTTTCACCGATTTTGACACGAGCCGTGACATCTCGCCCGGATGCGGCGTAAGAACAACAGGCACTTTAATATCCTTTAATATATTTATGCGCCCGATTATGCAATTTATACCGTCGGCATCAAGAATAACGGGAGTTTTTGAATTTTTCAGTACAAATTCGGTAACTTTTTTTGTACCGTCGCTAACTCCCATACCGCAACCGATAGCAACAGCATTTGCCCACTGTAGATCATCAAATATTTTATCAAGTATAGACGCCGAATACATACCGTCTGTTTCTTCAACAGGATTGAAAACAGGTTGAACAAGGTGAGATGCAACAATCGGATAAGCAGATTGGGGAATTGTGAGTTTAACAAGACCCGCACCGCTTTTAATTGCAGACTCACAGCAGATTACAGCCGCCCCCGGCATTTTATATGAACCGCATAGGCAAAGTAAATGTCCGTTTGAACCTTTGTTTGCATTAAAATCAAGCGGCGGAATAATATTTCTTACTTCATCTTGCGTTATGGTTTGTGCATAACCGAACGAATAGCAAGTTTTAGGAATACCTATATCAACAGTTTTTATTTTACCGCAAAGAGCATTTGACGGCGGAAGTACATGACAGTATTTCAGAGTTGAAATTGCAACGGTAAAATCAGCTTTAACGGCATTTTTACAGGCTGTGCCGTCGGTTGCATTTGTACCGCTCGGCGTATCAACAGAAATTACAGTAGCCGAACTGCAATTTACAGATTCGAAAATCTTATCAAACGGACTGCGTGCTTCACCGTGAAAGCCAATTCCGAAAATGCAATCAACTATAAAATCGGCATTTGCACTATAAAAATTAAATTGTTCAATCGGCACACCGCTTGATACTGCTTCATTATAATATTTAAGTGGTTCGGCAATTTCGGGTGCTTTGTCGCAAAGGACAATTTTTGCATTTGCACCGTAGGAATAAAGAAGTCTTGCAATAACAAAACCGTCACCGGCATTTTTACCGTTGCCGCAAAATACAGAAACGTTCTTGTTTACTAAGTTATTGCCATATTTTTCAATAATACTATCGGCACAGGCGGTACCGGCTTTAAGCATTAATTCGGCTTCGGTTGAATAATATTTAAAGCAATTTGCTTCAACAGTACGTATTTCGTTCGCTGTAAGAATTAGCATAATACAATCCCTTTCCCGTCGTAGTAAAGAACGACACAAGCCATTAGTGTAATTTTATAGTAACACAAAGCGGAAAATATAACAAGTTGATATTGAAAAGCATAATAAAATTTGGTATAGTATAATCAAATTAATAATTTTTTTGGAGGAAATATGAACACTACTTTACTTGCGGCTGTAACGCTCGGAGAGAGAGTTGACAGCATTTTTTACAATTTTGACCTATGGGTATTTAGCTTCTTTGGTCATATGCAAAACGGATTTTGGACACAGGTTGCAAAGTTTTTTACATCGTTCGGCGATGAGAATTTTGTTATTCCAATGGTAATTTTCGGTGCAGTACTTTGCCTATTTAAGAAAACAAGAAAATACGGTGCGGCATTGATTTTTTCGATAATCATCGGCACGCTTGTTACAAATGTAATTGTTAAGCCTATGTTTTTGAGAGTAAGACCGTACAACACGCTTCAAAGCGTCGCAGAATATTTTGCTTGGTACAAAGGTGCAGGAATGCTCAGCGAAAGCGACTATTCATTCCCGTCCGGTCATACAACGGCTGCTTTTGAAATTGCAACTTCGATGTTTATTTGTTTCAAAAAAGACCATAAAAAAATATGTTGGCTTTTTCCGGCAATTGCAATTTGCACAATGGGAAGCCGTGTTTATTTGATGGTTCACTATGCAAGTGATGTTTTGGCAGGTCTTGTTGTCGGCGTTGTTGCAGGCTGCCTCGGATATGTACTTGCAGTGCTCGGTTGCAACATTGTTTCGAAAATCAAGTTTCTTGACAAAATCGATATTACTCCGCTGTTCAAAAAGGTCAATCCTAAGGTTGCACCTGTCGCCGTTGTTTTGGTTGTTACAGGACTGTTTTGTTTAAGCTATATACCGGCTATGTCTGAGGGTGGCGAAAGTGCCCAAAGATGTGCATATGTCGGTGAATACGACTGTATGAACGAAGCGAGAGTTGATGACAAGGATTATCCGGCGATTAACGGCAAGGAATACTGCAAAATTCACTGGAAGCAACTAAGCGGCGAAAATCAATAAATCAAACATATAAAAGCAGAGAAATCTCATTTATGAGACAACTCTGCTTTTTTTATGCACCTTTTATTCGTTTGAGAACGTTCTTTTCAAGTCGACTGACCTGTGCCTGTGATATTCCGATTTCCTGTGCAGTTTCCATTTGTGTCTTTCCAAGCATAAAACGCATATAAAGTATGCGATGCTCACGCTCGTCAAGATTATGAAGTTTATCTTTCATCATAATTTCATCCACCCAATCGGAATCGGTGGAATTATCGCCGATTTGATCCATAACGTAAATCGTATCGCCACCGTCGTTGTACACCGGTTCATAAAGCGACACAGGGTCAACAATCGCTTCAAGAGCAATTACAACATCAGCTTTTTGCATATCAAGTTCTTTTGCAATTTCGTCTACGGTCGGTTCTTTATTGTATTTGTTTGTCAACCTTTCCTTAACCTGCATTGCCTTGTACGCAGTATCACGAAGTGAACGACTTACACGGATAGGGTTGTTGTCACGCAGAAAGCGTCTTATCTCCCCAATTATCATCGGCACTGTGTTAGCTTGGGGATGAGACAACAAAAAAAAATTAAGCGACGCCTTTGATTTTGTCTATATCAAGTTCGTCAAATTTATATAAAATATTTATCTCAGATTTCGAAATTTCGATTCGTTCAATTACGCTTCGTACAAATCTTTGCTTTTGTTTTGGAGTCAAAGAACTCCATATTTTTTTAACACTTGCTATCTTTTCAATCACCTCGCTGTTTTTTATCGTTTTGTTACGATATTTAGACTCTAATTCCATCTTTTTTTCAAGTTGAGAAATAGCTTCTTTTTCTTCATCAATCATATGAAGAATTGCATCATCAGGCTTCTTGGCATATAACGAATACAAGTTGTTAACAGCCTGCTTTTTTCGTTCCATTTCATTTTTCAGAATTTCTAAAGTATCTGTTTGAAACGATGTTTCGGAATTATCGCCTGTATCAACTTTCATACCAAACAAATCTGATAGAACTACGCTCTCAATCTCTGTTGACAAGACTGCTGGCATATCACATGGGATACCACTATGTCTGACGGTTTTGCTTTTATCTCTTGAATAGCACATAATTCTTTGAGGACTGTTTTCACCCCATTTAACATATCGCATTCGTGTGCCGCACACGCCACAAAATATTAGTCCCGACAGTAAATTAACATTTCTTTCTTCGGGAGTTTTATTTGTCGAGCGTTGTTTCATCATTTCTTGCGTTCTCTCGAAGACTTCTTCCGTTATAATTGCTTCGTGCTGTCCTTTATATTCTTTTCCATACAAAGTTACATAGCCTTTATACACCGGCTTTTTTAACATATTTGTTACAACTACATCAGATGTAAACCCAAGTGCGTTTGCTATATATGCAGGTGATTTACCACTTAAGTATAACTCAAAAGCCTGTTTTACTCGCTCGGCTTCTTCAGGTATAATTATCAACTCGTTTGTTGACGGTTCATATCTGTATCCTTTTGGTGGATTTTTTCCACCTCGCCATAAACCACTTTCAACTCGTTTTCTCAAGCCCTCTCGGGTCCTTGTATAAATATTCTCACGCTCAAGTTGAGCGAATACTGACAGAAGGCCTATCATCGCCTTGCCAAAGGGGGTATTGGTATCGAATGATTCAGTTAGCGAAATGAACGATACTCCGTTTTTTTCAAATACTTCTTCAATAAGAAATAGTGTGTCTTTTTGAGAACGGGACAATCTATCCAACTTAAAAACAATAACTGTTTTTACCTTGCCTTTCTTTGCGTCTTCAATTAAATTTTGAATAGCAGGTCTATTCAAATTGCTTCCTGAATACCCTGCATCGGTATAAAATTGATATTCATTTTTACCAATAGCAGTACAGTAAGCAACCAATCTTTCCTGTTGGGCGTCAATTGAGTAACCGTCTTCAGCTTGAGCTGCTGTTGAAACTCTTGAATATAACGCTATCATCCTTTTCTGCTCCTTTCCGTTTGATGACAAGCCAAGTATACTATATATTCTACAAAAGGCAATTATGCGATTCTTTTTATCGTATAATTGCCTTCATTTCATGACTTCTGTTTAATGTTGTTCAATTGCTCGTTTCTCAAATCCGAGGCAATTTTCACAGACTCCGGGTTTTTTATTATGATATGTTGCAATTTTTCTTTTGGTATTTTTTCACCATTAACATACCTATTTATTTCCATATTATCACTTCCGATTAAATTATGAGTAGATAATTAAATTTTTATTCTGTACTTTACATGAGTTTGTAAAACGCTTCCCTGAGTTTAATATGTAAATTCTCGTCTATACTTCCTAATATAGATGCTGTATCGGTAATTCTTACAGAAGTCGTTTTATTAAGCAATATAAGGCTTCTTCCACTATTTTTAAGTGGAACACCATTTAACCCCATACCCGAAAAAATAATTTTATCATCATATTCTATCGGGTCACTAATTTTTCTTGATATAGGAGCGACAGTAACTGTTTCGCTTTTCAAATCAGCATACAATACCACGCACATCACAAGACCAACATCAAAACCTAAATTTACAACAACAACATTACCACTGGTTATCTTGTTGTAGTCAAGGCATTTTGGTTTGTTTTTTTCTTGGCTTTCAGAAGTGCAATATTCCTTATTCATTTTGTTAAACTGTGCTCTATAACGATTAAACATTTCGTTGATTTTCGACTGCTTAACCTTAATTAGCTTAAGAGTTTGAGCCGGTGTAATATCCTTGACTGATAATATTTCTTTAAGAGTCATGTTATAAACATCATTCGGATATTTGATGTGTTGCTCATTGAGTTTTAATACGAAATTCGATGTAAACTTTGCCATAAAATAGATCTCCTAACTCTATATTATATAATAGGTATATAATGAGAGGAAAACTCCTCTCATTATATTAGTGAATTATCCTCGTGAATAATTAAAAAAATCAGAAATTTTTTTCGTAATATTCCTTCATTTTCTTTAGAGCCTTTGCCTTTTTGTAATGTATCGTCGGTTGAGGTATACCAAGAAACTCTGACATGTTATATTCTGTATAACCGTCAAAATAAATGCCGATTATAATTTGTCTTTCCTCTTCAGAAAGTATATGTAATAGTTTCGACACAAGTCCTTTGTTGACTACCGATGTTTCAAAATCAGCTGCGTATGGTTCTTCGTGAATTTCACGCAAGTATTCCAACGAAACTTCACAGTCGATTTTTTTGCGTTTCAAACGATAATTTATCTCGTTACTGTAGTGTACCATCTCTTTTGCAATGACCTCGTCGACTTCGATCGTTACAAGATCCTTGCTAATAGTATCAAAAACAGTAACTGAAACTTTTAATTCATTCATAGCCATAAACATCCTTTCAAGAAAATAATTTTTTTGTTCTTCTTGATTGGAATTTATGGATATTTAGCTGTGTACTCACACCACATCTTTGCACCTTTCTACCTCGAAAAGGGTGCAAAAAAAGGCTGCAAAAAAGAAACGGCTGCCATAATGCTTATCAGCATCATTGCACCCTTATCCTTATTGCAACTCAGGATGAGGCTTTATTCATTTTTTACAGCTGTATAAATCAACGACAAGTTTGTATATAATTCAGTACATTTATATATAATGTCTTATATTTCGACCTTGTACGCATTTACTATAAATCGTATGACTTTTTTAGTCAATTTACACAATTCGACATAAAATAACCTCGTAATACACAGATAGCCAATAGTTTTAACAATATGTCAAAATATAGCGATAGATATAAAGCGAATAATGTCGAATATTGCGATGAATTTTTTCTTATAACTCCATTATATCGATTTTTAAATTCTACAAAAGTTTTAACAAACTAAAAAAAGACCTATATATAGCTTAATGCTATATATAGGTCTTTTCTCTTCTATATGTAGTCTATTTGTTTAGATTAGAGTTTCTGACTTTTTCTTTCAACTATTCCTAAAAGATGGCTATCGTTTGCTCCTAAATAAATTAGTCCCTCATTTATTGCCTCAAAATCATAAAAATCATGTTTCAAACATTCAATGAGGAAGAAGTCCAGTGTATTTGTTTCCGACAAATGATAACCGGCTTTTTCAATTAAATTAAGAGCCGTAAACAATGGCAAATTTAATCCAAAAGAAACTGAAATAGGAATACGCCGTTTTGACGGCTTATATTCTCTATATTTTTTGCAAAATGAATATTCTTTGTAACTGACATTAGTATAGTTTTCAAATTGCGTCGGAGTGTAAATGCCTCTCTGTTCACTGTAATAAATTACATCTTCTGCATAAGTAGATGATCTTATCATTTTGTTAGTATTGCTTAAGCATTCATCTAAAATAAGCGAAGCATTTTTAAATATAAAGCTGTTAATTTTAGTATTATAAATGCTGTTATTTTTACCCTCTAACCTATTGTAAATCGCATCTTCAGGCAACAAACCAACTATTGCCATTGCAACATCTTTGTCTGTTATTTGTTTGTTAGTTCTGCGTAGTCCTACAAAATCAGCAACAAACGAATTACATTCGTAAAGCAATGAATTTAATGATACCGATTTTCCGTATTCAGAAACATATTCTATACCACTTTTACAAACTATACATTTGTCGTTTCTTGGCAGGACATATCCATCTAACACTTTAAATCTGGGATTTGTAAGGAAGTATAAAAAAGCATCATCATGAGAAAGAAAAATCCTAACATATTCACTTAATGCTCTTGGATCACTTGTTCTTTCAATACTTAAAGATAAATACTGTTTTACTCGGCGTATTTGCATATAATGTTGAATTTTGTTTTTAGATAAAGCAGAACAATTATTTTCTTTTGGTGGAATTGCTTTTTCTAAGTCAGCAACAATCTTTTTCACTTCGTCTACTCTAATATCTTTTGATATAACTTGACTCTTTAAAAAATTATTGCAACATGTACCAAGTCGATGTACCAGAATAATGTGTTCACGAGAAACATTTCTTTTTTCTAGCTTTTTTTCTATTACTCTTAGTTCTTTATAATCCATTTAATTAACCTCCATAATCATCAAAGATTAACAGAATACATCTATAATCTTTTTTTAATTTCGGAATATTCTTATACCGATATAAGGCATAAAAAAACGATTCAACTATATTAGTTGAATCGGAATGATTTATACAAAACAAAAGTATATGAAACAGAGCTTTAACGAATTATCTAATCAAAAAGCCAATCTTCATTCATTTTTCAACTAATACAAGCTAAAATTCTAAACATAAGAGGCTTTTCTTACGTGGTCAAGGGCTTGATTCGTCAATATTATGCGAAAAAAGCAGCCATCCTCGATAATGCGATTATATTAAATTTGTGAGGTCATAGCGAAAATCAAGTCATTTCTTCCTCGGAACTACTGATTCATTTTACTTGTCCTCCTATTCCATATATTTTGGCATTGCCTAAAACATACACTTAAGACTAACCCTCTAATAACTAATTTAACATACATGCCTTAAGCAACTTCTCCTCTTTATGAGCGGGTCAACCTAATATAAATACACTTTACTACTTTTTTCGATAAAAATCAACTGACTTCACATACAATATTGGTAATCATTACAGTCATTTCATTAGCTATATTTCATAAACTTTTACTATATAATAAAATAATTCTTGCAATTTTTTTGTGAAAAGTATATAATATTACGGTCTCAGGCAAGCGGTAATGACGAACGATGTCGACTTATGTTTTACTTTTCATCAACTAACCATACTTTATTATCATAATAAAGTGTGGTTTTTTTATTATTTACGACGATTTTATATAAAATTTTATTTGTACCTTTTGGTTTTATATCCAAAATGTTATCTATTTTATAAATGCACCCGCTTTTCCATTTTATAAAGAGTGGAGTCATTTTACCGGAAATGTTACAGGTTAAAACAACCTCTACAGGTGTTTTTTGCTTTTTATCAATATTTTTTATATTAACAAAGTTCATATAATCTGTTTCCATTTGAGTGCCTTCTTTCCTTGTCGGTAATTCTAATTATAGAACATTCGTTCTATTTGTCAATAGATTTTATCGTAAATCAGTCAAAATCTATTATTTATATAGCTATGAGTCCATAAAAGCGGACTTGTGCTATCCAAAGTATTGTATGTGCAAATTACATGTGTTATTGTTGAATCACAAAACAAGGAGGTACTCTAATGAACAAAATCGGTTTTAATATTAAAAATGATAAAGAAAACGAAACAATGACACAAAAATATGAACCTAAAGCAGAAACACCGATTAGAAGTGTTGCAACTGTTAGATTTGAAGATGGCAGAGAATACCCCTATTACAACGATAAATTCAATTTAAAAGTCGGTGAAAATGTTTTTGTTGATGGCAAATTATATGGCAAGCTTGGTGTTGTTATTGATGTTACTACTAAGTTCAAAATCAATCGAAGCATTTATAAAGATGTTATTGCAAAACTTGATTTTAACATATCGGGCAATTTTAAGAAATGCAATGACTATATGATTGCAAAAAGCAATAATGTCATTACAAGAGAACAGCTTCTCAGTTGGTTTGTTCCACCATTTATTGCACAGGATGAAAACGATGAGCCTGATGAGTTTATACTTGGCGATGGATATAGTTGCAAAATCGGTGAAATTGAGTGTGATAACAATACTATTCATGAAGCGATAAAAGCACTTGAAAACGGTGAACTTAAAGCCGTTGTTGTAAATAACGGAATCGGCACAGCTATCACAAAAGGTCACAAAACCCATATTGTCGATTTTGAACTTGATGGCAATGAAATAAAAAATATTTATTGCGACTGCGTTGACCCAAATTTCTGCAAGCACAGTGCCGAACTTTGCATACTTTTAAGTTCTTTTGTAGATAATGAATTTATAGAAACCACCGATAGCTTTTTCGCAGTGTCACACGACTGGTTCTTTAAAATAATTAAAGACAAAGATATAAGTATTTAGTTAAAGAAAGCAATGGCTTTAAAAAAATCATATGAATTAAGAAAGGCAGTTAGGTAAATTCCCAACTGCCTTTCTTTGTTAAATCTTATAAGTTTTTATTTTTTCGATTTTTTAAAATTCCAATAATCAATTATGTTCCTCAAAGTTCTCTACTTGCTCCATTACCTTATCGAATACCTCTTGACTGTATTGAGGCGGGTAACCATTTTTAATAAGAATGATTTTAATCTTATTCGTTAGCTGATTTCGGATATTCTTATTATTAAGCCAATCGGCATAAATAGATTTTTCGTCAATTTCATCCTTAATTTTCTTTGCAAGGTCTTGGCACTTTTGATTAATAATAACACCATCGACTTCTTTATCTTCACCATACTCAAAGTTATAGTGGTCACGAAGTGACACAAGAATGTCATAGAAAGCCTTCTCTTCAAATGTAAGTCCAAGTTTTCTAAAACTTTCCCTGCTTTCCTTTAAGTCTTTGAGAATTGCAAGTGCCTGCTCTGTAGCTTGCTTTATAATTGCGTCAGCTGCAGCATTTTGCGTTTCTCCGGCTTCTTCGGCAGAGAGTGCTTTTCTTCTTTCGTGGTATATCTCAATAGTCTTTTCGAGCATTTCTTGAAATCTTTTAGATTCAACAGCATTAGTGTTACTATAATCTTTGATTGCTTTTTTCAACAATTTGATCAGCATTTCAAGTTTTGTTGCCGGCAATAAAAAATCAATTAAAGACGATGTGTATTCGGGAGAGAAAATGTCAACTTCTTCTCCCTCATCAAGTACACTTTCAACTTGATTATATTTTAGAGCTTCTTCGACCATTTTGGATACACGCCTGTTCATAGTTTCTGTATCCAAATCAGTTGTTCCGCTCATTTTTCTTACAAAACCGGCAATTGCCATAAAGCATTGTGCTAATGCCGACTCTTTCTCATCAAGTTCTCCTGAAGGCTGACAAATATCATAAGCTGCTCTCATTCGCTTAACTGTTTGCATAAAGTAAGTTTTGAAAGATACTTTATTAACTTTAGTTCCTGAAGCAACATTAAGTTGTTGTGTTGCTGCAAAGACATATTCTGCTGCTTTTGAAAGCAAAGTATATCTTTCGACAGGATCAGCATTAGGATTCAAAAATGGATTTATATCATAACCCATAAACAAATCCTTTAACACTTCAAGTTCTTCTCTAAAGTATTTTGTCGCCTGTTCAATATCATCAGGAGTAGGAGCTATATTATGACCGCCACCGTAAACAGCCATTGCCTCACGCATATTGTCACGAATGCCGATGTAATCAATAATTACACCGTATTCTTTGCCGGGATGTTTTCTGTTTACACGGCTGATTGTTTGAATAAGCAAATGCCTTTTTAAAGGCTTATCGTTATATAAATATGTAAGACTCGGAACATCAAATCCTGTAATCCACATATCCACAACGATGACAATACGGAAGTTGGATTTTTCTTGTTTAAATGCAATATCCAATTGTTCCGAACGCTTATCATTCTTTACTCCGCCAAGATAGTTATACATACCTTCAGGGTCGTTACTGCCTACACTTGAAACCATTGCAATGGTTGGCATTGGTTTTAGTAATTTGAGTTCTTCGGCAGAAGCTTCAACATCATCCGGCGTTTTCTTTTCTTCAAACCATTCAGGATACTTGTCCTTAAACTTCAGTAAAAGGTCATAAGCAATTTTTCTGCTTGAGCAAACTATCATTGCTTTTTGTACCCTGTCAGGATCATTTGCACATGCAGAAGTATAGTGGTCGTGAATATCAACGGCAAGTCGCTCTAATCTGCTCGGTTCACCGAGAATAACTTCCATAGAACTCATTGCTCGCTTACTTGCTTCCACATCATCCTTTGTTGCTCCGTCATCAAAGCATTGCTTGTAATAAGTTTCAATTTCTTCGGCTTTATTTTTATCAAGAAGCACTTTAGCAATTCTCGGATGATATTTAATAGGCACAGTAAGACCGTCGGCAACAGCTTGATCCATAGTGTATCTGTCTATTTCATCACCGAATGTTTGATATGTTTCGGCAATAGGAGTACCTGTAAAACCAACAAATGTTGCTTGCGGAAATGCTTCTTTAAGCACTTTTGCATATGGTTTTGACACCATTGCTTTCATATTTTCATCAGAGTCTTTGCTAAACTGAATTTTCTTTGAATGCTCAACCTGAGTTCTGTGAGCCTCATCGGAAAAACAAATAATATTAGCTCTGTCATTGATAAGACCAACCGGGTCATCTTTTCTGTCAACAAATTTTTGAATGGTACAGATATAGAAGCCACCGCTTTGCCTTGCTCCAAGTTCTTCCCTTAATTGTTTTCTATTTTTAACAATACTTACTTCACCGAGATTAAGGAATTCTTTACTTTTGGTGAACAGTTTTGCTCCTTGCTTTTGAAGGTCATCACGGTCAACAATCATAATAATAGTCGGTGAACCGAGTTTGTCGGCACACCTTAGCGATAACTGACGAGCAAGGAAAGCCATTGTGTATGTCTTGCCACAACCGGTAGCACCAAAATAAGTACCGCCCTTGCCGGTCTTTTCTTCAACCGATTTGATAATGCTTTCTCTTAAAAGTCTTGCGGCAAAGAATTGTGGATAACGGCATACAATCTCAACTTCGTTGCTGTCATATTCACTGTCTTGAAAATAAATATAATCTCTGAATATTTCAAGAAAACGATCCGGAGTATACACGCCTTGTATCATTGTTCTTAATTCATCGTAAGGCATGATAGAAATAGGGTCATTATCATTCACCCTTCTCCAAGCATAGAAATGTTCATAAGGAGTACGGACTGTTCCGAGCCTTGTTTTTACACCATCGGAAATGCACGCAAGAGGACAATAGTGAAGTAGATGAGGTATATCACGCCAATAGCGAATATTTATCTGCTCCCAAGCGTTATATATCGGTGCTTTATCATCGGCAGGATTTTTAAGCTCAAAAACACATAACGGCAAGCCGTTAACATAAAGCATTACATCCGGTCTGCGATTTGCTCTTTGTCCGTTATTAACATAGTCAACTGTCAGTTGATTAACTACCTTGAATATGTTGTTATCTACATTTTCATAATCAATGAGATTAACCATTCTCGGAGAATCGTTTTGAGGAGTAAACTGCACACCATAAACCATAAAGTTATAAACCTTATGTAAGGTTGCAAAGTCACTTTCAGCACCAACAAGACGAACTGTGTCAACTATTTGTTGCAGTTCATCTTCGGTTAAATCACTATTAGTTTTTGCTAAAAATTCTTGCAGGTCATCTTCGATTAAAACATCGGTTCTTTTGGGACGCTTAATATCATCACCGGGAAGATAAGTCCATCCCTCATTTTCTAACAAACTAATAATAGCATATTCAAAATCATATTCGCAAAAACGACCGTTATAATCTTTTAACTTTGCCAAGGCTTATGCTCCTTTTTTAGCTTCTTCTATTGAGCCCTTAATCAAAATAGGGCAGATATCCTTAATTTGTGCTTTGAGTTTCTCGTTAATTTCTTTTCTAGTGTTATATGCAGATAAAATATTCACTATGTCTTTTTGAATTTCAATTGATGGAATTGGAAATTCTACTTCCTGCATTAAATTAAAATCAAATGTATCTCTTACAGAGCCCGCTGCGTAATACCATGTATATCTTTGAAATTCTGTTCTGCCAAACCATAACATTAAGTATTCTGGTAATATCTTATCGGTGTCTGTAACCTTAAACACAGAATACATAGGTGAAACAACACAAGGTTCATTACCGGTATATATTGCAATTGAACCAATATTGATTCGTGAAGGGTTGTATGCAATATTACCTTTACGAACAACTGTATACTTACCAATATCTACACCTTGCATATTTGCTTTTGTATCCATAAATGAGCCACTAGATTCAACTCCTTGAACATAGGTATATAAATACTCAGAGTTACTTTCACTTACAGAATCAATATATGGACCTATTGGTTCACAAGGTAGTTTTCTTCTTAACTCTTCAATATACGCATCACAAGTAAGTTTCAAATCATCCAAGCCACACTCATAACTTTGCTGATTGGCAAGCATTGCATTATAAACATCAACATACTTCTGCTGGATTTCAATAGATGGAAGTTCGATTTCCATATCGCACATATCATCCCAAGAAAATGTTTCTCTTGCAGAACCCCACGAATTAAATCTTGAATATCGATCAAACTCCGGTCGATTAAAATACATAAAGAGATAGTCAGACAGAAGTAAATCAGTTCTATTCACTCTAAATACTATATATGAAGATGAAACAATATATGTTTTATCAGTCGTATTATGTGCTAATGTGATCTTTTCTCCATTTCTTGAAGTAACTGTAACATAGGCAAAATCATCGGGTTGAACAAGATAATACGGCTTTAGCGATACACCCTCCATATTAGCCTTTGTTTCGATAAATATCTTTTGAATTGAAATACCTTTAACATCCGGAATATCATATTTTAGTTCATCATTTTTCAATTCACAGAGTTTTATCAATTCTCCGAGTTTATATTTAGTCAATGCCATATCCAATCCCCCTGAATGCGTCTTCCAGCATTTGCTGGGATTTCTTTTCTTGTTTCATAATTTCTTGCATTTCAGTTTGAATACGAGCCATTTCTTTTTCATAGTCAATTTCCAAGTCGTGGTCGATAAACTGAATATATTTACTTGGAGTAAGTGTGTATCCTTTTGATTCGATTGTAGGAACATTGTTTTCTCGTTCCTCATTTGTCAACTGACTGTCATATACCTTTACTGAGCGATATAATTCGGGTACTGCATATTCTTCGCTGACAGTTCCTTCGTTTTGCCAAGTGTGATAGATATTTGCCGCTCTTTCGATTTGTTCGGTTGCTAACTTAACTTTCTTCTTTTGCTCACCCTTTACAGGATTTTCTCTCCATTGACGCAAATCCATAAAGAGAATTTCATGTTCACGGCTACGAAGATTTCTGCCGTGATAATTTCCGCCCTTTTTATTCTGATTAAGAATCCAAAGAGTAACGCTTATATCTGTTGTAATAAACAATTCTCTCGGAAGAACAACAATTGCTTCAACTTTATCATTTTCAATAAGTTTTTGGCGAATATCCAAAGTATCACTATCATTCAAAGCACCGTTTGCAAGCAAGAACCCTGCCACACCGGATTGCTTTTTCAAATGGGAAAGCATATGAAGAATCCAAGCATAGTTTGCATTACTTTCAGGAGGTGCTCCATATTCAGGCCACTTGGAATTTTCGTTATTATCATCATACCAACCTTTAAGGTTAAAAGGAGGATTCGCCATTACATAATCGAAGTAAACACCTTTATGCAAATCTTTCCTAAAAGTCGAAATGCTCTCATCACCAAGGTGATGACTGATACCACGAAGTGCAAGATTCATTTTTGCGAGTCTATATGTAGCAGCTTCTTTTTCCTGACCGAAGACATTAACAGATGAAATATCACCTTGTTTTGATTTTACGAGTTCTGCACTTTGAATGAACATACCGCCCGAACCGCAAGCAGGGTCATACAAAGTACCGTCATAAGGCTCAATCATAGAAGCTATAAGCTGAACAACATCGTGAGGAGTATAAAACTCTCCTTCTTCCTTTGTTGCATTAACTGCAAATTCTTTAAGGAAGTATTCATATACACGACCGATAAGGTCTTTTTCCTCTCCAAATGTTTTATGACTTATTTTATTAACTTCATCAACAACTTTTTTGATGTCATTTGGTGCAAGGTTACGAGAAGTGAATGTACCTTTAACAAAACAGCCTTTAAGGTCATCAGAACTCTTTGAAATAGCATCAAGAGCAGTATCAAGTGCAACATTTAATTGTGGTGCCGGAGTGTCAATAATCGTTGACCAACGAGCTTCAGGGGGTAGATAATATGTACCGTCGGAAAAGACCATACTTTCTTCAGAGAAAAATGCGTTACGCACATTTTCATCTTCAAGGTCTAAACCTTGAGCAATCAATTCTTCTTTTTGCTTTTCAACACCGTCTTCAAACTTTTCACCTATAAAACGCAAAAAAACTAAAGTAAGCATCATATCTCTTTTTTCGAAGAATGAACCCGAATTACTTGCAGCACGCAAATGATTTCTGCAATTCATCAAAATGCTATCGAGATTCAACACTTCTTCTTTTTTCTTCTTAGCCATATTTATATTCTCCTAAAAGCACAGAGTGTTTATAATAATTATACTATGTAACTTATAATAACACAAATTTATTAAAAAGTATATCCCTATAAAAAATAACCCTCTTTTGAGTACCAAAAGAGGGACAATTCATTATAGAACATTGATAAAACATACGCATTTATACTTTTCGTTGTTTTATAATTCTTTGAATATACGATTTAACTTTTTTCTTTTCTGCCGGTGTAAGATCATCAAGACTTTTTCTAATAAAGTATGATATTTGATAATCCGTTTCTTCTTCAGCACTCGGCAACGGATAGTACAATGTTCTTCTAAACTCTGCGTGATACGGTTTATCACTAATAATAAACTCGGCACCGTTATTCAAAGGTTTATTAAGTTTCAAAAGGGTTTTGTAAGATGGTACAATTTCGTTATTTTCGATTTGTTCAATTTCTTTTTTAGGGACTTTTGACAATGAAGATAACTTACTTATACTAAGCCTATTAAACTCACGAATATTTTTCAATTTATCGCCATACTTTTTTTCGGCAATAGCGTCTTTCTCTGTATAATTATCACTTCTGTTTTTTATTCTTCTTCTGATATATCTTTCCTGCCAAGTAAAAGTCACATCTAGTTCACCATACGGATAATAAACAAAGTACTTTCGTGTTTTTCTTACAAAATCACGAACGACTTGACTGACTAAATTCATCGAGCATTCGCACAGTGTACTTATTTCTTTTGTTTTCTTTTCATCGTATCCAAAGAAACCAAATTTATATGCCAATATATCTAAATGTCTTTGATTATCGGTAAAATTTCGAGCTGCATTCTCAAATTCTTCAAGTGTAAGATTATCTTTAAGAACGCTTCCATCCCATTCATCGATAATTTGTTTATTAAAGATTTTAATTGTTGTTTCAAGTGACATAATTTTTTCTTTCTTAATTTTTTTAGTAGAGTAGGAGAGACCGACATACAATCTGTTTCACAGATTTATAATCTCAAGATTATTTTTCTTTGCATACTTAACAGTATAAGCTGTTCCACCAGTATTTTGATGTAAATAGCAAATGCAATATTTAGAATTATCCACCAAATGGCGATTTCGCTTTAGCATACAATCCTTTGAATATGTTTCTGAAGTGTATACTATTTTATCCGCCTTTGACTTTATACCGTTATAAATTTTTACATCATTCTCTTTCCAATATTTATCTTGGTTTTTACAAGGTAATACCATAATAAGTTTAATTTGAGGATATTTTTTCTTGAGTTCAATAACTGTTTGTGCAGCTAAAGTATCAAAACCCAAAGCACCGCCATTTCCGAAAAAACAAACATTGTGATTTTCGATTAAATCAATTATTGTCTTTTTCAAGTGTTTTTTTAATTTAAGCAATTCTAACCCCTGCGGTAATGTTCTGTGACCTGTAAAACAGCAAGTTCTTTCTCTCATAATAATACCTCAAAATAACAAAAAAGTGCGTAGCAGAGCCACGCACTAAAAAAACACACAACTCGTTTGTTGCTACACAAAATTTCACATACATGGGTATGTTGAGAGAAGGTGCTTTTTTACAAAAGTAAAAAAGGTTGCAACATACCCGTCAAACGAACTTGCAATAACATGTAATAATATGAAATTTTGTGTAGCAAGGTTATTTTATCATATTCAAGTATTTTTATCAACAACTAATTGTTTATAAAAAAGAACGGCAGGTCATCCAATAGGAAACCTGCCGAATACATCTTGCTAAACAATATTCAATCTATAAACACTACCGTTTTCATCTATAAAAATATGAAATTGATATTTATCTTTTTGATGAGTCAGAACATACTCTCCAATTTCATCAAACAAACCGTTTTCAAGTATTTGAAAAAAGCGTAAATAAAGACTTTTTTCATTAACAATCACAGCTTCATAATATAATTTTATGCTTTTGCTCAAACAATGTATGCCTAAAGCAATATGTTCAAAATTTAGTATATATTGATTCATAACTTTACCTCTTGCTTATGCATTATATCATAAACAGAAAATTATGCAAATCAATAAAATAATGATTTATACTTTTCCCTGCTGCTTATTCATCAGACAAAACTATTTCTAAACATTTTTCAAAAAAGAGCGGACCAGATTTCGGATCAGTAGAACAATCATATCTATTATCACCATAAAATTCACCATCTGCTATTCCTACTCCTACTACTTCCATTTCATCATAATCAGTAGGAACATCACTTATTTTAATGTAATTTTTGTAATTAAGGGTTTCTCGCTCACAAATGGATAAGAAATCAATGCGTGATAAAACTTTTCGTAACTCTTTAAATTTCATATTTCCACCTCGTTATTTAAACTATTATTGTATTTCTCTATAAATCCTTTTACATCCCTATAATCTTCTTCAGTCAAGCAATGCAAAAGAGGAGTTATCATCTGTTTGACTTCTTTTACAGCAACCTTTTTTGCCGTTTCGACATCATCAAAAGCATATCTAAATCTACCGTAGTTATTCACAGTTAATGCAGTTGAAATTTGACTGCTTGTTTGTAAGTTCTCTGTATTACACGGTTTAGGTACAATTAGAGGTTCAGTCAAATCATCAATTTTTAGTGAGTGTAGAATATAGAATCTAACACCTTCTTTAGGATGGCTAAGTCCGTTTTCATCACAACGAGACTGATACTGTATTGTGAATTTAATATAAGTAAATTCATCTCCTTTGGGAATATTCATATCAGAATATATTCCGTTTTCATCCATACTTGAATTATTATTGAAGTAGAGCGGTTCCCATTCAAAACCTCTTCTTGCAGTTGCATATAAACTTTTTATGTATTCCAACAAATCGCTCATAATTAAAATTCCTCTTCGTCGTATGGTTGTACTTCGTAAATTCCGCCGTTTGGAGTAACTCGATAATACTTATCCTCATCAGTATCTACCATCAGTACGGGCAGTTCACCGGTACTAAGTACATCACCGTCGATAAAATAGTGATTATACCCATCATAGAGTACATCATTATATCTTGGGTTGTTCGCAATCTCAGATGTATGAATATGACCTGCTACGACTTTCATATCCAAGCCGTCTATTTTTCCAATATCGGCAGGATATTTATTTGTTAAGGTATATTCATCTGTTAGTTCCCAAAGTTCTCCTAAACTTTCGTCAATACCTGCATGAACAAAGATGGTATTGCCTGCAACATAATATCTTGGCAGATTTTCTAACCAATATATGTATTTATCATCATCTGCACAATCATCTTCATATGACGGATTTTGCTCTGATATAGTGCTTGAACCGTTTAGAACCCACTCATCGTGGTTGCCGAGCAACGCCACGACTTTTTCAGTACCATAATGATTTTGAAGGCTTATTATTTTATCAAGTACATCCTTACCGTTATCACACCCATGTATATAATCACCAAGAAACATTAACATTGTATTAGGTTTTTCAAGTTCATCAACAATATAGCTAAGTACATAATCTAAAGCTTCTATGTCCCCGTGTATGTCAGTTAAGCAGTATATCTTCAACTAATTTTTAAGTCCTTTCAATTCAACATTAAGTTTATCATTATCAATAGTTATAATGGCATAATTACCGAGATATGAAACAGAACCGGGATTAACTATGCGAACACCATCTACCGTTTCATCGGTTTGAATATGTGTATGTCCAATAAAAGCGACTGAACAATCCTTAGACTTGGCAGTTTGAGCAACATTTTTTAATGTCAGTTTTACATCGTAAAAATGGCCGTGAGTAATAAATATATTTATGTCCTCTACCTTAATTACTCTTTCGGATGAAATACAATAATCAATATCACAATTACCTGCTACAGAGATTATCGGCTTACTTGAAGTCAAAAACGCATCTTCAACATCTTCTATTCCATCGCCAAGGAATATTGCACGATCAAAATTCGGTTCGTTTTTAATAATTTTGCTTAGTGTTTGTTTATCTCTGTGACTGTCCGATATCAAGAGAAGTCTTGTCATATGTTGTTCTCCTTTTTACTTATTATTAAATATATTTTTAGTCCATTTGCTGTTAAATTCATCAAATGAGTCGACAAGTATTTTTTCCGTATCATTTACAAAGCTCATATTTTTATATGAATCATCAATTTTAGATTGCTCAATTTGAGCGACTTTTCTTGCCTTTTCTTTATCATCGAAAATACCTATCGGCTCCATAGAACAAAAATCTCTATTGCTTAAATCTGTATAGTACACCAAGTAATGCATAATATTTAATCTCCGGTTATATAGCATTGTTTGCTTTCAAAATTTCTTCAAGTGTTCTTGGGGTATATGCCATATAGTCGAGCATACATCCTACATTATACATTTCGCATTTTATGCCTAATGCCCTCATTTTTTGCTGAGTTTCATTCATTAAGTCCCATTCAGTACTGTTATGTACATGTCCGTATAAATGATACCAACCATAACCATGCTTGTTATAACAAGGAATAGGGTAGTGGCACGACACAATGCCTTTTTTACTGTCTAAATATATTTCTTTATAATCGGCTATTTCTTCAAATGCATTGCGAATTTCAGTATTTTCAAGCAATTTTTTATCGTGGTTACCGACTATTAAGCATTTCTTACCTTTTAGAGTTTTAAGGATTTCCATAGTTTTTTGAACAGAATGCCAGCTGACATCTCCGAGAATCCATACAGTATCATCGTCTGCGACAACAGAATTCCATTTATCAATTATATATTTGTCATGAGATTCTATATCATCAAAGGGTCTGTTATCAAATTCCAAGCAATTTTTGTGACCAAAATGCAGGTCTGATATGAAAAATTGCATTCTTTATCACTTCCAATTTATAACTTACTGTGTTTATATAATTCCTCCGAATATTTATTTTCGTATTCTTTCCATATTCTTTTTATTTCTTCGTCTGTTATTTTTGATTCTGAGTCATACAAATACTTCTTAATTCGTTCTTCTTCAGCATCAGCTATTGCAATCAAATTACTGTCTTTTATTTCATTCCTGATTTCATTAAATAATTTGTGTATTAACCTTGTATAACCGGTTTTACCATAGTCTGTTATGCCTTGTTCGACTATTTGCCTTTTAACATTTTGACGGGTGGCGTGTATTACTTCACCTTCTATATTAACCATAATCCAAAGAAATTTAGAATAGTCATCATAATGATGTTCCATTTCAATTCTCCTATTTTCACTCAACTATTTCCAAAAATATAGGGTTTATTCATTATTGTCATTAGTGAAAGTTTTTGAATACAGTTGGTTTAATTTATTGTTTTTCATCTTATAAATATGAACTGTGTATTTGTAGTTATTATAGTGCTGAATATCATCATATCTGTAAGACGGTAGAACATAAAACTCAAAATCATTATATTTTTCTATCTCATATATTTGAGATTCACAAGAATATTTGTCATTATATTCAACTCCGGAAACTGTGAGATAATAATCATGAAATGTTGTGTTTTTACACGTTATATGTATTATCGGAACATTATCGCTAACAGTCATTTCCGAATCGATAACCAATCTTGAGTTATCCTTAAAAATAAATATAACACCAACTATTATTATAGTAACACATATTGATAATATAGTCATCATCGGTTTTATTCTTTTCATATTTTTGCCATAAACTGCCCTTTGATGCTATCGCAGGGCATATCAATTAAATTTTATTTAACTTTTAGAAAACCATCATCCGGGTTAAACAAACTAACCCAAGCCACAACATCTTCCGCATCTATGACCATTCCACCGTATCCGCAGTTCAGATAAAAAGTATTATTATATTCATTATAGCCCCCAACATCGTATGTAAATCTGCCTTTAATATCCTCACAAACCAGCAAACACCACATTCCCTCATCTTCTTTTGGGAGTCCTACCTCTGACACAATATTCCATTTTTCTTCGGGAACTTCAAATGAAAACTTTTTCATAATGTTACCTTCTTTTTTAATTATAAATTCACTTGACCAATTAGAAGGCAATGATCGGTGAGAAGTTGTTGTATGCATATACTGTTCTCAACTATTGTCTTATATACTCGCTTTAAGCATAAAGCAGGTGAATATAATATATAGTCAATAGCCGATGTCTCTGATAAAATGTTGTGATAATAAGTTATTACTTTTGGGTCGGTTGAAGAATGATACCCGATTTTTTTTATATCTTCAATAAATGCAGAATCATAAGTTTCATTAAGGTCTCCTAAAAGAATAAAATTTTCTTTTTGATGAGTCTGACATTGTTTGAGAATATCTTCACAAAAAGTCTTATGAAGTTTGAACCTTTTTTTAACATACCATTCAGGCTTTCCTCCAAAATCTGATGTTTGTGGAATGTGAGCATTGATTACACTAAGAAGCGTACCATTTTTCAGCACAACATGAACATAATTATAGAGCAAGCTATAACTATCGTTAGTTGTAATAACATCAGTTTTGTACTCTTCAACTTGCTCTTTTTTTATCAACAGGATGTTGATGGCAGACCGATAATTCTTCTCAGTAAATGCAACCGGTTCTACTAAATAGTATTCAGGAAAAAGAAATTCCAGCTGCTTTAAGTATTTTTTATCTTTACCAGGAATTATTTCCTGCAAAGATATGAGGAATGGTTTTTCAATGTTTCCATCATAATTTATGTTCTCTTCATTATCTATGAACTTATAAAGTTCAAATAAACGTTGTTTGTACGACATTTTGTTTACAGGCTTATAGCCATTAAAATTAAGGCTTAAGATTTTTTCTTTCATAGTTTAGTTCCTTTCTTTAGTATAGAGTAACAAGAATAAGATTTAGTTACTCTAATGTTTTAATCAAATATTTCTTCTTTTTCTTCTTCTGTATAATTACATAGCACTTCATTGTACCAGTAGCTCAGCATTTCTGCTTCTGATTCTTCATATGTATTTAATTTAAACACCTCCTATCAAAACAGCGAAATTGTTTTCACTCCTTAGCGGCACTTTAGTCAGCAGTTAGTGTATTTTACTTCGCTACATCTTGATTATAACGTAAGTCAATTAAGAAGTCAAGCGTTATTCAAGTTTAATTTTATTCAGTCTTGACTTTTTTGGCAAAATTTATTATTATATACTCAGATAATAACATTGAGAGGAAGACTAATATGTATGAATATCAGATAGGCTTAGCATTAGTAAGAGATATTGCAGCAAACCAAAAAGGGCTTGATGAACGAAAGAATTTTATAATATCTAAAATCAAGATTTTTAATGAAAAATCTTTACGTTCTACATTCAATCCGAAACATATTGGATTAGGCGAGAACGATGAAAATAACATCGTGTTAACTAGAACAACACTTATTATCACCTTATACACGCAAGAAGAATTAAATACCCCTGGAAAAGCAATCCGTTTGCTAAGTCAATTACTAATAACATCCGATGAACAGGATAACTTATCAGACTTGTTGTTTAACAAAAAGTTATTCAGAACTTTTAAAGCAGCATCGGCAAATGATGTCAATGGTAATCAAAAAGTAATCGATCTGTCGAATTTTTCTGATTCGGATTTAATTAAATCTATTGTTGATTTCGTTTGCGATGAAAAAGACTTTTCTAATGAAAAACGCAACGCCATTGATAAAATGAAGGAGATAGCAATTAAATGTGGATTATTACATTAATAAGTTCCAAATCTTAAAAGGGACTGTCTAACTCGTGAGACAGTCCCTTTTAACTAACAAGTCTTTTAGTTTATAAACTTCTTCATAAATGTTAATATATAAGCACACAAATTTAGGAGGTAAAATTATGTCAAAACCTATGCGTTTAGAAGACTTAAAAGACATGGATTTAGACGATGAAATGTTAGAAGACTACTCGGATAAATCCTCATTTAGTAACTATTCAAAATCTATTGCAATAAAAACAGCATACTTACTCGGTGTCCGGCAGGATTTTATATTTACAATTGATGAATCTGCTGAAGATATATTTAACGAGCTTACTAGCAACATGGATGCAACAATAATACGAGCATTAAACAACTTGCGAAGTAATATTATTTTAAACTTCAAACGAATCAGCCGCACTATAAGGATTTCAGCTGTTGACTATCAGCCAATATATAAAGTAGATATTTTAGAGAACGATTTCAGAACATTAAAAAAATACAATATAGATATAACTACTGGGCGGCAGGATTTAAATGAATACTTAGAAATAATAAATACCGAAATACAAAAACATATTGATTTTGTATTTCCAATTTTTCCTGAATGGATTGAATTCAAATATATTAAATTCATGTTCAATATGCCTGCTAACAAAATAAAGGAAGAAGTTGAAAAGTATCAAAATAATAAAAATTATTATCCCTACAAAAGATATTTTTATTGGCGAAAGCCTATGGAATATGGAAACATACTGCTTTCCGATGTTAAATTTCTTGATATTATATATCAGAATGCCGGAGCTTATTTTCAAGATATAGATCGAGTTATTGATGCCAGTGATAATGTTAAAAACAATATAAATAATTTTATAAATAACGGCAATAAAATACAGATATTTGTTGATGGCGAAAACTGTGATCCTTATCGCTTAGCGGCTATGTTTGACAGCCTGAAAAAATATGAAATCCAAAAAATTGATAAAGTTATAGTCTATTATGACGAATTAAACTCGTCTAAAGCATGGTTGCAATTAAAATTCTTTACATACAATGTAGAAGTCGAAACAGTTGCTGTTGAACGAATAAAAGAGGACAAGTCTCTTGTGGATCACAAACTTGTTGCAGGTGTATCAAAAGCAGTATATAAGGATAATGTAGATTCTATAATTCTTGCTTCAAGCGATTCAGACTTTTGGTCTGTTATCGAGGATGTAGATGCAAATTATCTTGTTCTTCTTGAAAAGTCAAAATGTGGCTCTGACTTTAGGACCGTTCTTTGGAATCACAATATTTTTTAGAGCATGTAAAATAAAGTGTGTAAGTTAGAAAACAACTTGCACACTTTTTGTAATTTTAGGAAAGTGTGCTACAATGAAAGAAAGGACAAAAAAGGAATG